>NZ_DBNG01000030.1:0-7422 GCF_002299105.1 Methylophaga sp. UBA678
TCCAACCCTGTTTTGCAAATAGCCTTTATTTTGTGCATTAATTCAAAATAGCAGCGGATCACATGTTGTGAGTTAAGTTAATTTTATCTAAACTCAATCGCTCGCAATGGAGAGCACTCACAAAAGTACATTCAATTTTTTATTCTAAATTTATGTCGTCCACTTGTGAGTGCTTTCCGCCTTTTTACTCTACAGCTATAGCTTGTGTTATTTCAGACAGCCATCGAGTGAAGTTGAATATCTTTACTGGGCGGCTGACCAAAAAAGCGGCTGTATTCCCGACTAAATTGTGACACGCTGGAATAACCTACGTGCATACAAGCGGTGCTGACATCCATCATTTTTGACAGCATCAGATGTTTTGCCTCATACAGACGTAACTCTTTCTGAAACTGTAATGGGCTCATCGACGTTATTGCCTTAAAGTGATGATGGAATGACGATATGCTCATATTCACGCGCTCAGCCAGTTCATCGACTTTCATCGGTTCAGTAAAGTTTTCCTGCAACCAGGAAATGGCAGCCGAGACTTTTTGCAGATGGGAACCTGTAGTCGCAATCTGCACGACCAGTTTGCCGATATGACTTTGTAACAGGCGGATATAAATTTCTTCCATCACTAACGGAACCAGCAAGGTTGATACTTCTGTTTGAGCTGATAAACCAATTAAACGGGTAGCTGCTTCGATAATATGCGGATTAGCCTGACCAATAAAAATCGGTTTGGTGTGTGCGGTTTTAGGCAAACCGTAGGGAAACACCTTTAGTGCCGTTTCGGCCAGCTTTTGCTGATCCATATCGATAATCAAACACAAGTAGGGTTCATCTTCACTGGCCTGAATAATCTTGGCTGAGACCGGCACCTCCGTTGAATAAACAGCCATTCTGGAATCGTCATACTCGTAAACATCACTTCCGATAATGGCGCGTTTAGCGCCTTGAGCAATAATGCAGATACCGGGCTGGCTATTACCACGAACAGCGACTTCGTCAATTTTAGATACACGAAAAACGCGGACACCTGCGATAGGTAAATCAAACAAGCCATCGTGTGGAGCATAACGGCTAAGTAATTCAGCCAAAGGTTTTGTATTCATCAGGTCTATCTAAACAAGGAAAAGGGCAGCCAGAAACTGACTGCCCGTATAGGATTAGGCCGTTAATGATGCCATATCGATGACAAAACGGTAACGCACATCAGAACGTTCCATTCGCTCAAAGGCGGTATTAATTTCATCCATTTTGATCATTTCACATTCAGGCAGAATGTTCATTCGACCACAGAAATCCAGCATTTCCTGAGTTTCTTTGATACCACCAATTAATGAGCCCGCAATGCGGCGGCGACCGAAAACCATCGGCGCTGTGTTTGGCCCTTCAATAGGACCAATCTGACCGACCATAACCAGAGTGGCATCATTATCTAATAGTGGGATGTAAGGATTAAGATCATGATTTACTGGCACGGTATCGATAATCAGATCAAAACTGGAAGCGGCAGCCGCCATTGCGTCTTCATCTTTAGATACCAAGAAGTTATGAGCGCCCAGTTCTTGCGCATCGGCTTCTTTTTTCGGTGATGTACTGATGACTGTCACATCAGCACCTAAACCAACAGCGAGTTTAATGGCCATATGACCTAAACCGCCCATGCCAACGACACCTACACGGCTACCAGGTCCGACATTCCATTCTCTCAAAGGTGAATAAGTAGTGATACCTGCACATAATAATGGCGCGGCTTTAGCCAGATCCAGATTTTCTGGCAGGCGTAATACAAATTCTTCACGAACAACGATGTGTTTGGAGTAACCACCTTGTGTCATATCATTAGTAATACGGTCTGGTGAACCATATGTCAGTGTAAAAGTATTACGACAGTATTGTTCATGGTCGTTATGGCATTCATCACATTCCTGACAGCTATCGACCATACAGCCAACAGCGACATGATCACCGACGTTATATTTGCTGACATTGCTGCCAACGGCAGTCACACGGCCGACTATTTCATGACCTGGCACAACAGGGTATGAAGACCCACCCCAATCATTTCTGGCAACGTGTAAATCGGAGTGACACACACCGCAATAGAGGATTTCCATTGCTACATCATTATCGCGTAATTCTCTACGTTCAAAGTGATATGGGGCGAGCGGGGTATCGGAGGAATGAGCTGCGTAACCAACAGTTTTCATAGATGTAACTCCCTTAGATAAAAGAATTAGAGGTGAAAATACTATAGACGGAACGATGAGAAACCACTTGCCTAATACTACAGCCTTTATGTGTGTTTCTACGTAAATTAAATGCTATCGTTTTAGTCATCCCAGTAATAAACACGGGGTAACTTACCTGTGTATCTATAGTGACTCAGTCACATCCACAACGTTCCAGAAATGGACGTTTAGCTGCCGATAACACCACCATCATTTTTAGTAATCAGCACCGTTGTTGAGCGTGGGCGTGTTTTACCATCAGAAGCCGGGTAGCTTAATCCTGGATGCTGGATATTAACCCACATCGCTTTGTAATCAGGACTCCAGGTAATCCCGGTCAGTTCACAGCCTCTCGGTCCAACTAAAAAGCGTTTGATTTCCTGCGTTTGCGGGTTGGCACATAACACCTGATTACAGCCCATGTTTGCCATGAACGGATCGTCGTCATCATAGTCAGTCATAATCCACAAACGGCCATCCTGATCAAAGCCTAAACCATCAGGTGAGGAGAAAATATCTCCTTGAATATTACCGACTAAATGATCGGCTACTTTGTGACCTTCAGCATCAGTGGCGTCTGGCTTCTCACCTGCAATAACGAATAATGACCAGTTGAATGAGGTAGCTGCCGGATTGGCTTGCTCCTCCATGATTTTGATTATCTGACCATGACGATTATCAGGACGTGGGTTGGCGGCATTAACAGCAAATTCTTTGCCGCGTTTATTGTTGTTGGTCAGTGACACATAAACATCCAAATTGTGCGGATTCACTGTGGCCCATTCCGGACGGTCCATGGGTGTTGCACCTAATAGATCAGCCGCAGCCCGAGCATTAACTAAAACTTCAGCCTGGCTGGGGAAACCATTTTCTGCTGTTAGCCCTTCATTACCATGTACCAATGGTAACCAACGACCCGTGCCATCATCGTTAAAACGCCCCACATACAATGTGCCTTCATCCAATATGTCTTTATTATTGTGCATCTGGGTTTTATCAAAGCGTTGAGACGGTACGAATTTATAGACATATTCACCACGAGTATCGTCACCAGAGTAAAACGCCAACTGACCATTATCTGCCAGTGAAGGTGCTACACACTCGCGGCAGAAACGACCAAAGGCTGTGCGTTTAATGGGTTTGCTTTGCGGATCAAAAGGATCAATTTCGACGACCCAACCAAAACGATTAGGCTCGTTGACGTAACCCTGATGGGGCAGTGAAGCATCCGGTGTTGCATCAAAACGCGCATCAATCGTGCTCCAGCCATAATAATTGTCGTTTTTGTCATTAGAAATGCCATAACGGTGATGAGAGACACGAGACTGGTAATCTGTTTTGTCGTGATTGAAGAAATAGTTATGCCAATTTTCTTCACAGGCCAGATAGGTACCCCACGGAGTGAAACCATTCGAGCAATTATTCAAGGTGCCGATAATTTCATTGCCATCAGGATCAGCGACTGTTTTGAATAGGTCATGACCGGCTAAGGGACCGCTGGCCTGCATCGGTGTTAATGTTGAGATACGGCGGTTATAGAGTGAGGGGTAAACGCGTTGCCATTCACCGTGACTGTCTTTTTTCACTTCAATGACACTGACACCGTGAGCCGCTTGTTCTTTTTTGACATCGTCGGGCAAACGTTTGCCATTGCCATCATAAATCAATCCATCGGTATGGATGGTGGGATTAATGTATTCATGATTGATCACCATCAAGCCACGATTATTGTTGTCGGGAAAGGCAAAAAAGTGCATGCCATCATGGTTATCACCAGCCTGTTTCAGCTGTTCCTGCCAGGTATTACTGGCATCGGCTTTCCATTTTGTTGCTCCTGTTTCCACCGGATCACCCCAGGAGAAGAAGGCTTTTGCCTGATAGCCATCCGCGACCACGACTTCATCAAATAAGGGATCGGTACGTGGCTGAATAGGCTGAAAACCAATATATGGGGCTGGGGGGATGGCATTTTCACCGGCAAAGGCAAAACGACTACCCATGCTCAGTCCTAGAAAGCCTATAACGGCGGCATTTAAACTGCCTTTTAAAACATCACGGCGTGATAACGCCATTTTATCCAGGCTTTTTTGCTCGGTGCTGTTAATAATCTCATCATCATAAGATGCCAGGCGTTGATGAAAATCTGAGTGTGTCGGCTGTGTCATGGCGAGTTATCTTCTTTTAATGAATACGGTATTCAAAGGTGTTACGAACATTCGGTACAGGTACCGCTTTTCCGTTAACCATACGAGGCGCGTAACGAAAGGTTTTGGCAGCAGCTAATGATGGCCGTTCAAACATCGGATGACAGTCAGCCAATACCTCGGGAGACTCTACACGGCCTTGTTTGTTTACGGTATATCGAACAGTGCAATCACCTTCCAGACCTTTACGCAAAGCAGTTCTGGGATAGTCCGGTACCTGTTTTTCAATCGGTTTATAGTGTTCCACAGAAAATGTTTCAGTTGCTAGCTCGGATGGATTACTTTGTGTTTTTTGTGGCACATTTTGCTTATTACTACTTGTCAGTACTGGGCTGTCAGGCAACTTTTCTGCAGGTTTTTCTTGCTTTGTCGGTTGGCTGACAGGCGGAACCGGCTTGTCTTTAAGTGGTTTTATTTGCTTTTCTATTTTCTTTTTTACAGGTGTTTTTGGTGCGGGTTTTTCTATCGGTTTGGCTATGGGGTTTTCAACGCGTTTAAAGGCCAGTTCATTTTCAACAATACTTTGTTTAGGTTTAACTTTTGGCTCGATAACAGGTTCAGGTATAACCACCGGCTTTACCTCTTCGAACACGGCTTTTTTTACCGGCTGAGGAAGTTCGACCATGCGGATATTCACTGTTTTAACGACCGGTTCATGCTGAGTCACCGGTGTCCATGAGTGAAATAATAATGCGGCAATGGCAATATGAAACAAACCTACTTCAATTAATGCAGATTTGTTTATCTCAGAGGCAGTAAACGGTTTACTTAGATAAAGTGGATCACGCATAGCTAACTCAGGCATCGGGCGACTCCGTAATCAGGCCCACATCATCGATACCCACTTGCTGTAATGCGGCAATCGCTTTTACAACTGAAGCGTAATCCGTGGCTTTATCACCACGGATAAAAAATAGCAGCTTGTCATTCTGCTGTTTAATCTGCTCTATTTTTTCGACCATGTCATCCAAGCTGACTGCTTGATCTGAGCGGGATTGAATATCGACTTCTGAACCCACATTCCAGTAATAACTGCCATCAGCAACCACCGATAAAGTCAGAATCGTTTTCTGACTATCAGTGGGTAACGCTTCCGCTGCAACCTTAGGTAATTCAAGTTTAACGCCTTGTACCAGTAGCGGAGCTGTGACCATAAAAATCACTAACAACACCAGCATCACATCGATATAAGGCACCACATTCATTTCTGCCTTCAAGGCATGTTTAGCAACCGGTTTTCTTAGCATGACGACCTCACGCAGCCTTTGCCAATGGTGCTCTGTGCATCACTCGCTGTAATCGGGTGATGAACTCATTACCAAAATGATAATAAAGCGTACTGATAGCCCCGGCGCGTTTACTCAGCTGGTTATAAGCAACCACTGCCGGGATCGCTGCAAATAAGCCGATAGCGGTGGCAATCAGGGCTTCAGCAATACCCGGGGCCACGGTGTTTAATGTCGCTTGTTCAACCTGGGACAGGCCAATAAACGAGTTCATAATGCCCCAGACCGTACCGAACAAGCCGATGTAGGGGCTGACTGAACCAATGGTAGCCAGGTAAGAAAGACCTTTTTCAAGTTCGGCTTCCTGCTCGCCAATATTCACCAGCATGGCACGTTCTACATTTTCTACCTTTTCATCCTGCGGCATAGTGGCGATATGCTGATATTTCTCATACTCCTGCCAGCCAGCCTGAAATATGGCTGGAATCGCTTTGTGTAAAGTCGCTTTTGTTGTTGCTTCAGGTAATGACGTCATATCCGCCGTTTGTCTGAATTGCTGCTGAAACAGCTTATTTTGTTTCTCCAGACGACTTAATACATTTGAACGCCACAGGATCAGATACCAGCTTACCATCGATGCCAGTACTAAAATCAGCATCACAATTTTCACTAAAACGCTGGCATCACTGACCAGACCCCAAATAGTCATTTCATGCATTGCAGTTTCCATGATTGACTCCTTATTTGCTCAGTTTAGACAGGCCGAGTTGATCAGCAATCTCTGACCAGGGCACATATTTGAAGTTTTGATTTTCCAATGGCATGCGATTGCGTCCATCCTGAACAACTAACATGCCTTGCTGCCATGGTTGGCCAAAATTGACGCTACTGACATCCAGACCATCTGTTTCTGAAACACCATCAATGCCGGATGCTGTATTAAAGCCAATACGAAATACACCGCGATAAGTGAAGGGTGGCAGAGCATCAAGCACAACATAGCTATCATTGCCCTGACTGGATATCACTAGATAATCCTGTTTGTCGTTCTGATACAAACTGATCCCTTCGATATCGTCTTTCAGATGTTCACCGACAGGCATGACCTGAGTCATCACCGTAGATTGATCGGCACGGGCATCAAGTGTCCAGACTGCTCTGTTTTCTTCACCAATAAATAAACGATCATGTTTATCATCGGCCACACAGCCTTCAGGTTGCGTGGCAACTTTAAATTCACGGACCAGTTCACCGGCAATCTTGCCTTGTTTGTCCTGCATCTGATATTGGAAAAAGCGGCCGTCTTTATCATTCACAATGGTGTAGATATCACCTTGTTTATTTTTATACATACACAGGCCATAAATATCCTGTGCCGTGGTGCTAACTTCACCCATTTCAGTGACAAGACGACTTGCTGGATCGATGGCAAACACATGCAGTGAGTTATGATCACGATTGCTGGCAACCGCTAAATCAATCTGTTTACCATTGAAATGAAAACCATGACGGACATCGACATTATTCAGTCGTCCAACAGGCAAAAATTGCTGGGTTTTGCCTTTTAAATCATAAACAACTAAACCGCCTTGTTTATCCGTACCTAATACCAGACTTTGTTCCGGGTTGGCTTTGTTGACCCAGATAGCTGGATCATCAGCCGCATCGCCTAAGCTTGGTACAGCATCGGTTTGTATTGCTGGTTTAACCAGCGGGATAGGCGGGGGCGATGTCAGCGATGTATGCGTCCATGGGGTCCTAGGGATTTTGCCT
>NZ_DBNG01000024.1:0-192808 GCF_002299105.1 Methylophaga sp. UBA678
AGCTAACCAGTACTAATTGCCCGTGAGGCTTGACCATATAACCCCAAGGGAACTTGGGGAGTTGCGAACTCTTTACGCAATATCTTGTTACCGATTTCCGAGAGTCAGTTTAGAACTGACTATGCCAGTTATGCCTGGCGGCCATAGCGAGTTGGCCCCACCTGATCCCATCCCGAACTCAGAAGTGAAACGACTTAGCGCCGATGATAGTGTGGGAGTTCCCATGTGAAAGTAGGTCACTGCCAGGCTTTAATATAAAATAAGCCCATCCAAACGGATGGGCTTTTTTTATATCTAAAACATTGACATGACTTCTCTTGAACAGGGGAACGCGTCATGAGTCCACATCACCGGGACAACTCATGTGCCAGACATGGCTTTGCATACCGTCCATCCATGGACATAACAAAAACGTCAGGAACGTTTTTGGACGACCAAAGGGAACTTGCGTAGCGATTTGCACCAGGGATGGGGCAAACAAAGTAGGTCACCGATAACGGCTCCTGTTATCGCCATACATGACATCCATGCAAATAACGGCCATACTCTAGTTCATAGTTCTTAAGCCCTACACTGAGCGAACTGAAAGCAGAAAGTACTACTTTGTTCGTTATATGAGAATCCAAATCTGAATAGACTTAATGGCTGCCCGAAGCGTATTGCGGGTTTAAATTGGCCGCCGGAAGAGGGAGGACTGAACTCAGATCGCTGAAGACATTCATCTACTATCTGTAGAATGTACCCATCCGCTTAAATGCAGTATGCGTTAGAGGTGCTTTATACCAAGACTTAATTGATAATAATTCTGAGAATTAGATACTGAAATCGCGTATAGAGGTTATTATATAGAGCAAAAAAGATGGAACAGCTTTAAAAAACCATTAAGCATACTGAGACAAACATGTAGAGCTGTCTCTGATGCCTCAGATTATATTGTTTAGTGGGTTATGATAAAGTTATCTTCAGCGTGAAAATATTCTTTCATTTATTAACTAGCTGATAATTAGCCTCAGTAAATCTTGGCGAGCAAATGGCTAAAAATATCAGATCACAACCGCCGTTATTAGTAATGCGTTGTGGTGTTAGTGGTGGAATAATGACGATATCCCCTGCAGATACAAGTTCTGCTTGATTATCTCCTAGTTCGACTAATCCTTCCCCTTCTAAAATGACATAACGTTCTGTTGTCGCGTTTAAACGATGCCATTGTGTCGTGACGCCTGGACAAACTCTGGCTTGAGCTATTGATACATCAGAGTCATGTGAATCATTAGAAAGTTCGTTTATATAGCACCCTTCAAAAAAGAAATACTCTTTCTCTCGTGAGTAACGATGTATTGTGGGAGTTGTCATTTAACTGTCAGATCTCAAATCAATTTCTCAGAGTAGATGCTGGCTCAATGTCCATGGAGAAAATCATGCTGGATATATTCTAACGAACTCAGAGACGTTTAAAACATATATATCCATGCTATTGACCAACAAAATGTTGATTCGATAACTAGAAATGATTATTTGATTAATCCGCGAGTGCAGCCAACAGTAAAGAATCTCAATTAAGAGCCTTAAGAAAATAAATTCCAAATGATGAGAAAAGGGTGGCTATCAAAATCTCTCCCCTACTATTAACCTAATAACACTACTGTAGTTAGATGAATGAAGTTGCTTTGGCTATTTTTAGAATCTTATTGACCTGCTAGCCAATCATCATCGGAGCCTTCATTCATTCCTTCAAACAGATACGTTGATAAATAGCGTTCACCTGTATCCGGGAGCATTGCTAGAATTGTACTTCCAGGCTTTGCAGTTTCAGCTACTTTCATCGCGGTAGCTAGAGTACCACCACATGATAGGCCAACAAAAATCCCTTCTTCACTTGCTAAACGGTGCGCCCAAGTTTTAGCTTCATCGTCTGTGACTGAGTACAGTTCGTCATAAACATTTCGATTTAATACATCAGGAATAAAATCAGGTGTCCAACCTTGGATTTTGTGCGGAGCCCAGTCATTACCGGCTAACATCGAAGCGGCAGCCGGCTCTGTTGCAATTATTTTAGTCTCTGGGCGAGCGGCTTTGATGATTTCACCGGCTCCAGTAAGTGTTCCACCTGTACCCCAACCTGAAACCCAATAATCGAGAGGCTTACCAGCAAAGTCAGAGAGTATCTCCGGGCCAGTTGTGTTGCGATGATAAGCCGGATTAGCTGGATTTTCGAACTGTCTAGCCAAAAACCAACCATATGTATCAGCAAGTTCTTCAGCTTTTCTTACCATGCCTTTACCGCTCTCTGCGGCTGGTGTCAGGATGACCTTTGCGCCTAAAGCACGCATAATTTTGCGTCTTTCTACCGAAAAGGTTTCTACCATCGTTGCGACAAAAGGATAACCTTTTGCTGCGCATACCATAGCGAGCGCAATACCTGTATTGCCTGATGTTGCTTCAACTACTGTTTGACCAGGTTTTAATACGCCACGTTTTTCAGCATCGTCTATAATCGCGTATGCTAAACGGTCTTTAACAGAACCCATCGGGTTGAAGGACTCAACCTTTACATACATATTCACATGATCTGGGGCGATATTATTTAATTTAACAACAGGTGTGTTGCCTATCGTATCGAGTATGCTGTTGTATATCATATTATGTATTCGCTTCGTTACCTTATTGATATCGCTTTTTACTACAAGTCAGCTGCGGTGCTTTTATAGTGAATTATTTTCATAGCCATCAATTATCGCTTGAGCCGCTTCAATGTTATCTTGCTCGACAAAGACATGAGCAAAATCTGTAGCTGGGAGATCACCAACCGCGCCTTGTAGGAAGTGTCCGCCAACATGACATTCAATTTCGTGACTTTTTAATAAACCTGCGACTATATGAGCCTCAAGAATATTATTAGCGCGAAATACTAGTTGCATTAGTTTTGTCTCCAATTAATATTGAGACTGGCACTCAGTTTAAAAAACAACGTGGTAAACGTTATTTTGTCGTTACATGTATTTGTTGTTTTGTGGATTGTTTAGCGGGTTTTTTGCTGTTTTCGATATTTGATGATGTCTGCAGAGCTCGTAATATATTTTGTCGTGTGATGGAGCCCACTAAGCGGTTATCTTTTATGACCGGCAAACATTTGTATGCCGTTGATAAAAAGGTTTGTGCTATTTCGATGATAGAGTCTTCAACATCTGCTGTAGCACATTCAGAGTTCATGAATTCTCTGACTTGACCTGCCGCTTCACCTTGATATGCCGCATTAAGTGCAACTTGCATACAATCTTTTTCTGATAAGAAACCGATGAGGTTGCCATGATGATCAATGACCGGTGCACCGGATAGTTTGAATTCTACAAGTTGGTTAATTGCACGAAGTATGTCCATATCTGGCGTGAAGGTAATTTTAGTACCATTCATGTAATCTTTAACTTTCAACGGTGCTAACATGTTTACCTCCTCAAATAGGTGCTATTTTTGCTGTGCTTTTCGCTTTTCGCATGCTTCTTTTTCCTGAGCAGAACATGCGCCACCACAACTTCCGCTCAATCCAACTTGATTTAGACCGCCACAACTGCCTTTGATCGCTGAACGACCGAATAGTACACCTATTGCCATTGCAGCAGTGATAATCAGTAGTAATACAAATGCGGCGATAAAAGTTGTCATCTAACCTCCAAAGTCATCCAAGAAGATGTTTTCACGTTCAACACCTAAATCTTCAAGCATATTAATGACTGCAGCATTCATCATTGGTGGACCACACATATAGAACTCACAGTCCTCAGGTGCTGGGTGAGCCTTCAAATAGTTTTCATACAGCACGTTATGTATAAAGCCAGTGTACCCCTGCCAATTATCTTCTGGCAACGGATCGGATAAGGCTACATTCCAAGTGAAGTTTTCATTCTCTGCAGCCAGCTCATCAAAGTCTTCGGTATAGAACATCTCACGTAAACTGCGGGCACCATACCAGAAGCTGATCTTACGATCGGTTTTAATTCTGCGAAGCTGATCGAAAATATGTGAACGCATAGGTGCCATACCCGCACCACCACCAATAAAGACCATTTCCTTGTCAGTGTCTTTTGCAAAGAACTCACCGAATGGTCCTGATATGGTTACCTTATCACCTGGTTTTAAATTGAAGATATAAGATGACATTTGACCTGGTGGAATATCATCGTTATCAGGTGGTGGAGAAGCTATCCGAACGTTCAGCATAATGATGCCTTTCTCTTCAGGATAGTTCGCCATTGAATAAGCACGTACAACGTCTTCTTTTACTACAGACTTATACCGCCACATATCAAAGCGATCCCAGTCACCCCGGTAATCATCTTCTACATCGAAGCTTTTATATTCAACCGTATGAGGAGGGCACTCAATTTGAATAAATCCCCCTGCACGGAAATTAACATCTTCACCTGTAGGCAGTTCAAGAACAAGCTCTTTGATAAAGGTTGCTACGTTATGATTAGAGCGGACAGTACATTCCCATTTTTTGACACCGAAAACTTCTTCGGGTACTTCAATTTTCATGTTCTGTTTAACCGCTACTTGGCAGGATAAACGGTCACCTTCAGCGGCTTCACGCTTAGTAATGTGTGACTCTTCTGTCGGAAGGATTGAGCCGCCACCTTCAAAAATTTTGACCTTACACTGTCCGCAAGTACCACCGCCACCGCAAGCTGAAGATACAAATAGATCTGCATCAGCGAGTGCGCCTAGTAATTTGCTACCCGCTTTTGTCTTGATGGTTTTTTCATCATTGATGACGATTTCAATATCACCCGTTGAGACTAATCGTGAGCGTGCTCCTAGTATCAAAAATACTAAGGCCATGATGATAAGGGTAAATAGTACGATGCCGAGTACGATTTCCATTACAATTGAATCCCAGAAAATGCCATAAAACCAAGTGCCATAAGTCCTGCGGTAATAAAGGTAATGCCCAAACCTTGCAGTCCATCAGGTACATCTGAATATTTGAGTTTCTCACGTATGCCAGCGATAGCTGTAATAGCCATGGCCCAGCCGAGACCACTACCTACCCCGTATACAGCACTTTCAGATAGATTGTAGTCACGTTCAACCATGAATAGGGTTCCCCCAAGAATCGCGCAGTTCACAGTGATTAATGGTAAGAAAATACCTAGCGCGTTATACAGGGCGGGGGCATATTTATCCATGGCCATTTCGAGGATTTGTACCATGGCAGCGATAACGCCGATGTAGCTGATGAGCCCAAGGAAGCTTAAGTCAACATCTGGTAAGCCTGCCCAAGCCAGTGCGCCATCCTTGAGTAGATATTGGTAAATTAAGTTATTTGCCGGTACGGTAATCGTCTGAACCATGATGACAGCGATACCAAGCCCTAGTGCTGTTTCAATCTTTTTTGATACAGCAAGGAATGTACACATCCCTAAAAAGAAGGATAGAGCCAGGTTCTCAATAAAAATTGAGCGTACGAATAGGCTAAGATAATGTTCCATCTACAATACCTCCGTACGATGAACTTGATGGATTTGATAGTCGGGAGCTTCAACTTGCTCTTTCTTCCAGCTACGAACAGCCCAAATCAGTAGGCCAATAACAAAGAAAGCACTAGGCGGCAGCAACATAAGACCATTTGGGATATACCAACCACCGTCATTGGCCACTGGGATCACTTGATAGCCAAATAATTTACCGGCGCCCAAGAGCTCACGGAAGAATGCCACCAACATCAAAATAAGACTGTAGCCTAAGCCGTTACCGATGCCATCCAAAAAGCTTAGCATCGGTGGATTTTTCATTGCATATGCTTCTGCACGACCTAATACAATACAGTTAGTGATGATTAAGCCAACAAAAACAGACAACTGTTTACTCGCTTCAAAAGCGTAGGCTTTGAGTATCTGATCCACAATAATCACCAGTGAAGCGATGATGGTCATCTGGACGATGATTCGAATACTACCAGGAATATGTTTACGGATAGCACTGATACAGGCACCTGAGAAAGCTGTTACTGTTGTCAAAGCCAATGACATAATGAGTGCAGACATCATGTTAGTGGTAACAGCTAATGCAGAGCAGATACCCAGTACCTGAAGTGTAATTGGATTGTTATCAATGAGAGGATCGATAACATTATTTTTTGCTTGGCTTGCCATAAGTTATTTCCCCAATTCCGAATGCATGTTTTTCAGGTAAGGTCCAAAACCTTGGTCACCTAACCAGAATTGTAGAAGGTTGGTGACACCATTACTGGTCAATGTCGCACCAGATAAGCCATCAACTTTATATTCTGCATTAGGTGTACTAGGCTCAACATGCCCACGAATGACGCGTATTTCTACATTACCTTCTTCATCAAAAACTTTCTTGCCAATCCATTGAGCGCGCCATTTAGGGTTGTCAACTTCACCGCCAAGACCGGGTGTTTCAGCATGTTGATAGAAGCGTAAACCACGAATAGTGTTGTAGTCACTCTCCAGAGCTAAAAAGCCATATAACGTTGACCATAAACCATAGCCGTGAACAGGCAGCACCACTTGTTGAATATTGTCACCATCTTTCAGAATATATACAGGTGCGTACTTAGCGCGACGACCAATGCCGGCAATATCATCCTTGTCATCAATATTAATGCTCATTTGCGGGTCAGCTGATGCCGCACGTTGGTCATAACTAACGGGATCGATATCCTTGTCAGCATAATTACCTGTATCTAGATCAATCAATTTCACTTCAAACTGACTGAACAATTCATCAACGCTACCAGACTGATCATTTAAGCCTGTGACAGCAAGAATATTCTTTTTGATGTCAGCTTTCTTATTATCGTCTTGTATCGGCCGTAAGTATACGGCCGCTGTAGATACCAGGACTGAACAAACCAGACATAACAGAATAGCGATAAAGAGTGTTTTTTTCGGATCATCATTAGGCAAATTTAATAACCCACCTAATAATCCTTTTTTTGTATTAGTTTCAGCCATGATGTTAACTTCGCTTCAATCTGCGTTTGATATTGGCCTGAACAACAAAATAGTCGATCAGGGGGGCGAAAATATTGCCAAATAATATGGCCAGCATAATACCTTCTGGGAAGGCTGGGTTCACGACACGAATCATAATCGCCATAAAACCAATCAATGCCCCATATATCCATCGGCCTTTATTTGTCATTGCCGCTGAGACAGGGTCTGTCGCCATAAAGACCATACCAAAAGCAAGGCCGCCCATCGTTAAATGCCAGTACCACGGTACACTAAACATAGGGTTTGTATCACTGCCTATTAGATTAAATAATAGGGTTGTAGCAAACATACCCAAAAATACGCCGAGAATAATCCTAAAATTGGCTACACGGGTATAGATGAGAAAAGCAGCACCGATTAAAATAGCGAGAGTTGATGTTTCCCCTAATGAGCCAGGCATAATGCCAAAGAAGGTTTGAGACCAGCTATAGCCTGCTGACTCAACAGCATCGATGCCACCTGATGCTGCTAGTGCTAATGGGGTCGCACCAGTATAGCCATCGACTGCAGTCCATACTGCGTCACCTGACATAGCTGCAGGATAGGCAAAGTACAGGAATGCACGGCCTGTTAATGCGGGGTTGAGGAAGTTTTTACCCGTACCACCAAATACTTCTTTACCCAAAACGACACCAAAAATGATACCGAGTGCGACCATCCATAACGGTGTTGAAGGTGGAAGTGTGAGGGTGTACAGCATGGAACTGACTAAGAAACCTTCATTGACTTCATGATTCCTGACTGCTGCAAAGATGACCTCAAAAACACCCCCAGCAACGAGTGTGGTGATGTACATGGGTAAAAAGTAAAGCAGCCCGTGGAACATATTAGCGAATAGACTATTGGGATCGTAGGCAATGCCTAACGAGCTCATTATCCAATTACGCCAGCCATCTAAGTCTGTCATGCCCATCTGTGTAATAGCGTTGTTGGCTTGAAAACCTGTATTCCAGAGCATCAATAACAACACAGGGAATGTGGCTACAACAACATAGCTCATTACCCGCTTGAGATCGATAGCATCACGGACGTGGGGAGAGCCTCTTGTTACATCAGCGGGTGAATAAATAAACGTATCCACCATCTCATATAACGCGAAATACTTTTCGTATGGGCCGCCTTTCTGAAATTGTGGCTCGATACGATCAAGAAAACGTCTTAAGCGTGCCATCAACTATCCTTCTATCTCAATTTGTGTCAAATTTGTTCTAAGTGCTGGGCCATAGTCATATTTACCTGAACAGACAAAGGAACATAATGACAAATCTTCTTCGTCGAGTTCCAAACAGCCCAGCTGTTGTGCTGTATCAGTGTCTTTAACCAGCAAAGAGCGCAGTAACTGTGTCGGCAAAATATCCAGTGGCATGACTCGTTCAAAAACACCTACTGGAACCATCGCACGGGGACTGCCATTTTGTGATGTCGTTAAAGGGACATCTTTTTGACGAAAAATGCTCGAAAAGAAAACATTAAGCGAAGAAAATTTGCCTTTACCACCGGGACGAATCCAACCGAGTAACTCACGCTCAACACTTTCAGCAATCACTGAGATTTGATTATGAAAACGGCCTAGATAGGCTGCCCAGTTGTTAGCCGTATGGCCATGCAACACAGAACCAGAAATGATACGAGACTGAATATTCTGAACTTCACCAAACACTAAGTCCTGGGTGCTAGCGCCCAGACGTGTGCGAATTAGGCGGGGCTTGTTTACCAGTGGTCCGGCAAAAGAAACAACGCGCTCAACCCAGAGGCGTCCAGTTGTGAAAAGCTTGCCAATGGCGATGACATCTTGATAACCGATAGTCCATACTGATTTGCTAGCGCTGACCGGTTCAAGGAAATGAATGTGTGTACCCGCTAAACCTGCTGGGTGGGGACCAGAAAAAGTATGAACTTCGATATTATTTTTCTGATTGACTGGAAGGGCTGTGTCTGGAGCCTGGCAGACATAGACTTTTCCTTCTGTCAGTTGACTGAGAATCGTTAAACCATGTTTAAACTCTTCAGCATATTCGCTAATGATAATACTGGGATCAGCGGCAAGAGGGTTGGTATCAATGGCCGTGACAAAAATCGCATCAGGGACAGCTTCAACAGCTGGGGAGCGGCTGTATGGACGTGTGCGGAATGCTAGCCATAAACCTGAGTCAATCAAGTTTTTTGTGATATCTGCACGCTTTAGATTATCGAGATTGTTAGCATCATATTGTTCGAAAGTGATTTCATCATCACCCTCTAACTCAATTACCACTGATTGTAATGCTCGTTTCGCACCACGATTGATGGCTTTTACGATGCCTGCCCCGGGGGAGGTAAATTGAACACCTGGGTTCTTTTTATCAGTGAATAATGGCTGTCCGAGTTTAACTTTCTGGCCTTCTTCCACCATCATCGTAGGTTTCATACCTACATATTCATTACCCAATATGGCTACTGAATTGACTTTATTGCCATCATAGATAGTTTGTTCGGGTTTCCCCGAGATGGGCAAATCTAGCCCTTTCTTAATCGAGAAATGCATACTTCACCTGATCAGGAGACAACGGACGTACCTGCTATCTGTGTTACGTTAAATTCCCAGCTTGTAAGTATAAGTATTGTTTCTGATGAAAGAAAGCAGAAATCCCGATAAATATCAGCTTAAATCATTCATCTGCTTGAATGCGATCAGATTCTTTCAGCCATCTATAGGCAAGAACGAACCCTAAAAAGCTAAACACGCTAGCAATTAAAAATGTCCATATGGCGCCAGGGCTATCCCACATATAACCGCTGAATAAGCTGCCAATCACACCACCGGCACCAAAGCTGGCACTGCTGTATAAGGCTTGTCCTCTCCCTTGTGTTGGCCCTGTGAAATGGCGATGAACCCAAGCAATTGCAGACGCATGAAAACTACCATAACTTGCAGCATGTAATAATTGAGCGAGAATTAGCACAGTAAGGTTTTGCGGAAATAGGGCTATCAAAATCCAACGCAGTGTTGTAAGTAACAGGCTAGCCATGAAGACATTACGGAGTCCGAACTTGGGAAGCCAACGATGCATCACCAGAAATATGGCCACTTCAGCTAAAACACCGAGCGCCCATAATTGTCCAATCAAGCTGCTACTGTAATCATACTGTTCAAGGTAAATGGTATAGAAGGTGTAGTAGGGACCATGACTTGCTTGCATCAATAAGCAAACCAGCAAAAAAGCAATCACGCTGGGTCTTTTTAATAAGGTTCTTAACGACGTTGTTTGGTGATGAGCGGTCTTTGCTGATTCAGGTACTGTAAGGCTAAATAACCAGATACCAATGACACTAAAGAGCAGTGCTGTAGGGACAATGTCAGGTTCAAAATGCTCCAATAAATTGCCTAAAATCACGACAATGGTGATAAAGCCAATTGACCCCCATAAACGCACTTTACTGTAATAATGACTATCTTCACCGAGATGTTGCAGTGTAGTGACTTCAACTTGGGGTAATGATGCATTCCAGAAGAAGCTGAATAGCATCAAAATTATGGCTACGGCAAGGTATGATTGCTCGATGAATATTGCCGAAAATACGATGATGGTGGCAAAGCTAGCGAGTCTTACAATACGCATTCGGCGATCGTAATGGTCTGCTATCCACCCCCAAATATTAGGTGCGATAATTCTTGAGCCCATCAAGATGGCTGTCAGCTCACCAATTTGACTCGGACTAAATCCTTCCCATTTTAGATATAGACTCCAGTAGGGGACTAAGATCCCCAGACAGGCAAAATAGAAGAAGTAAAAGCCGGACAGGCGCCAGTATGGCAATTGGGATAAAGGCACCTGAACGATTTATGCTTGGCCTGGAATGATCGGCGTATCAGTTACGACATCCATATTTTGTGCACGATGACGTAAAACGTGATCCATCAGAACTAGTGCCAACATTGCTTCTGCAATAGGCGTGGCTCGAATACCGACGCAAGGATCATGGCGACCTTTAGTCACAACTTCAATCGCATTTCCTTGAGTATCAATACTACGACCAGGCAAACGTAAACTAGAAGTTGGCTTTAAAGCAATACTGACAAGTAAGTCCTGACCGCTGGTGATGCCACCTAATATGCCACCTGCATGATTACTGAGAAACCCATCAGCCGTGATTTCATCTCGATGTTCAGTCCCTTTTTGAGTAACGGCATCAAAGCCAGCGCCGATCTCAACACCCTTGACCGCATTGATACTCATCATTGCATGGGCGATGTCGGCATCAATACGATCAAATATGGGTTCGCCTAGACCAACAGGAACATGACGAGCCACAACATTAATTCTGGCTCCAACAGAGTTCCCTTCTTTACGTAAGGCATCCATATAGGTTTCGAGTTCGGATTCTTTATCTGGGTCAGGTGAAAAAAAGGCACTTTTTTCTACATGCGACCAGTCCAATGTGTCGATTTTTATCGGCCCTAGTTGTGATAAATACGCCTGTATTTCAATACCATAACGTTCACGAAGATATTTTTTGGCAATACCGCCGGCAGCGACACGCATTGCAGTTTCTCGTGCCGATGAACGTCCACCGCCACGATAATCACGCACGCCATATTTTTGGTGATAAGTGTAATCCGCATGTGCTGGTCTGAACTGATGCATGATGTTGCCGTAATCTTTGGATCGTTGATCAACGTTTTCAATCAACATTCCAATAGGTGTACCTGTTGTTTTGCCTTCAAATACACCAGATAGAATCTTAACTTGGTCAGGCTCACGGCGTTGTGTTTCATGGCGCGATTTACCTGGGCGCCGACGGTCTAAATCTCTTTGGAGATCCGCTTCTGTGAGTTCAAGTCCTGGAGGACAACCATCTACGATACATCCCAAAGCTTGTCCATGACTCTCACCAAAAGTGGTCACAGTGAAGAGTTTTCCAAAGGTATTACCTGACATATCTCATTCCGATTGGCGTTAAGGTTAAACAATAAATAATTTGGCAAAGCCTAAAAAGGCGACAAAGCCAACAACGTCTGTAACGGTCGTTAGCAAAACACTGCCAGACAGAGCCGGATCAATACCAATTCGCTTCAGCCCCAGTGGTATGGTGACCCCAGCTAATGCGGCTGCGACTAAATTAATAACAATGGCGCTACCTATAAGCAGACCCAAAGACAGGCTATTAAACCAGATCACAGTCACGACTGCGATAGCCGTCGCCCATATCAAACCATTGGTGGCGCCTACTAACATTTCTTTGCGCAACAGCCAGCGCTCATTTTTGCTGTTCAACTGACCTAATGCCATCGAGCGAATAACGAGTGTCAATGTTTGACTACCGGCTATCCCCCCCATGCTGGCAACGATTGGCATCAGAACAGCCAGCGCGACTTGTTTTTGGATAGTTGTTTCAAACAGGCCAATCACCCATGAGGCAAGAAAAGCCGTAATTAAGTTAACAGCAAGCCAGATGGAGCGGCGATTGACGCTTTTTTTCACTGTTGCGAAAGTATCTTCATCTTCGCCTAAGCCCGCCATGCTTAACATTGAGTGCTCTGCTTCATCACGAATAACGTCTACAACGTCATCAATGGTGATACGACCAAGTAGACGGTTATCTTTATCTACCACTGGTGCAGAAATCAGGTCATGTTTTTCAAATCGTCTTGCCACATCACGATCAGTCATATTCGCTGGAATAGGATCCACCTGATGTGACATGACTTCACTGACCAATAATGAGCGACTTCGACTGACTACCTGAGAGAGTCTTAACGTGCCAAGGTAGTGATCATTGTGGTCAACAACGTATAAGCTGTCGGTATTTTCCGGTAACTCACCGAGCATACGTAAATAACGTAAAACGACTTCTAAGGTGATATCCGTCCTGACGGTGGTGACGTCGGTGTTCATCAAACCACCGGCGCTATCTTCGTCATAGGCTAAAACGGCTTCAACACGACGCCTGTGTTGAATGTCCATCGCACGTAATATTTCATGCACAACATGATCGGGGAGATCCTGCAGAATATCGGCGATATCGTCTGTATCAAGGTCTTCGGTGGCATTGATGAGATCGGCCGTGTCCATATCCGTCATCAGATCGGTACGGACTTCTTCACCAATATAGGATAGAACCTCACCACGCAGATCGGGATTAATCAGGGGCCAGCAGATTTTTCTTTCGTTAGGTGGTAAAGATTCAAGTAAATGAGCTGTTTCTGCCGGATGTAGGCCCGCCAGTAAACGACGCATTCTGACAAAACGTCCGCTTTGCAATGCATCGGATAAAGCATTGATTGATTGATTAAGGGCGTGGTCGTGGTCCAGCTCAGACATATCCAGTTCTCAACGGTGGAGGTGTTTAGGATTGTGATTAGGCTTTATTTTAGCTTGCTTAGCCTTTACTGGATAGCGTGAGATAGCTCGTGGCTACTGAAATACTCTGTTTTAGTGAGATTTTTTCCTATCAAAATCATTCATTACAGCCATGCTAATGTTTATTACCTTCTAACTTAGTGGTTGGGGCCATTAATATTTTCTAATAACAAATCAAGGGCTATGGGATCCGTTGTATTCATAATATCCAATGTATTGAGTGGTAACTCACTCAAATTGGTTTCATTGATCACCTGTTTCACTTCAAGTATTGCATTGGGATGCATACTGAAGTTTTCCAAGCCCATGGCAAGTAAGAGTCTGGTATAGCGTGGATCGCCAGCCATTTCACCACACATGGATACATCGACATTGTGCTGTTTACCCGCTTGCAGCGTCATATAGATTAGTCGTAATACGGCAGGGTGCAGCGGGTCGTAAAGGTAGTTGACGTGATCATCTATACGGTCTATGGCAAGTGTATATTGGATGAGATCATTGGTACCAATCGAGAGAAAGTCGACATGCTGTGCGAAAATTTCGGCACAGACTGCACTCGCTGGCACCTCAATCATAGCGCCTACCTGAATATGATGATCGTATTCCAGATGCTCTTTATCTAATTCCTGTTTACATTGCTCCAGCATGTTTTTGGCTTGAACTAACTCATTCAAGGTGGAAATCATTGGGAACATGATTTTGATTTTGCCGTAAGCCGAGGCGCGCAAAATGGCTCTTAATTGGGTACGAAACATAGTTGGTTGAGTCAAACATAGACGAATCGCACGCATGCCCAGTGCCGGATTGGTCACAACCGTCTGGTTCAGGTTGCGTCCACCATCGACTGTTTTATCTGCGCCAAGGTCAAAGGTACGTATGGTGACTGGCTGATTATTCATACCTTCAACCACATCACGGTATGCTGACAATTGCTCTTCCTCCTCAGGAGGGGACAACCGGTTCATGTATAAGAACTCAGTACGGTAAAGCCCAATACCTTGAGCGCCGGCACTACTAATAGTGGTGACATCCTCTGGCAATTCGGCATTAGCTAACAGCGTGACGGATTTGCCATCCCGTGTTTTAGTGGGTTGAGATTTATATCGACTGAGCGAAGATATATGCTCACGGAAAGCAATCAATCTGCCTTCATATTCAAACTGGGTGCGTTCATCTGCCCCCAATAGCATCACACCTGTCTCGCCATCGACAATCAGCGGTTCGTTATCCTGTACATAGCGTCGGACTGACTCAACCCCTACGATGGCAGGAATACCTAAGCTTCTCGCTAAGATAGTTGTGTGAGATGTAGCGCCACCGTGTTCGGTGACAAAAGCCACAATTCCCTGATGTTGCATCAGTACGGTATCTGCCGGGGTCAGATCTTCAGCGATAATGATGTGGCCTTTGAGTCGGCCATCAGGAATTTCGTGATCAGCGACTTCCTGATCCGCCAGAATACGATGAATACGGTTGACCACATGATCCACATCATCACGGCGCGTACGGAGGTAAGGATCATCCATTTCATTAAAGACATTGATCAAGGCGTCACGCTGCAATTGTAAGGCCCATTCGGCATTACAACGGCGCTGACGGATCATATCGACCGGAATCTTATTCAGCGAAGAGTCGCTTAACATTAATAGATGTGTATCAATGAAAGAAGTGACATCAGCTGGGGCATTTGCTGGAATATGATTACGAATGGATTTTAATTGTTGTTTTGCTTGATCAATGGCATCAAGAAAACGATCCACTTCCTGTTCAATAGCAAAAGCCGGTATGAGATATTCACGAACATCTGGTTGATTATGAAAAAGAATATGGGCACGGCCCATAGCAATGCCACGAGAGACGCCAATACCTTGCAACTCAAGTGTCATTCACCTTCTCCAAAATAATCATTTATCAGGGTATCTAAGGAAGCTAATGCCTGTTCCGCATCTTCACCTTCAGCAGTGACTGTAATTTCTGAGCCTTTTGCGGCTGCCAGCATCATCACACCCATAATACTTTTTCCATTCACCGTTCTGTTTTCTCTTGAGACGGTAATGTTAGCTTGGTGAGCTGATGCCGTTGTGACGAATTTAGCTGCGGCTCTGGCATGCAACCCTAGTTTATTAATTATTGTGAATGTTCTTGTCATCATTTTCTTGAGTAGCCTGTGTGATGACAGCGAACTACGCCCTCTTGTCCACCACTTAACGCTTTTATTTCGAGCTCTTCTAAATTAAGGGCTGGGTAATTTAAAACACGTATCAACATAGGAAGATTGAGACCCGAAACCACCCGGATATCTGTTCTATCAGATACGGCGCACGCTATATTACTAGGCGTTGAACCGAACATGTCAGTCAGTATGAGAATACCGTGACCTTGATCAAGTTTTTTTAAGTCTTCATCCATTTCTAATCGAATGGCTTCCGGGTTATCTTTGGTTTCGATAGAAATGACTTTCGTCGGAAGAGGGCAGCAAGATAACATTTGACGAGCGGTATTGATGAGCTCTGTACCGATGTTATTGTGCGAAACGAGTAAAACGCCTACGGTCATATTAGTTCTCTATAAAAACAGCCATGGCTGTAGATAGACAAATTGGCTCAGCCTCTGTCTTTAAACGATAATGAATGTAATAGATATATGACATGTCATCAAGTTAATGTGAAATGCTCATTGCTGAATTTGCTGTTGTTGCCGGTATTTTAGCTGTTCATTCGCATTATTTGTCATTCTTTGCATTTTTAACCAGGTCAGCAACCGTACACTGAACGAGGATGGATTTGATAATGACAGGTGTAGCGTTGGTGCGGCTATGTCCAGAATCCGTTCCTTACTCTGGTTTCCTTCAAGTTGACTCTCCTGCTTTAATGTCTCATGCAGGTTTAGCTGAAAGTGTAATGGGCAGGTATCCAGCACGTGCGCGCTGCCAAAATGTTGCCTGATATTGATTGTGCCGAGCTCTCTTGTATTGAGGAGATCTTTCAGTATGGACGGTGCAGTCGCTATCAATTCATGTTTGTGACGATGAATATCAACCACATCATCAGCAACAAATTGATGACCTTCACTAATCAGTTGAAGAGCCAGACTGCTTTTGCCTATGCCTGGTGGGCCTTTGATGAGAACACCTAAACCATCAACACAGACCATCACTCCATGAAGTGAGAGGTGTTGGCTAGTTTGAGGCACGATTAATCTTCGTCGATGGAGAGAAGTAACTCAAAAATCTGTTCTGCGCTATTTGCATTGCGCAGTTTCTGGCAGATTTCCGGATCGCGAAATAAAGTCACTAGGCGTGACAAATGTTGTAGGTGATGGTCGGTATCTTCTTCAGGTACGAGTAGACCAAAAGCAATATCGATAGGTTGGTTGTCAACGGATTCAAAAGGAACGGGTGTTTCGAGTGTGAGCATAGCGGCGATGGTATGAGTCAGTCCGGGGACTCGGGCGTGAGGTATAGCCACGCCCTTGCCCAGTCCTGTACTGCCTAGTCTTTCTCGTTCTAATAACACCTGAAATATTTTTTCTGCTGTTGTCGCATTCGTATTACTGGCTAACTTCTGACTTAAGTTTTCCAGTACTTTCTTTTTGCTCGTAGCATTGTCATGAAAGCTGATACTGTCAGCGTTAACCAATAATGCGGCAATTAGCATAAAAAAGAATCTCTTATTAGTTGACGTTGTGCTTCATTTCGGCACCGACTGACTGATGATGATCGGTGATTTTATCTTTGTGTTTAATGATTTGACGGTCCAGCTTGGCAACCAGATTCTCAATAGCAGAATACATGTTTTCATTTTCATCTGAGGCGAACAAGTCTGCGCCGCTGACATGAACAGTCGCTTCCGCTTTCTGACGTTGTTTTTCTACTGATAACACAACATGAACATTGGTCATGTGATCAAAATGGCGAGTCAGTTTTTCGAATTTTTTGTTGACGTGATCGCGTAAGCTGTCAGTGATTTCGATATGTTGTCCGCTTAAATTTAACTGCATAATGTTGGACTCCTTTTGAGTGATGATAACTGGTTTTACACCAGTCGTTTACGCTCATTCGATGGCGCAATTGCCAACGTTTCACGATATTTTGCAATTGTTCGTCTGGCGACATTAATACCTTGTTCTCCGAGGATATCGGCAATTTTACTGTCGCTCAATGGTTTTCGTGGATTTTCAGCTGCAACCAGTTTTTTGATGATAGCGCGAATCGCTGTAGCTGAGCATTCTCCGCCCGCCTCAGTACTGACATGGCTGGAGAAAAAGTATTTCAGTTCAAAAATTCCGCGAGGTGTATGTAAGTATTTGCGCGTTGTGACCCTGGAAATCGTTGATTCGTGCATTTCCACGGCTTCAGCAATATCGGCCAATACCAACGGCTTCATCGCTTCCTCACCAAAATCAAGAAAGTCTTTTTGTCTGTCAATAATCGCTTCGGTGACTTTTAATAAGGTTTCGTTGCGACTTTGTAAGCTTTTCAGAAACCAGCGTGCTTCCTGCAGATTATTTTTCAGATAGGTATTTTCGGCGCTGTTATCAGCCCGATTGATCAGTTGCGCGTAGTGTTCAGCTATTTGCAAGCGTGGAGCATTATCAGGATTAAGAGATAAGACCCACTGACCTTTTGATTTTCTGGCATACACGTCTGGAACGATATATTCCGTCGTATCAGTCTGGATTTGACTGCCGGGGCGCGGGTTTAAAAGCTGGATAGAGCGAACCAATTCGGTCAATTCATCATCCGACACTTTCAAAGCACGCTTAATTTGGGCGTAATCGCGTTTGGCCAATGTATCCAGATGTTTATCAATTAACTCTCTCATCAGATCAATATGAGGTAGACCTGAGGCTTCATACACCCGAAGTTGAATCAGTAAACATTCTCGTAAGTCCCTGGCTGCAACGCCGACAGGATCAAAATGCTGTATACGGTGAAGCACGGTCTCGATTTCATCTAACTCTATTTCAGCAAATTCTTCACCTAAGCTTGCTTGGATATCGTCGAGAGAAGTTTTCAGGTAGCCATCATCTTCAATTGAATCAATAATGATAGTCGCGATAGCTTCTTCGATTTCAGTGAAATGAGTCAGCCGCATTTGCCAAAGCAGGTGTTGCTGCAGCGAGTCAGTGCTCTCGTCCTGATTCTCGCGTTCCATATCACCGTCATGAATAACATTGCTGTTACTGGTACTGACGGGTTGATAATCGTAGGTATCTTCCCACTGGCTATCTACAGGAAGATCTTCGGGAATATTCTGATTGTCGAGCTCACTGATTTCGCGACTGGTCTGATCTTCGGTGTTTGATTTGCGTGCGTTCTCGTCAACTTCAAAGTCTTCTTCAACTTCGAGCAAAGGGTTGGTTTCGAGTGCTTCCTGAATTTCTGTTTGTAACTCAAGCGAAGACAATTGCAGCAAACGAATGGCTTGCTGTAATTGCGGAGTCATTGACAGACTCTGGCCTACACGCAGCTGTAATGAGGGTTTCACGAGAATTCTTTATGTGTTTTGACGACCATGTAAATATGTTACCGCAAGTCTTATGCCATTGCCTACAGCTACATACAAAATCTTAACTGTAGATTTATTTAATCAGGCCTAAACGATCACAAATGGTGAGTGTCGGGTCAACCTTATTCATGGTGTAGAAATGTATACCCGGTACACCTAAATCGATTAATTGCTGAGTAAAGTCAGTTAAAAAATCAACGGTGAACGCAGTCATTGATGCCGTATCATCGTAAAAAGCTTCGAGTTTCTTGCGAAGCCAACGAGGGATTTCGGCACCACAACCTGCTGAAAAACGAGCTAGCTGGGCATAGTTATTGATGGGCATAATGCCCGGAATGATAGGAATATCAATGCCTTGTTGTTCACAGGCATCAACAAAATAACGATATGCATCAATATTGTAGAAATATTGTGTAATCGCACTATTCGCACCTGCATCCACTTTACGTTTGAAGTTGATAAGGTCATGTTCAGCAGACTGTGCTTGCGGGTGTACTTCAGGATAGGCGGCTACTTCGATGGTAAAGAAGTCACCTGTTTCTTTTCGAATAAACTCAACCAGCTCACTGGCATAACGAAAGTCACCTGGTGCTTGCATACCTGATGGCAGATCACCACGAAGTGCGACAATGCGGTGAATATTATTATTGCGATAGGTATCCAGTAATGCACGGATACGTTCCGCGGATGAGCCTACACAAGAAAGGTGGGGGGCGGCATCAATGTTAGTCACTGCATGCTGCTTTTGAATGTCTATTACCGCATCCATCGTATTGTCTTGTGTTGAACCGCCTGCGCCAAAGGTCACTGAGAAAAACTCAGGTTTAAGAGGGGCAAGCTGTTCTCGGACACTACTTAAATTGGCAATGCCTTTTTCCGTTTTTGGGGGAAAGAATTCGCAGCTTAAAGTGAGATTTTTGGCCATATCCATTAACTTTGATTAGAAAAATGGGCTGAAAACTCAGCCCATTTTTAGATTGATTAAAGATTAATATCTGTAGTGTTCAGGTTTGAATGGACCTGTTTTTTCCAGCCCCAGATATTTTGATTGCTCGTCTGTCAGCGTAGTCAGGTTGGCACCAATCCGACCCAAGTGCAGTTGTGCGACTTTTTCATCCAGTTTTTTCGGCAATACGTAGACTTTATTTTCATAATTGTCAGTATTTTGCCATAACTCGATTTGTGCCATGACCTGATTAGTGAACGAGGCTGACATCACAAAGCTTGGATGACCGGTTGCACAGCCAAGATTCACCAGACGACCTTCAGCTAACAGAATGATGCGTTTACCATCAGGGAAGATAACGTGATCAACTTGCGGCTTGATGTTCTCCCATTCATATTTACGCAGGGAAGCGACATCAATTTCTGAATCAAAGTGACCAATATTGCAAACGATGGCTTCATTTTTCATCTTCAGCATATGGTCATGGTTGATAACATCGATGTTACCTGTTGTGGTGACGAAGATATCGCCCATTGCTGCCACATCATCCATAGAAACAATGCGGTAGCCTTCCATGCTGGCTTGAAGCGCACAGATTGGATCAATTTCAGTCACCATAACGGTGGCGCCCATGCCACGGAATGCCTGTGCACAGCCTTTACCCACATCACCGTAACCTAAAACAACGCAGATTTTGCCGGCGATCATCACGTCCGTGGCGCGTTTAATACCGTCGAGTAGTGATTCACGGCAACCATAAAGGTTATCAAACTTGGATTTAGTGACAGAGTCATTGACGTTAATGGCTGGCACTTTCAATGTGCCTGCTTTCATCATTTCATACAGACGGTGAACACCGGTGGTTGTCTCTTCTGACAGGCCTTTCACGTCATTTAGTAACTCTGGATACTTGTCATGCATTATCTGAGTTAAATCGCCACCATCGTCCAGAATCATGTTCGGACGCCAGTTGTCTGGACCCATGATCGTTTGTTCGATACACCAAACCGCTTCTTCTTCTGTCTCACCTTTCCAGGCAAATACTGGAATACCTTGATCAGCAATTGCGGCTGCGGCATGGTCTTGTGTCGAGAAAATATTGCATGATGACCAGCGAACTTCAGCGCCGAGTTCGACTAAGGTTTCAATCAATACGGCTGTCTGAATCGTCATATGTAAGCAGCCGGCGATACGAGCACCTTTCAGTGGCGCTTGGCCAGCATACTCTTCACGTAAGGCCATTAGACCTGGCATTTCGCTTTCAGCAATTTTAATTTCTTGATGGCCCCATTTAGCCAAGCTGATGTCAGCAACTTTATAATCAGGGGTTAAATTTTCGATTGGTGATTCCATTGTTCGTTTCCTCAAATTCTTTTATAAACCGGCAGCGTCGCGTAATACATCTGCCATATCTGTTCTTTCCCAGCTAAAATCAACATCTTCACGGCCAAAGTGACCATAAGCCGCTGTTGGTTGGTAGATAGGTTTGATTAAATCGAGCATCTTAATTAAGCCAACTGGTCGTAAATCAAAGTGTTCACGAACCAGGGCGACCAGTTTTTCTTGAGAAATTTTTCCGGTACCAAATGTCTCTACACTGATAGAAGTCGGATCAGCCACACCAATGGCATAAGACACCTGGATTTCACAGCGATCGGCTAAGCCTGCGGCAACAATGTTCTTCGCTACATAACGACCTGCATAAGCCGCACTGCGATCGACTTTTGATGGGTCTTTACCAGAGAAAGCACCACCACCATGACGAGCCATACCACCATAGGTATCAACGATGATTTTTCTGCCTGTCAGACCACAGTCGCCGACAGGACCACCGATAATAAATTGTCCGGTAGGGTTGATATGGATTTTTGTATCTTTAGTTAGCCATTCAGAGGGCAGTGTGGGTTTGATAATGCTTTCCATCACCGCTTCATGAAGACTGGCTTGTGAAATATCCGGGCTGTGCTGTGTGGATAATACAACGGCATCAATACCAACAGGTTTTCCATCTTCATAGATGAATGTCACTTGGCTTTTAGCATCTGGACGTAGCCAGCTTAACTCGCCATTTTTACGAACTTCTGATTGGCGTTTTACCAGACGGTGTGCGTAGGTAATCGGTGCTGGCATGAGAACATCAGTTTCGTTACTGGCATAACCAAACATTAAACCCTGGTCACCCGCGCCCTGATTTTCTTCTGTGTCTCTATCAACGCCCATGGCGATGTCAGAGGATTGTTTACCAATAAGAGACATAACCGCACAGGTTTGGCCATCAAAACCCACATCTGAGCTGTTATAACCGATATCGGTGATGGTTTTACGAACAACATCTTCGAGATCGACCCATGCTGAAGTACTGATTTCACCAGCAACGATGGCGGTGCCTGTCTTTACTAATGTTTCACAAGCCACGCGAGCATGGGGATCTTGGCGAAGAATTTCATCCAAGATGGCATCTGAAATTTGATCGGCAACTTTGTCTGGGTGGCCTTCCGATACAGATTCAGAAGTGAAAAGATAATTGCTACTCATAGTCAACTTCCTCATTACAATGAGATTGTGGTAATGATAGTTGTGCTATTTGAGGGGGAATAAATCTCGCTCATTACTATCAGTTACCTGTTAATAATGAACGCAGTTAAATAATGGAGTATTGAATAAGCCTAGCAGGTTAACCACCTGTTGCAGCGTTCCTTATTCGAAATGACATATTAATCTATATAGAGAATTTTTCAAGCTTAATTATCTTCACAAAGTCGTCACACAGCGTGGTCTAGAGCGTTAATCGGTCTCCATTTTGTTTCATCCATAGCTTGTGTTCTTTGTATGTAGGACAGATGTCCGCTACCAACTGCCAGAAAGCCTTTGAGTGGTTATGATGCCTGAGGTGACAAAGCTCATGAAGGATGACGTAATCAATGACTTTGTCAGTGGCCATGATAAGTTTCCAATTTAGCTGAATATCGCCCGAGCGATAACAGCTTCCCCAGCGAGCTTTATAGGTTTTTATGGTAAGACTTTTAGGAAAGAACTGATACGCTTCTGCCAATTGAAAAAATCGTGATGTCAGAATTTCATTAGCCTGTTGCCGGTACCATTTTTCCAGTTGACGTTTAATACCTTCTGCCGATATATCTTTTTTCTTGGTATAGAGCTGTATGCGATTGTCGATGTGTTTAATGGTATTTTCAGCGCTGCTGGTATGAATATCTAATTGATACATGTTCCCTAGAAATAAAAAAGACTCCCCATCTGCGTAAACGGTGTCTCTGGTGACTGGCAGTTGTTCAAGTTTTTGTTTTATCCACGCCCTTTTTTTATCCACAAAGTCTTGTGCTGTTTTGACTGCAAGTGTCGTTGGTATCCGCACAATGACTTCACCTTGCTTAATAACCAACGCCATACTTTTACGGCGTGAACTGCGAATAATGGTGTAATCAAAGCCTTCAGGGTGTGTATGTGTCATAAATAATCGTTATAAGCAGATTTTTGTCAGCTGATTTGAGAAAATGTCCCATTAATCTACGTCAATTGAATCATGTCATCATCATTATCTTTTATAGACTCCAGAAAATTATCCGTTGCACCCATGTTGGATTGGACCGACCGTGATTTTCGTTATTTGTTACGGCTTATTTCGAAACATGCTTTGCTCTACACAGAAATGGTGACCATAGGGGCGTTGATTCATGGTGATAGACAGCGATTTTTAGCACATGATGCCGCTGAATATCCGTTGGCACTTCAACTGGGCGGTTCTGACCCCGCTGCTTTGGCTGAGTGTGCCAGGATGGGCGAAGATGCTGGTTATAGTGAAATTAATCTGAATGTCGGCTGCCCAAGTGACAGAGTGCAATCGGGCAGTTTTGGCGCTTGCTTGATGGCTGAACCGAATTTAGTCGCTGAAGGCGTAGCGGCGATGAAAAACGCGGTGACTATACCAGTGACTGTTAAAACCCGTTTGGGCATAGATGAGCACGACAGTTATGAGTTTCTGACTCATTTCGTTGATGCTGTATCAGCTGCAGGCTGTAATATTTTCATTCTACATGCCCGTAAGGCCTGGCTTAAAGGCTTAAGTCCAAAAGAAAATCGTGATGTGCCACCCCTGGATTATGAACGTGTTTATCACATCAAAAAGGACTATCCACACCTACACATCGATATTAATGGCGGTATTCATAGTTTGGTAGAAGCCCAGCAGCATCTGCAATATGTGGATGGCGCCATGCTGGGTAGAGCGGTTTATCATGACCCGTACCTGCTTATCGATGCGGATGAACGCATTTTTCTGCAAGCGGCTACTGACAAGCCAAGTCGACATGATGTCATTGAAGCTATGTTGCCGTATATCGAGCAAAGAATGAAACAAGGACGACCGCTGAAATCTATCACACGACATTTACTAGGTTTATTTCAAGGCCAACCAGGTGCTAGACGCTGGCGGCGGCATTTAAGTGAGAATGCCCACTTAGGAGACGCAGGCATTCACACAGTTCAACAAGCCTTAAGTCTGGTCGACAAGGTTTAGTTTCTGAGGCCAGTGCCTTTTTTCAACAGATATAAGGCATATACGGTGAGTGCTACGATGAACAGCATGATGATGCCAAAGGCTGCCATGATAGGGATATCTGAAATACCCAGCATACCGTAACGAAAAGCATTGACCATGTACAAAATAGGGTTCAATAGTGAAACGTTTTGCCAGAAGTCTGGCAATAAATCGATAGAGTAAAACACTCCACCCAGATAGGTTAGCGGGGTTAGAATGAAGGTCGGGATGATGGCAATTTCATCAAAACTGCGTGCATAAATCGCATTGATGAACCCACCCAATGCAAATAAAACCGCACTGAGAAATACCATGCTGATGGTAATAAAAATATGTTCCACCGGCAGGTGAGTAAAGAACAGTGATACCAGTGTCACGATAATCCCCACACACAGCCCCCGAGCCGTACCACCTGCGACATAACCTGCCAAAATCAAGTAATTCGGAATGGGTGCCACAATCAGCTCTTCAATGTGATTTTGGAACTTGGCACTGAAGAACGAGGAGGCCACATTTGAATAGGCATTATTGATCACGGCCATCATGATAATGCCGGGCACGATATATTCAATGTAACTGAAACCACCCATTTCACCAATACGGCTACCTATGAGATTACCGAAAATGATGAAATATAAAGTCATCGTAATGGCTGGGGGCAAGATGGTCTGCGGCCATATTCTGAAGAAACGACGGATTTCACGATATAGCAATGTGGAAAAGGCGACCCAGTGTCTTTGGCGACGAGTTGGTGTCATAGGTATTACTCCGACTTCTCAACAAGGTTGAGAAATAATTCTTCCAAACGATTTACTTTATTTTTCATGCTGGTGACTTCAATACCTGTATGACTCAGTTGTTCAAAAACACTGTTTAACGATTCACCACGGTGAATTTCAACCTCTAAAGTGGTGTTATCGATTTGTTGATAATCGAATCCTTTGAGCTGGAATGTATCGTTTAGTGGTTCTTTGAGGTCTAAAACAAAGGTTTCTTTATCAAGGCGATTGAGTAGGGACTTCATATCGGTGTTTTCAATTATCTGCCCTTTATCGATAATCGCGATGTTGCGACATAGACTCTCGGCTTCTTCAAGATAATGTGTCGTCAATATAATGGTGGTGCCTTCGGCATTAATTTTTCTCAAAAATGTCCACATGGAACGACGAAGCTCAATGTCAACGCCAGCAGTTGGTTCATCTAAAATCAATAATCTTGGATTGTGAACCAACGCTCGGGCAATCATCAGTCGACGTTTCATGCCACCTGACAGGGAGCGAGAAGGGGTGTCTCTTTTTTCCCATAAACCCAGCTGTTTGAGTAACTCATCTGCTCTTGGCTCAGCTTGGCTTGTGGGCATACCATAATAGCCGGCCTGGGCGACAAGGATATGCTTAACCTGCTCAAAACCGTTAAAGTTAAACTCTTGTGGGACCAGTCCGATATAGCTTTTAGCTTGTTCAGCATCGATGTCCAGGTCCGTATCAAAAACCTGGATAGATCCTGTACTTTTAGTCACCAGTGAGGTGATAACACCGATAGTCGTTGATTTTCCCGCACCATTAGGCCCGAGCAAAGCAAAAAAATCACCTTGCTCTACATCCAGGTTAATTTCTTTTAAGGCTTGCATGCCATTGCGGTAAGTTTTGCTTAGATTCTTGATAGATAATGCTTTCACTGTCTCTCTCAAGCGTGATAAAGGTGGCTAGGTTATCATGCCAACAGCGAGATGAGAATTTTGAAAAATATGTTTAGACAATCCCCTCCCAAAACAATAGATGAATTAATGCGGCGCTGTCAGCAAATCGCTGGAAAAAGCTTAGGTCAGATTGCACAGGAGTTGAGTTGCGCTGTACCTGCAGATCTCATGAGGAATAAAGGATGGGTTGGTCAGCTATTAGAGGCCTGTCTTGGTGCTGATGCCGGTAATCAGGCTGAACCAGATTTTATCTCCTTAGGCATTGAATTAAAAACCTTACCTTTAAACGCCAATGGTGAACCGAAAGAGTCGACCTATGTTTGCACTGTTTCAACAGGCGAATACGAAGCCTTAAGTTGGGACAATAGTTGGGTAAAAAGAAAACTCTCACATGTATTGTGGATACCCATTGAGGCTGACTCATCTATTCCGCTTGCTGAGCGTTACATTGGGAGTGGCTGGTTATGGCAACCTGACCCGTCAGAAGAAAATTTATTAAAAGCTGACTGGGAAGAATTGATGGATCGTTTAACGATGGGAGAGCAGTCTGAACTGACAGCCAGAGAGGGGCAATATTTACAAGTCAGACCTAAAGCAGCACACAGTCGAGTTCTTGCAAAAAGTTCGGATAGTGAAGGCGAAACGGTTTTTATGAATCCTCGCGGTTTTTATCTAAGAACCGTTTTTACCAAGCAGTTACTCGCGAAGGCGTTAAATTGATGGTAACGTTGCAAAATTAATGGACTAATTTTGTTTTACTCGGAAAAGTAGAGAGACATGCTAAACGCACTAGTTATCGATAGCTCACCAGATTTTTGTGAGCATATGTTCAATTTATTAGAGTCGGCTGGTTTCAACGTAGATACCGCCAAAACAGGTGGCGAAGGCTTGGTAAAAGCCGCGGCAGGAAAGTATCGTTTAGTGTGCTGTTCTGACAATCTGTCTGACTATGCCAGTAGTGAGTTTTGTAGTCAGCTCAGAGCTTTGAAGGGCTACGATTTTGCCACGCTGTTAGTGCTAACAGAGCATGATAATTCAAAGATTCTTAAACAGGCACTGTTGGCTGGTGCGACTGATATCTTCAGTAAAAGTGATATGTCAGAAATGGATACTTATCTTTGTCGAATCAGCCAGCGTGAGACACGACAATTAAGTGGGCGAGTTCTATTTATCGAAGACTCCCGGGTACTGCAAACCATTATTATCGATTTGTTGACAGATATGGGGCTGGATGTTGACGCCTACAACTATGCCGAAAGTGCATGGGAAGCCTTCAAAGGTGGTGACTACGATCTGGTCATTACAGATATCATGCTTGAAGGCAGTATGAGTGGCATTACGCTGGTACGAAAAATTCGGCGTATGCAAAGTGAATATAGCAATGTGCCCATTATTGCTACGTCTGGTTTTGACAATATGTCTCGCAAGATTGAACTATTCCATCTTGGCGTTAATGACTATGTGTCAAAACCGATTGTGCGTGAAGAGTTGAGACAGCGTGTATTTAATCATGTCACCAGCTACCAGACGACACAGGAACTGCGTACCCAGCAAAAGTCTTTACACAGTCTGGCTATGCTGGATGATACGACGGGCTTATTTAATCGTCATGCACTTCGCGAATTCGCAGGTAAATACTTCAGTGAGGCTTACCGCTTTAGTCGTTGTTTATCTCTGGCTGTGATTGATATCGATCACCTCAAAGAAATCAACGAACATCATGGTTTTGAACGTGGTAATCAGATGTTAGCTGAGCTTGGTTCATGGTTGAAACGTCATGTGCGTGACGTGGATCTTGTTGCTCGCTGGGCTGGTGATGAGTTGGTTTTACTTTTGCCTGAGTGCGACCTAGCTTCAGCAAAAAATATGATGGATCGCATGGTGCAACGTTTGAGAAAACTCAAACCAGCTGACTTAGACGTGACCGTCAGTGTCGGGATTGCTCAATTACGGCCAACAGATAACGATAATCTCAACAGTTTGTTTGAGTTAGCAGATAAAGCAATGTATCAGGCTAAAATGGCGGGACGTAATTGCGTTAAAGTGTATACAGAGCCTGAATCCATTCCCGAGTTGAGTGATAACGATTAGCCGTAAAGCTGTTTAAAGAGTTCACACTGGTCTTTGTCCAGCATGAAGATACCGTGGCCACCGTTTTCTAACTCTAGCCAGGTAAACGCAATCTCCGGCCATTTATCATCCACAGCGAGATCGGTGTTACCTACTTCAATAAATATCAGACCATTTTCTGTCAAATGATCGGCCGCACCGGAAAGAATTTTTGTGACTAAGGCTAAACCACTATCATCTGCTTCAAGTGCTGAGTTTGGCTCATGTCGATACTCTTCAGGCAAAGAAGCCATTTCCTCTGCTCCCACATAGGGCGGATTACTGATAATCAGATCATATTTTTCATCGGTAGATATCTTTTGCCATATATCCGACTCAAGCAACGTCAGTTCATCCTCTAATCCATATTTCTGACGATTTACTCTAGCGACATCTAAGGCATCAGAACTGATATCACTGGCTGTGACTTCAGCTTGCTCAAAGGCCATTGCCAATGCGATAGCAATACAACCACTACCAGTACACATATCTATAATTCGTGTGATGGAGTCAGGTGCAGCGACCCATGGTTGGAACTGTGTTTCTATTAATTCAGCAAAAGGGGAGCGGGGAATAAGGACACGTTCATCCACAAAAAAAGGTAAACCAGCAAACCAGGCTTCATTGGTGAGATAAGGTAGTGGAATACGTTTCTCAATCCGCTTTTCAATAGCGATGAGTAGGGTCCGCTTCTCATCCTGCGTGAGTCTGGCGTCGAGAAATACATCCGGAAGCGTATCGACAGGAAGATGCAAACTACTCAGTAACAATTGTGATGCTTCATTAAATGCATCCTCATTACCATGACCAAAAAATAATCCCGCTTCATTGAAGCGGGATGTAGACCATCGTAAAAAATCACGAAAAGTATTTAATTCAGATTGAACAGCTAGGTAATCAATCATACGTTTTGTGTGATATCAACAAAGTGACCAGCTATCGCAGCTGCTGCAGCCATGGCGGGGCTAACTAAATGTGTTCTTCCACCTTGCCCCTGACGGCCTTCAAAGTTGCGGTTTGACGTCGATGCACAATGCTCACCTGCTTCGAGACGGTCCGCGTTCATGGCCAGACACATTGAGCAGCCCGGGTCACGCCATTCAAAACCGGCTTCGATAAAGATTTTATCCAAACCTTCTTGCTCTGCTTGTTGTTTAACTAAACCAGAGCCAGGCACAACCATGGCCTGTTTCACACTGTCAGCGACTTTACCGCCCTGAATGGCTTCTGCAGCTTCACGCAGATCTTCAATGCGAGAGTTTGTGCAGGATCCAATGAATACTCGGTCTAAATAGATATCTGTAATCGGCTGATTAGCTTGTAGCCCCATATATTTGAGCGCTTTTTCCATGCCGTTGCGTTTAACTGCATCTGATTCTTTGACAGGATCGGGAATAGACGAGTCAACTGAAACAACCATCTCAGGAGACGTGCCCCAAGTGACTTGAGGTTTAATTTCTTCTGCTTTGAGTACCACGACTTTATCAAAATGAGCACCATCATCTGAGTGAAGTTCACGCCAGGCGTTGACGGCTTTATCCCAGTTTTCACCAGAGGGCGAAAAAGGACGGTCTTTCAGATAGTTAATCGTGGTTTCGTCAACCGCAATCATCCCCGCACGCGCGCCAGCTTCTATGGTCATATTACAGACCGTCATGCGACCTTCCATACTCAAAGCCTGAATCGCTTCACCGGCAAATTCGATGGCATAGCCTGTACCACCTGCAGTACCGATTTCACCAATGATAGCCAGAACGATGTCTTTCGCTGTGATGCCGGGTTTAACCTGACCCTCGACACGCACTTGCATGTTTTTGGACTTACGTTGAATCAGGCATTGAGTAGCCATGACATGTTCGACTTCGGAAGTACCAATACCAAACGCTAGCGCACCGAAAGCACCATGAGTTGATGTGTGAGAGTCACCACAAACTACCGTCATACCAGGCAGTGTTGCGCCTTGCTCGGGGCCAACAACATGCACAATACCTTGCCGTAAATCATTTAATCCAAATTCAGTGATACCAAATTCGACGCAGTTGCTATCGAGCGTATCTACTTGCAAACGTGAAATAGGGTCAGCAATCCCTTGTTCGCGATGTGAAGTAGGGACGTTATGATCTGGCGTCGCTAAAATTGAATTTAGGCGATAAGGTTTACGTTCAGCTAAACGGAGCCCTTCGAATGCTTGGGGGGAAGTCACTTCATGAACCAGGTGACGATCAATGTAGAGTAAAGCTGTCGTGCCATCTGACTCAGAACGAACGACATGTTGTTCCCAAAGCTTATCGTAAAGTGTTTTTGCTGACATATCTCTATTAAAACCGATTAGTGAGTTATAAGTATCCTGGCATTATACAGCGTCAGAGATGTAAGCTCTATCTGAACTGATGGCAAAAAAAAACGGGTAACCCGAAAGTTACCCGTTTCATTTTTACTGCTAAGGAAAAGTGATTATTCCATATTAGCGTGTCTGTATCGCATTTCTTCTTCTGGAATACCTTTCTCATGGATAAGATGAGAAACGATGGCTTCCAAGAAAATCAATGTCGATAATTCAAACATAGTACCCATAGGCATGCCCTTTGTAGGAGCAAAGCTATCATCGTTACCAATTTGAATTGTCTTGTCCGCTATATCACCAATCGTTGAACTAGCTTTAGAGCAGATTAATACTACTTTAGCGTTCTCCGATTTAGCTTTGTTCGCGAATGAAACCAACTGAGTTGTTTCACCTGAACCTGAGATAACGATTAATAAATCGCCTTCACGGATGCTAGGTGTGCTGATTTCACCTTGAACGTATACGGTGTAACCACTATGCATCAACCTCATACCCAAGAAGTTACCAACAAGACGTGAACGTCCGGCACCTGTAATGAAGATGCGTTTAGCACCATCACACATGGCAACGAATTCAGCTTCAAGAGAACTGTCAGTAGCCCCTAAAATATCAGTGATTTTGTTTACAACTAGATCACGATGCATTGTCATTTTTCTAATCCTTATGCTGCGTCAACTAATGCACGCAGTTCTTTTGCAGATTCAGCTGGAGATGGAGCGCCGTAGATAGCCGCACCAACAACAACGATGTCAGCACCAGCTTGAACTGTGCTTTGGATTGTATCTTTGTTGATACCACCAGCAACAGAAACTTTAACGTTCAGACCTAAACCAGCGATAGTTTTCAGATCTTCAAAAGGTGTTTGACCAGCAGCTTGTGCGTCAAGACCAGTGTGAACACCAATGATGTGTGCACCGTTAGAAGCCGCTTCTTTAGCAACAGCCGCTTTATCTTCAACACCGATTAAATCGATTTGAGCTTCAGCGTTGTTTGCGTTAGCAGCTTTGATAACGCCTTTCATTGTAGCCATGTCAGAAGCACCTAAAACTGTAGTGATGTCACCACCAGCTTCAAAGAAAGGAGTCGCTTCGTATTCACCAGCGTCCATTGTTTTCAGGTCAACCAGGATTTTTTTGTCTGGGTGAGCTGCTTTCAATGCTTTAACCAGTTTCAGACCGTTGTATTTGATACAAGGTGTACCGATTTCAAGGATATCGACATATGGCGCTACTTGTTCAGCCAGAGCCATTGTTGCGTCAAAGTCCAATGAGTCAAGAGCCATTTGGATTTCAGCCATGTTACATACTCCTAATTTATAGTAAAAATTATTGTTATCACGCTTGCTTATGTGAAGCGGGACTATATGCAGAAATCAGTGACAAGTCAATTTCACTGACCCTGCTGCATTCGGGCCCACTCACCAATGGAGTGGGCTGAATACGGGGAAATTTAATTCTGACGAATTAGCTTTCCAGTTCTGCAAGACGGTTAGCCAGTAACTCTTCAAGTGTTTCAAGAGCTTTAGCAAAACCATCAATACCTTCTTGTAATTTTTCAGTCGCCATGCGGTCTTCAGCATGCATAGCTTTGAAGGTTTCTTCTGTCATGTTGATGCGTTCAACATCCGATGCTTTCGCATCTTCAACATTTAACTTACGTGGTAAGTCACCTTCTGTTGAATGTAATTCATCCAGTAGGGCTGGAGAAATAGTGAGAAGGTCAACACCTGCTAACTCAGTGATTTCACCGACATTACGGAAGCTCGCGCCCATTACTTCGGTTTCTAAACCAAACTTCTTGAAGTAGTTATAGATTTGAGTAACAGAAACAACACCTGGATCTTCAGCTGGCTCGTAAGAATCACGGCCTGTGTCTTTTTTGTACCAGTCGAGAATACGGCCAACGAAAGGTGAAATCAGTTGGATACCATTTTCGCCACAAGCTACCGCTTGGTGCAGACCAAAGACTAGAGTCAAGTTGGTGTGAATACCTTCTTCTTCCAGAACTTTAGCAGCCATTACACCTTCCCAGGTTGCTGCGATTTTGATAAGGATACGCTCACGTGAAACGCCTGCTGCTTCGTATTGAGCAATCAGGTCACGACCTTTAGCGATAGTTGCTTCAGTATCAAATGACAAACGCGCATCAACTTCTGTAGATACACGACCTGGAACGATATCCAGAATTTTCAGACCAAATGAAACAGCTAAACGGTCAAAAGCCAGAGAAACTACTTCTGACGCGGGTGCATCTGCACCTAATGTTTCACGAGCCGCTTTCAATGTGTCATCAACAATACCTTGGTATTGTGGCATTTGAGCTGCAGCAGTAATCAGTGAAGGGTTAGTTGTAGCATCACGAGGTGTAAATTTTTCGATAGCTTGAATATCACCAGTATCGGCGACAACAACGGTCATTTCCTTAAGCTGATCAAGTAAAGTAGCCATGTTTCGTACCTTTAATTTTTAAGTTAAAAATTAACAGTCAACGTGATATCACGCAGACTGTATGGTTGATTTTTTTGATTATTATGTCGGCAAAGCCGGACTACTGCCCGGCTTTATTCCGTAAATCTTGGGTGCAAGCTGAAGGTTAACTTAACCTTTGCTTTGAATGTAACGTTCAACACCTGTCATTGGTTTAGCTTGTGCTTTGTTACGAATATATTGTTCAACGCTAGTGATAACGGTGACGGTTGTTGCTTTATTTCTGATGTATTTTTCAACACCAGTTAGTTGTGAGCCACTATTCGATTGGTTTCTGATATAACGCTCAACACCTGTCAAACCATCATTCGTTTTTGCTGCTGCTGGGCTGCTTGGCTTAGCACTGCTGGTTGGAGCAGAACTAGGACTTGATGAAAACAGGCTTTTAAAAAATCCACAAACTGATGCTAAGAAACCTTTGTCACTCATAATATTATACCCCTGTTACATTTTAACCCCATCTGCCCAACAAAACGAGGTTGGTGCAACGGGTAAATTACTATTTTAGATTAATCGTGGCAAGTCGGAAGAACCTTAGCATATGCCTAAAAGTCGACTTGATTTGTGACTAACCCATCCTGAATTATTGATATTGGTCAATTAAAATCGTAATTATTATCAATACACATTGACCAATATCTTACCTCATTATTTAAATTAATAAATCAACCAGGTAAGCATGAAAAAAAACGAGCGGTCATTGACCACTCGTTTTATTTTCTTCTTTAAGCAATATTTGCTTATGCTGCGTCAACTAAAGCACGTAATTCTTTAGCTGCTTCAGCTGGAGAATCCGCACCGTAGATTGCTGCACCAACAACAACGATTGTTGCGCCAGCACGAACAGTGTCTTGAATAGTGTTTTTGTTCAGACCACCGGCTACTGAAATACGCACGCCTAAGTTTAAGCTAGCGATATCTTTCAGATCAGCGAAAGGTGTTTGACCAGCAGCTTGTGCGTCAAGACCAGTGTGAACACCGATGATTTGAGCACCGTTACGAGCTGCTTCAGTTGCAACTGCTTTTTTGTCTTTAACACTGATTAAGTCGATTTGAGCTTCAGCGTTGTTAGCGTTAGCTGCTTTGATTACGCCGCCCATTGTCGCTTTGTCAGAAACACCTAATACTGTACAGATGTCAGCACCTGCTTCATAGAATGGAGTCGCTTCGTATTCACCAGCGTCCATTGTTTTCAGGTCAACCAGGATCAGGTTGTTAGGGAATTTGCTTTTCAGTGCAGTAACCAGTTCAAGACCGTTATATTTAATGCAAGGTGTACCGATTTCTAAGATATCGACATAAGGAGCAACTTGCTCTGCAAGCGCGATTGTTTGATCGAAATCCAGAGAATCCAGTGCCATTTGAATAAGTGCTTTTGCCATGCTGACATGCTCCTAATTAATTTAATTTATGAGTTATTACGTTGAAAATACGCTCGCAGACTATAAAGCAGATTTGCAGATGCTGTCAATTTTTGACTTGATCTCAACATTTAGCTTCTTTTTTATTACTGGACACAATGATTTGCATTATGCGACTCTTTTTGACCAAATTACATAGTTGCGAGGATCTATTTTGAATACAGAATCTGCGGTCTGTTTGGATAATGTAGCTGGTCTGATTATTGACATGGATGGGGTGCTTTGGCATGGCAATAAACCCATGAAAGGAGTGGAAGCGTTTTTTCAACTATTGAGAAAAAAACACATACCTTTTGTTTTGGCGACAAATAACGCCAGTTTGACTCAGCAGCAATATATAGAAAAATTAGCCTCAATGAATATTGATGTCGCTGCGAACGAAATTCTCACTTCCAGTATGGCCACAGTTAGCTATTTGTGTGAACACTTATCAGCAGATAAAAAACGCGTTTTTGTAATCGGGGAGGATGGTCTAAAACAGCCCCTGCGTGATAATGGATTTGTGCTGACAGAGTTATACGAAGTAGATCAGCCTGAAAAAGGTATCACAGGGCGAACAGCAGATATTGTTGTGTCAGGACTCGATCGCCACTTAAGTTGGGATAAATTGGCAACGGCAACCCTAAATATCAATGCGGGTGCTGTCTTTTATGCAACAAACTCAGATGCCACATTACCTACTGAGCTCGGTGAAGTTATGGGTAATGGGGGCGTACTTGCTGCACTAGAATCTGTGACCGGTGTCAAGCCGATATCAATTGGAAAACCAGCGCCTATTTTGTACGAACAGGCTTTGAAAATTTTAGGTACAACAAAAGAGACAACCATTGCGATAGGTGACCGTCTTAATACGGATATTTTGGGTGCTGTTAATGCGGGTATCCGCAGTGTCTTAGTATTAACCGGTGTGTCTTCTGCTGAGGATGTTGAGCAGGTTGATTATCAACCCACATGGATTCTGGATGATTTGGCGGCACTCACCAAGGCCTTGGAAAACTAGCTAGATATAAAAAGGAAGCGAGAGATGAAAAAATTAATCAATGCTGTGGACAGTGTGCTTGAGGAGAGTTTGAGTGGATTTGCTAGAGCACACAGCGATATTATTCAATTCAATCAACAACCCCAATTTGTTAGTCGAAAAAATAAGTCTGAAAACAAAGTCGCTCTGATTTCTGGTGGTGGTGCTGGTCATGAACCATTACATACTGGATTGGTGGGAAAAGGCATGCTAGATGCGGCTTGTCCTGGACAGGTGTTTACATCACCTACTCCTGATCAAATGATGATGGCTGCTCAGACTGTTGAAGCTGGTGCTGGCGTGTTGTTTATTGTTAAAAATTATGCCGGTGATGTGATGAATTTTGAAATTGCGGCCGAAATGTTGGACTGCCCACATGAAACTGTACTGGTGAATGATGACGTATCCTTACCCAAAGATCACAGTACTGGCCGTCGAGGTGTCGCAGGGACATTAATTGTAGAAAAAATCGTCGGTGCGGCTGCAGAAGCAGGCGCTGATCTAGCCACTTGTAAAAAGCTGGGTGACAAAGTCGTCAATGCCACAGCGTCGATGGGATTGGCTTTAACGAGTTGTACGGTACCTGCCTTGGGTCAACCCACTTTTGATATTACAGATAATGAAGTCGAAATGGGGGTTGGAATTCATGGTGAGCGCGGTCGTGAAATCATGAACTTAACGACTGCTGATGAGTTAGTTCAGATACTGGCTAAAGCGATTGATGAGGATTTGCAGCCAGCGAAAGGACAGCGCGTGTTACTACATGTGAATGGCTTTGGGGCGACACCATTAATGGAGCTGTACCTAGTCTATGATATCGCTTCTCATTTTTTTGAGGAGCGTGATATAGAAATTGTGCGTTCACTGGTAGGCAACTACACCACATCACTGGATATGGCGGGTTGCTCTGTTACGCTAACATTGATGGATGACGAAATACTGCAGTATTGGGATGCACCTGTACATACGGCGGCATTACGTTGGGGGATTTAGTTTTTACTTAACTCATCAGCAATGACGCACAGAATAAGTTGTGATGTACGAGCGCCTGCATCGATGTGACCGCGGGCGCGTTCACCCAAAAATGATGCTCTTCCTTTTGTGGCCAGCATGTCTTTAGTTGATTGCATACCATGTGTAGCGGCTGTTTTCATATTACTTAGAACCGTCGCTTTGTCTGCATTTTGTTCAGCATCACTTTGCAATGATTGCATCACTGGAATCAGGGTATCCAGCATGGTTTTTTCACCGATATCGGCTTTTCCTCGTGCTTTTATTGACTCAACACCTACTGAGTAAATAGTGGAAACCGCTGTCAGATCCATATCTTGATCTTTAGCGGCTTTCCCCATACTCACAAACATGGAACCCAGCAATGAGCCTGATGCGCCACCCATAGTAGACATTAGAGTCATACCCATTTTCATGAATGCTGCTGACCAATCAAGTTGAATCAGTTCATCATTTTGCTTAGTCAACCCCTCAAGTCCACGTAATAGATTGGTGACATGGTCACCATCACCAATGGCTCGATCCAACGCAGAAATCTCCGCTTCATTGTTAAGTATTTCAGATTGAATTGCAGCGAGAAGAGTGGGGAGAAAAGTGGTATCAGTCATGTTTAGGCCAATGAGTTTATCGCAGAGCATAAAACTACTGAATCCATAGCATCAGGTCAACTGACAACCATCGTTTTATGTTTGCTTCGGAGGTAACGGGTGGATGGGTGGAATGATGTCGGCGTTCAATAATAAGCGTCCATACACCACACCTCGCAAGGTAATCATTTTGTCGGCGATCATGTTCAGGCGATTAGCTGGGCCTTGAACCAGAATGACTGACAGTGTGTTGGTATGGGTTAAATTGACATTGAGGTTACTGATGACCTCATCAATGTATTCATATTGCAGATCATGAAGACGTTTTTGCAGGCCGGGTACGGAATGATTGTAAACCAGATTAACGGTGCCGGTCATGACTGTATCACCCTGCTGGGCGCGATGTTCATTGATTTGTAAATTTATCATGTCACAAATAGCCTGAGAGCGACTTTCAAACCCCCGTTTACTGACCATTTCATCTAAACCTTCCAGCAGACTTTCAGGTAATGAGATACTGATACGACTGACTTTTTCTTTGCTCATGCGAACTCCTGAAGTTTGTCATCATTATTGTCTGGATGGACAAGACTATCACCCCGGCTAAAACCGGGGTGATGTCACCTTATTTTTAGAACAAGTGGCTATAGCGCTCCACTTCCCATGCACTAACCACAGTGTGGTATTCATTCCACTCAGCTTGTTTGTAACGAATAAATTCGTTTCTCAGCTCACTACCCAGGACTTCTTCCATAAACGGATCAGCAGCAAATGCCTGAATGGCTTCGTCCAGCGTTCTGGGTAAGAATTGAATGCCTAATTCCTCACGTTCTGCTTCAGTTAATTCATACAGATTACGTTCCTGAGGTTTACCAGGATCCAGGCCTTCTTTGATACCTTCTAGACCAGCTGCGAGCACCAGAGCGGCTGCAAGGTATGGATTGACAGCGCCATCGGCATTGCGTGATTCACAACGACCACCACCCATCGGCACCCGAACTGAGTTGGTACGGTTATTCGAGCCAAACGAGTTAAATACCGGTGCCCAAGTGAAGTAAGGCATATCACCCTGGCGAACCAGTCGTTTATATGAGTTTACAGTTGGCGCAAACACCGCACATAAAGCGGGCCCGTGTTTTAATACACCGGCAATGAACTGATAGCCTAATTTGGTTAAGCCGAGGCCATGCTCATCTTCTTCAGGTTTGCACTGGAAAAGATTGGCTCCAGTCTCCAAATCATAAAGCGACATATTAAAGTGAGCGCCTGTTCCAGTTTTATTTGAGAATGGTTTAGGCATGAATGTCGCTAATAAATCTTCTTGTTTAGCATACTCTTTTGCCATCATCTTCAAGAAAGTAAAGCGATCGCAGCTGGTAATGGCATCAGCGTAGTTAAAGTCGAACTCGAACTGTGCATTGGCATCTTCATGATCGAAGGAGTAAAGCCCCCAACCCAGATCATCAATGCTGGTGGCCATTTTGTCTAACCAGCTAAAATTACTTAAAAAAGCGCGAGTGTCATAACAGGGTTTTTTCAATTTATCATCTGGATCAGGCACAGACAGGGTGCCATCTTCATTTTTCTTCACCAGGTAAACTTCTGCTTCAATACCCAGATTCATGCCATAACCGAGCTTTTTTGCTTGTTCCAGTACAGATTTGAGTAAAACACGAGTACTGAGCATATACGGTTTTTTGTATAGGGTATTATCGGCTGGCATCCAGGCAATTTCTGGTTGCCATGGTAGTTGAATAATATGATCTAAATCTGGCACAGAGGCGATTTCATCATCATTTGGCTGCTGTCCCAAACCATCGACAGCATAACCGGTATAAAGCTCTGAGCCATGTGCCATATGATGTAAATGCGAGAGCGGGACAACTTTACCTTTCGGTACGCCATGGATATCCACATACGTACCCATGCAGTATTTCACGCCTTTGCTTTTTAATTCTTCTTGTATTTTTCTGATTTCATCATCAGTTTTGATGTTAATCATGAGATTACCCTTCTTTGGTTAATGATTTATAAGAGAGACTGGTGGTAGCTTTGATCAAGCGGCGGTTGTTCCTTAATTGCTCTCATCACCAGTTGAGATAAGTCTTCACACATCCATGAAAAAAGTGCTTCACCCTCAGCTTTTGTTGCAGTGGAGGGTTTACCTGTCACGCCATTTAAACTGGTGCGATTGACAGGATGACTGAACACACAGCCATCAGTTCGGTCCGGATCATCTGCGTCAACTAATTTATCTTCACGCACTACCTCCGGGTGTAAGGCCATCATCAAAGCGGTTTCGGCTTGATTGGCATGCCAGTCTTCAGCATCGTCGTGATGGGCTTTGCGAACACGTTCCGAAATTTGAGCGGTGTGAACCAAGCCGATCATCAAATCATCATGACGTGCTCTGAGCATTTCCAAGGCGCAACGAAGTGGAGCGGCATTGGTCACATGGCCATTGATCAGTAACAGGCGTTTAATACCGGAAGAGGCTACCCAGTCACCGATATCGGAAATCACATCAATCAATGTTTTAGGATTGAGTGCCATCGTGCCTGGCCATCTTTTAGAATGACCGATAGAACAACCATAAGGCTGGGTGGGTAATAAAATAACCGGTGTCTGCTTTGCTACTTCTTTGCATAAGGTGTCAGCAATAGCCGAATCCATACCACAGCCCATATGTGGCCCATGCTGTTCGGTGGCACCTACAGGCAGTAAAGCGGTATCAACACCTTTTTTTACTGCCTCGGCAACTTCTTCCCATGTCATTTGTGCTAATTCATACATTAGAAAACGCTCCCAACTTCATCATTTACTGGCACCATGCGGACAAGGTTCAGGTGATCTTCATCATCATCCTGCTTGGGAGGGTGAATCAGTTCTTCCAGTCGTTTTTTAGTGGCGATAAATTCTGGTGATAAAAATTGATCTGGATTTCTAGGTTGAGGTACCGGTACTTCAATCACTTCTTGTACTTCGCCTGGATTGGCTTTTAGCACCAGAATGCGATCAGCTAGATAAATGGCTTCATCCAGATCGTGGGTAATGAAAAACACCGTCACATCAATGTTTTTCCATATCTCCATCAGATAAGCTTGCATTTTGCTGCGAGTTTGAGCATCAAGGGCTCCAAATGGCTCATCCATCAATAGCACTTTAGGTTTATTGGCTAAAGCTCTGGCAATGGCAACACGTTGCTTCATACCTCCTGAGAGTTGATGGGGGTAGCTGTTTTCAAAACGTGCTAAACCAATTAAGTCTATCCACTGTCTAGCTTCAGCTTCTGCTGTGCCTTTGTCATAGCCAGATTCACGTAGACCAAACATCACGTTCTGCTTGACGGTTAGCCATGGAAATAAGGTATAACCTTGGAATACCATGCCGCGTTCTGGCCCCGGTTTATCGACGACTTTGCCATCCAGTTTGACTTCACCTTCGGTGGCTTGCTCAAGGCCTGCCAGAATGCGAATCAGGGTGGATTTACCACAGCCTGATGGCCCAATCACACAAACAAACTCACGTTTATGAATGCTCAGATTGATATCTTTTAATGCGGTCACCGTGCCATGTCGGCTTTGGAAGGTTTTACTTAATCCTGTCACTTCCATGGTGACTGGACGTTTTTTGATGCGGGCAAAACGGTCTCGAACAGCATCTGACTGAACGCGATAATCGGGTAAGGTTGGTTCACTCATCTCGTGCTCCTAATTCGCTTTCTGCCAAGGGAAAAGACGACGTCCAAACCAGGCTAGTAATAAATCAATGGTCAGGCCTAAAATGCCGATCATCATGATGGCGGCGAAGACGTTGTCGAAGTTTTTGTAGCGTGCTTGTTGGGTGATAAACCAGGTAATACCTGAGCTGGTGCCAATTAATTCCGCCACAATCAAATAGGTCCAGGCCCAGCCAAGCAGGATGCGGGTGTCGCGGTATAAATCCGGCAAAATGCCAGGTAATACGATGCGAAATAGCATGGAGCGATTATTTGCGCCCAATGTTTGACCCGCTTCCAGTAAGGCTGGGTCCAGTTTTCGGGTGGTATTGGCGACGATCAAAACCTGCTGGAAAAAGGTACCGATAAAAATAATCGCAATTTTTGGCGCTTGATAAATCCCAAGAATCGCCACCGCCAATGCACCAAATGCTGGCGCAGGTAGGTAGCGGAAGAACTCGATAAAGGGTTCAAATAATCGAGAGAAAAAGTCATAGGTCCCAGCTAAGACGCCAAGGGGAATGCCTATGATGGATGACAAAAGGAATCCATAAAAAATAACCTGAATACTGCTCCATAGACTTTCGTGTAACCACAGCTCACTGCTACGTTTGGGTTCGGTGGTAAACGACGTATAGAAAGCGGTGACAACTTCATGTGGCGCGGGCAAGTAAATAGGGTTGGCCGGTATGCCTTCTGGTATGGCCTTGCCTGCTGCGGAAGCTTTGTCGAGTTCAGCATTAAAAACCGCTTTATCAACTAGCATTCCTTCACGAAAGTAACTCACAGAGCCGGATGAAGTGACTTCTACTTCCGGGTGCCAAATAAATGGGACATAGCTGACCAGACACCAAAGAAGAATGGGTAATACAAAACTGCTGATAGTCACTAATTGTCGACTACGTGGCTCAAGCGGTTTATTAACTGAAAAGAGTGACATAAACAGTACCTTTGCTATTTTCAGACAACACGATCCCCTGCCTGGTCATGACATAAAATTTCAGGAAGAGGGGGAGGCACCGGTTGATGACCGGTGCCTATTAGTCTTTTACTCGCCTAATAAAAGAGAAGGATCGATGTAATTATCGACAGTCTGTTTATCGGCATAGACCTTATTGTCGACATTGAATTGATCCGCAATTTCTGTTGAACCATAAAGCGAACCAAAGCCGTCTGCTTTTTTCATAAAGCCTTGAGCTTCTTCTTTAGTCAAAATCTTAGTACCATCGATAAAGGCTTTATACGCCTCGGGTTCAATACCAACGCGAGCAGCCATGATGCTGATGGCATCATCACGTGTTTTTGGATCATTGAGGTAATCAACCGCCATATACCAGGCATCGATAACTTTTTTCCATTCATCGCGATGAGTTGCCAAGCTTGATGGAGAAACAGCTAACACATCATAAATAAGACCAGGTTCATCGGCACTGGTGTAAATAGGTTTCGATCCTGGCACTAAATCTAATGCCTGACCTGAGTTTGGTTGCCAAGCCCCAATAGCTTCGACCTGGCCTGATGCCAAGACTTGTGGTGTTTCATTTGTGGGCACATTCACTAGTTCAACATCACTTTCAGTCATGCCGGCTTTTTCTAAACCGTTCAGCAATAATAAATGGTCCACAAAGCCGAGTTCGACGCCAACTTTTTTGCCTTTCAGATCGGTAATGGAGTTAATGCTGGGCGCACCCACAATCATATCGTTACCGTTACTGTAGTCATTGATCAAGATCATGACATTTTGGGCACCTGTGGCACCTGTGACTAGGGCGTCACCATTAGTCATCGTCACCGCATCTAACTGACCCGCAGCGAAGGCGTCCATGCTAGCGACGTAATCAAACCATTCAAACTGCACGTCCACTCCAACTTTATCGAACATTTTCTTTTCGATGGCGATTTCCCAAGCCACCCAACCTGGCCAATCGCTATAGCCAATTTTTAGTGGTTCTGCACTGGCATTAGCTGAAAGTAATAAACCTGCGAAAGCAGAAAGAAATAGTCTTTTTTTCATTTTAGATACCCCGGTTAGTATTACGATTTACCAATTTGGTAATACTCAGTTTTGCAGTAACTGTGCCAGACCATGGGGCCTTGTATGGTTAGGATAGAAAAGTTGCAATAAATGGATGAGGCAATATTGAAGTAAAACCAACAAAAATAAGGCTTTCAGCGGGTGATAGAAAATAGTAAGTGAAATGGTAGTAAGTGAAGATCTGATCTTATTGCAGAGTTTTACATCGGCTAATACCAGATGCTTATGCACTAAAAAGACACGTGAATTGATAAAAAGCCCCAAAAGTGCGCGCTGTTGTAGAAGCTAATTTGGAAATGATGTTATTAAATAGAAGAGGAGGTTGTGATCGCGAAAAGAAGAGTATAAAAAAAGCCCCAACCCGAAGGTTGAGGCTCTTTTATTAAGCTTTGAATCAATTCAAATGAATTGTTTCAGATTAGCTTACCAGCTGATGAAACCACCAACAGATAATACATCAACTTCATCATCAGATGATTGGTTGTGGTATTCAGTTTCCATTTGTGAGTATTCAGCAACCAATTTCAAGTTAGCTGTTACATCATGGTAGATACCAATAGTTGCCATAGAGTTAGTATCTAAGTCAGCAGCATCACCAAGGCTAGCGTTGGTGTTGTCTCTATCTAAAGTAGATTCACCGTAAGAAGCGGCAACAAATGTTTGGCCACCAAAACGGTAACCTAACTGTGCGTAGTAACCATCACCGTCACGTGCGCTACCATTTGTGTTGAAAGCGCCAGTGCCTAAACCGTTAACGCCTTGACCTTTGCTGTCATAGTAAGTAGCAACTGCTTCAAAACCACCGAAGATTAATTGACCACCAACAGTGTATGCATCAGAAGTTTCGCTACCTGTAGCATTGCTGTAACGAACGTCTTGAGTCATACCATCTAACCACAGTTTCATAGAACCGCCGTCAAATGCAGTAGCGTAGCTTAAAGATGCTTCATAACGAGCGTCTTTTTCAAAACCAGTACCAGTCGCTTGTAAAAAGTCATCAGAATCAGCAACAGCAATCGCTGCTTTGAAACCATTCATATCAGGAGTGGTGTAACGGATTTGTGAGCGCCAGTTAGCGTACTCATAACCCCAACCGATACGACCTAAAGAAGTTGTTCCAGTGTTTTGATCGCCAGCTGCTGTGACGCCAGTCGCACCTACACCGTATAAAGTTTGGTCTAACAGGATGTTGTTAGCTGCATAAAGGCCTAGACCTTTACCTAACATGATTTGACCAAATGAACCGTCAACAGTTGCAAATGCTTCACGTTGTTCCATAGCGTCGTTACCGCCTTGGTTTTCGTTGAAGTAGCTGCCATTGTTAGTTGATGGTGAGATAGAAACACGTGCTGCAACTTTAAGGCCATTGATTTCAGGCATTGCCACGTTAAAACCAAAGAATGTAGGTAACAGACCGTTAGCTACTTGTTGGTTGTTTTGATCGAAACCACCGTTAGCGCTGTCTTGGTCGCTAGCGATGAAGAACTGGTTGATGTTACCGTCAACGCTGAATTCGTAGCCGTTTTCACCACCGACAACGATTGTTGCGTTAGCTGCACCAGCAGCTGTTAATGCTGCTGCACCGACTAAAGAAGCCAGTGTTGATTTTTTTAATAATTTCATTCTGTTTCACCTTCTAATTGTTAACAGATTACTTTAAGTCTCTCTCGTAACCGGATATGTCTCGGTTGTTAGCTATTTTGCATATAAAAAAATCTAATGCAACACTTTTACAACAATTTTTTTTATTTTGACGAGAAAATCACATTTCTGTGTTTTTTTTACCACAGCGTTGGTGATGTCTGCTATGCGAAATAGCGGAATAATGCGTGATAGGTGTTGCTATGGGGATAAGAATTTATTGTGGAAATTATGCAACAAAAGTGACAGGCAATAAAAAACCCAGTTTCTTTTCAGAAGTCTGGGTTTTTTATAATTCGTGGTGGCTCGACCTGGAATCGAACCAGGGACACAGGGATTTTCAATCCCTTGCTCTACCAACTGAGCTATCGAGCCGATAAGGGTGCGTATTAAACCTTCTGACAGGTGTGATGTCAAGGGGAAATCATCATTAATTCTATTCCATACTTGTCCGCTTCAGTGGGGCATGCTCTAATGACCAGCTATTTTTATTGATTATTCAATGGATAACTGAATGTCGGCATCAAATAAGAAGTGGTTATGGGCATTGATCATTCTAACTGCTCTCGCGGTTATTTTCGTCGGGTCGTTTTGGGATAAATCGTGGAACGAGCGACTCGAAGAGTTGGTTTCCAGTCATCAGCAGTTTGAGGATGATGATGACAGTGAAGAGGAAGAGAATGCTAACCAGCCGCTCATCGTCACGCTAGCGGATGAAACGATTCCCTACGCGGGCATTGACACGCTCACACTACACAAAACGCTCTTGTTTCCTGAGTTTAAGGCTTATGCAGAAGTCGTGGATATCCGCGAACTGATTCAATGGCGTGCGCGATTAAATCAGCTACGATCGGCCGTCACGATTGCAAGCGTGACTGAAAAGGCAGACCGATTGGAGTGGGAAAGACTGAAGAAGCTGGCAAAGGGAACCGGCAGTGTGGCCAGTAAGAATGTGATCTATGCGGAAACCAGCTGGCGTGAAGCCAAGGCCAATCTTGACTCTGCGGCATTTCAGCTTGAAGACGCAAAAACAGAGTTGATTCAAAGCTGGGGTGAATCCATTGCGAACTGGGTTATGGATAAATCTTCGAAAGAGCTGGAAAGATTAATTAATCGTCATGACACATTATTAATGGTGACACTGCCTATCGAGTCATCGTTGCCAGCAGATGTGAATGTGATTCGAGTCTCTCGTGCGGGGGACCGCGCTTCTGCAAGAAAAGCTTATTTCGTTTCCCCAGCCTATGTCAGTGCAAAACAAATTCAGGGTGAAACGTATTATTTCCGAATTGCGACCGGCAAGCTTCGTTTAGGTATGCGTTTGGATGCCTGGATTCCAGAAAATAGTGATCCTGATTCAGGCTTTCATATTCCAGACGAGGCTATTGTCTGGTATTCGGGACAGCCTTGGGCTTACATCCAATTGAATGAAGCAAGCTACAAACGTATACCTTTAAGTGAGGGCAAGTTGGTCGCTGGCGGTATATTTACACAAAGCGAATTTGAGGAAGGTAATGAGGTCGTGATTTCAGGGGCTCAAATGTTGTTATCAGAAGAGTTCCGCTGGCAGATTCATGATGAGGACGATGATGATTAAATGCCGCTTCTGTTTTAGTCAGCTGATTAAGGTGAGTCTGCATGCTATCTAAAGTCGTTGCTTTTTCGGTACGCTTTCGTGGCGTGGTGGTCGCTCTGGCTTCGATGTTACTTATTTATGGTGTCTATAAGTTATCTAACTCCAGCTTAGATATTTTTCCAGAGTTCGCCCCTAAACAGGTCATCATTCAAACAGAAGCCCAAGGCCTAACGGCTGAGCAAGTAGAAGTCTTGGTGACGCAGCCTTTAGAAAACGCGCTGGGTGGTCTAGTGGGGATGGAATCAATCCGTTCTCAGTCTATACCCAGTCTTTCGGTGTTGACGCTAACCTTTTACGACAATACGGATATTTATCTGGACAGGCAGTTAGTATCTGAGCGCTTATTGGGGTTAAAAGAAGTCTTACCGGCTGGCGTGGGCGCTCCATTGATGGTGCCATTAGAATCCTCATCCGGCACGATTATGACCATAGGACTGACGTCTGATTCGCAAGACTTGATGACATTGCGCTCGCTTGTAGACTGGACATTGGCTCCCAGGTTGCTGAGCGTCGATGGCGTGGCAGATATTAATGTGTTTGGCGGTCATGAGCGTCAATTACAAATTCAGATAAAACCCGACAAATTAGCGAAATATGGTATTTCGATCGATGAAGTGACGACAGTCGCGCAGCAAGCTACCGGCATTATGGGCACCGGCTTTGTTGAAAACCAGAATCAACGAATGACCATTCAAGTCAGCGGACAACCGCTCAATGCCACACAGCTAGCCAAAGTTGTAGTGAGAAAAGAAGGTAATACTGTTCTGCGACTGGGTGATATTGCGTCTGTAAAAGAAGCGCCAGCACCAACCATTGGTGGTGCTGCTATCAGTGGTAAACCTGCCGTTGTGTTAATGGTCATTGGTCAATACAAAGCGAATACACTGGCAGTAACCGAAGGCATTGAGGCTGCTTTAGATGAGTTCAAAGATGGTTTCGGTGCTGAAGGCATTACCTTGCATGATGATTTATTCCGACCTGCAAACTATATCCAGACATCACTCGTCAATATCCAAGAACATTTGATGGTCGGTGGTGGACTGGTCATGCTGGTGCTGATTTTATTTTTATTTAATATCCGTACCGCTGTCATTTCAATGACGGCCATCCCTTTGTCTTTATTTGCAGCCATGATTGTCTTGCTGGAATTTGGCATCAATATCAATATTATGGTCCTGGGGGGGCTGGCCATCGCTCTCGGGGAAGTGGTCGATGATGCCATCATTGATACCGAAAATATTTTTCGTCGATTAAGGCAAAATGCCCTGCTAGCAGCACCTAAGCCCACCATGGAAGTGGTGTATGAAGCGTCAATGGAAGTAAGAAGTTCAGTGGTTTATGCCAGCTTTATTGTGATGCTGGTCTTTGTGCCATTATTGACATTAAGTGGGGTTGCCGGTCGTATGTTTGAGCCATTGGGTGAAGCTTATATTCTGGCCATTTTTGCCTCACTAGCCGTGGCATTGACGGTCACGCCAGCGCTTTGTCATATCTTGCTGACCCGAGCAGGAGATGTCAGTCATGACGAGCCACCCTTGATTCGAATGATCAAACCTATTTATGGTCGTGTGCTATCTGCGATAAGCCACTTTCCAAGACTAACCTTGCTTGGTGTTCTGGGTTTCTGCGTAGCGGGCTTATCGATATTACCCTTCTTAGGAGGCAGCTTTTTACCGGAACTTCGTGAAGGTCATTATATTATTCATACCGCGAGCGTACCAGGTACATCTATAGAAGAGTCGTTGCGAATAGGTGGTCGTATAGAGCAGCGGGTGGCGGAAATACCCGGTGTACGTTCAACCTCACAATGGGCGGGAAGAGCAGAACGTGGTGCCGATACGTTTGGCACACACTATAGTGAATATGAAGTGGATCTTGAGCCGATGGACGGGCCTTCTCAGCAGCGGATACTGGATGAAATTCGTGAAATATTAGAAGCGTTTCCCGGCGTGAACTCGGAGGTGAATACGTTTTTAACAGAACGTATTGATGAAACTATTTCTGGTTATACCTCACCCATTGTCGTCAATATATATGGCAAGAACCTAGATGCGTTGGACCAGACTGCACAAGAAGTGGCAGAAGTTATGAGGGATATTGATGGCGCCGCTGATGTTCAGCTTCGAGCCCCTCCCGGCGAACCACAGCTTGAAGTGCGGCTGGATTTAGACAAGCTGGCTTATTGGGGCTTGCGTCCTGCAGAAGTGATGCAGGCAGTGAGAACGGGGTTTGATGGGGCTGTTGTAGGCCAAGTCTATGAAGGCAATCAGGTGTTTGATGTGGTGGTTGTGTTACCTGAAGAACTGCGTAAACAACCTCAGCAGTTAAGAGCCTTACCCATACAGACGCCAGAAGGTGTGATGTTACGCTTACAGGACATTGCGGTGATTCAGCAGGTCTCGGGACGCCATATGATTCAGCATCGTGGGTCACAGCGTTTGCAAACGGTCACGGCTAATGTCACTGACCGTGATCTGAGTTCTTTTTTTGCTGAGCTGAAACAACGTGTACATGATGAAGTCGCTTTCACCGCAGATATCTATCCTGAGTTTACTGGTGCGGCAGTGGCACAAGCGCAGTCACGTGAGGATTTGATTGTGCATTCCACCTTGGCAGGCCTGGCTGTTTTGTTATTGCTTTACGTGGCCTTACAAAGCTTTCGCAATATGATATTGGTATTGATTAATTTACCGTTTTCTCTAGTCGGCGGTGTGCTGGCCGTGGTTTTAACCAACGGCGTGTTGTCGATTGGTTCATTAGTCGGTTTCGTGACGCTATTTGGTATCACATTGCGTAATGCCATTATGCTGGTGTCACATTACCAATACATGGTGACAGAAGAGGGCGCGGCCTGGAATCTGGATACTGCCATCCGAGGGGCACAAGAACGCTTACCATCAATACTCATTACGGCTTTGGTCACAGCGCTCGCCATGTTACCCATAGCGATAAACTCGGATAGCCCTGGCCGTGAGATTATGGGGCCGATGGCCAGTATTATTATCGGTGGTTTGATTTCTTCCACGGTATTAAATTTATTGGTATTGCCAAGTGTCATGCTTCGCTACGGACGATTCAAAACCAGCAGAGAAGCGCAGCTCTGAGCACCGATTAATCAAATGGAATTAAAAAGGCGATACCAATAATCAGTAACACCACGACAAAAAAAGCAATTTCTATAATCATCAGTGAATAGCAAAGGTTTGTGCTTGCTCATTGCGTTGATCGGCAAAGAACTGATAAATGTCTTTTAGCTCCTTAGAGGAGAAATGAATCAATATCAGTTGCTGTCCTGGGTAGATTAAATCTGGATTATGTCCCATCGTGCTGGTGGTGTAGTTATAGATATAGCTAGACTCCACTTTATTGTTTAACACCTTGCCAAGAAATGAGCTCAATCCGGTAGGTAGCGGTTCATCGGCATCAGCAGGAATGGTGACTCTGACTAAATCTTTATTGATACCTTCAAGTGCCAGACCCTGACGAAAACGTTGGATCAAGCCAGACTGAATAATCCCCCATAAACCTTGACGATCGGCCTCAGTCACACGATGCAGATAGAATAGAGCACTGTCCTCTAAACCACCCGATTTGACGATGTCGTTAACTGACAACTCGATAGAGCCTTTATCTATTTCCGCTTCAAGCAGGCGATCTTCAGGTAAATCTGATTGTGATAATTGGCCAATGGTCGTTTTCTTCTGTACATCTTGCTCAGTAATCACCGTAATAGGTGCACTTTTGTCGACATTATCAGCGTTGAGCAAATCAATAAGCGGCCGCTGTTGTCGACTGCCATCGGCTTGTTCAATAGTGACAAAGGTATTTTTATCTTCAGTAGTGTCATCAAGCGCTTGTAATGTCGTTTGTTGCTTTTCAGTTTCTGTGTATTTTATGGTGACTGGGGTGTCTGCGCTCAGACTTTTATCAGCAAGTAACTGACCGATGGTCGTCTCACGTTTTTCTATTTTGGGGATCACAATAGTGCCATCTTTCCGCACGAACTCACCTTGTTTGTCATTTAACGTCACGGCTTTACTACCCAGATGATCCACAAATTGTTCTGCTTCTTTTTCTATGATGGCTTGCTGATCTTCGGTAGGTGAGACAGGTTCAATAGTCACTTCTTCTATTTCTGGATCTTCGATTTCTATCGGTGGCGAAACCGTGTGTTCCGTGCGGGAGGGTTGTAAGTCTGCAAAGAGTAAATAGGCCAGACCCAGCAGTACCATTAAAGCTAGGATTGCAGGGACAAGGGATGGAACTGATCGGGCAGACTTAGCCATAAAATTTCTCTCTGGATTAGTGTCATTATTATTTAAGACGAGAATAAGCCAGTCAGTAAGGCGGGATCAAGTTTCTGATAGCAGTCTGTTTTATCGATTTTATTATTTAACACGCATTCAATAATAGATTTCGCCTGTTCAGGACTATGAACCGGGTTATCTGGTAATAACTGCATTAATGCATCTGTTATTAATGAGGCATGATCACTGTTTTCAGTTTCAAGTACAGTGGCTAAACGATGAACCAATTCTGGAAGGCCGACTTGTGATAACAGAAAGGGGATACGTTTAATGGTCAGAGTCTCATTGTCGGTTTCAAACTCAATACCGAACGCAGATAAATCTGTTTTATAGCGTTGGAATTGGCCGATTTGAGCAGTAGAAATAGGCAAGCGTACAGGCACTAAAATCGGTCTGGAGGTCAGGTTTTTCTGATCAATCGCTTGTTTAAGTTGTTGCTGGCGAATCTTTTTGTCTGCTCGTTGAAGATCAATCAATGCTGGCTCTGGCGTATTCAGAACCATAAACCGGCCATGTAAGATTGAGGCTGATGACCAATTAATGGTCTCAGGTAATGACTTAACAGCTTTAGCCTTGTCTACAGATGTGCTTTCTGCCTGATAAGTTGACGCCTGCTCATTCACCTGTTCGGAATCTGGCAAACTTAACTCTGTCTGGAGCTTATCTGGTGCCGGTGTTTCTGCTATAGCCTCCTGAATGGCTTTGTTTATCAGGCCGTGAATCAAACGTGCATCTCTAAAACGGACTTCATGTTTAGTCGGGTGTACATTGACATCCACTCGGTCCAGAGGCATGTTCAAATACAGCACGTATGCCGCCTGACGTCCGGGTGGAAGCCGATCTCCATAGGCTTGGCGTATGGCATGATTAATCACCCGATCTTTGATGACACGACCATTAATAAAAAAGTATTGCACATCAGTTTGAGCGCGATGGGCGGAGGCTTTACTCACCCAGCCTGATAAATGAATATCTTCAAAGGATTGTTCTAGATAGTTGGCCTGACGAACAAAAGCCTGACCACAGATTTTTGCCAGTCGTTGAGGATATAAATCGGCTGATTTGAGTGCGGGTAGTTTGATATAACTTTGCTCATCAAAGCGTGCACTGAACCCAATATCAAATCGACTCAAAGCGAGTCGATAGAAAGTTGTCATTAGATGATGAAGCTCTGTTTTATCACTTCGCAGAAAGCGGCGACGCGCGGGCAAATTAAAAAAGAGCTCTGCTACGCTCACGGTTGTCCCATCAGGATGAGCAGCAGGTTCCGGCTCTAGCTTATCGGATCGCACTTGCCAGGCACATGGCTGTTCTGCTTGTTTTGACGTGAGACTCAAACGTGTGACAGAGGCAATACTGGGTAAGGCTTCACCGCGAAACCCCAAGCTGCCAATCACACTGAGTTGTTCGCTACTATGTAATTTACTGGTGGCATGCCGGCTTAAGGCAAGTGCTAAATCATCAGGATGAATGCCAGCGCCGTTATCAGTGACTTTTATAAGCTGATTGCCCGCACCCTCGATCACGATATCTACTTGAGTTGCACCTGCATCAATACTGTTTTCAACGAGCTCCTTAAGTACTGAAGCTGGACGCTCAACTACTTCGCCAGCAGCAATTTGGTTGGCTAGGTGAAGAGGTAGGGCGTGAATTCTGGTCGCGTTCATACGCTAAAGTTTAACGTATGAGCGGCAAGAGGTTTAGGGGATTTTTAATACATCGCCAACGTGAATTTCGGAGGAAGCCAGATTATTCACCGATTTGATATCGGCCATCTTCACGCGATAACGCTGAGCAATCATGCTCAGAGTATCACCGCGACTGACAATATGTTGTTGTGGCAGGCTAGTGCCGGGAATCGGGTTTTGTTGGAAATAATTACGAATGCCGACCATCATGGCGTGAGCCAATTTATTCTGATGACTAGCATTTTTGAGTTTCCTTTCCTCTTCTGGATTAGAAATAAAGGCTGTTTCGACCAGAATAGAGGGGATATCAGGCGATTTGAGCACCACAAAAGCAGCGGATTCGACGTGTTTTTTGTGAACATGACCGACACGTTTAAGACCTGACAAGACAGTCTGACCGACTTCCAAACTGCCCTCCAAGCTGGCTGTTTGAGACAGATCAAGTAAGACCGACGCCAATAAATCATCCTTATCTTCCAGGCTGATGCCTCCGGCTAAATCAGCCGCATTTTCTCTGTCTGCAAGAATCTGCGCTGCTTCACTACTCGCACCACGACTGGATAAAACATAGACAGACGATCCTCGGGCTTTGCGATTGGTGAAAGCGTCAGCATGGATGGAAATGAACATGTCAGCACCGTTTTCCCGAGCGCGGCGGATACGCTGTCGCAAACTGATAAATACATCACTGTCTCGGGTTAAATACGAACGCATTCCAGGCTCTTGATCCACTAGTTTGGCCAGTCGTTTTCCGATAGCGAGCACCACGTCTTTCTCTTTAGTGCCGTGAGCACCTACTGCGCCAGAATCCTGACCACCATGTCCAGGATCAATGGCTACAACAATATCTCTACGCGGTAGAATTTTATTGGTTTTGATGACTTTTTGTTCTTGTTCAACCTTATTCTGAGCAGCCTCCGAAGGCGTGTTCAAGGCTTCTTCTTTGACTTCAGCAATAGATTGTTTGAGCTGTTTCTGTGTGTACAGAAGATCAACCACTAAGCGGTTAGGGTAGTTTTTCTGCGGTGGTAGCGTTTGGGTTTGGTATTTCACCTCATGGGCTAAATCCAATACCACGCGTAATGTATTTTGATCATAGGCGGCATAGCGCACGGCTTTTATTGGGGTATTTATCAACGATGGAATCGTCAACTTATCACGTTGTTGAAAGCCTTTTAAGTCAATGACCAGACGATCGGGGTTGGCTAAAGTAAATGCGTTGTAACTGACTTTGTTATCAAGATCAAATACTAAGCGTGCACTCTGATTATCTGAAGACACGCGCAGACCTTGAATGGCATCAGCCCATGTTGGCGCTGTAAAAAATAGCAGAAAAAAACTTAGTAGGAGACGGACCATCTCAACACCCTTATGATCACTTGGCCGTTATTTTCTCTTTGCTTAAAATTAAAATCAAGTTTTCTTTCTAAATAAATGAGATACAAGGGAAAGTTGAACTATTTGTGAAGTTTTCCACAGACTTCTTCACCCAAAGCTGTCATTGCTTGAATCTCTACCTGTCTTCCGGTTGATTGGTACGATAAGTGAATCATCAGGTCGGGCGCTGGTAAAAAATCCTGACCGCGTTGCGCCCATTCAATCAATGATATGGCATTGTTATGAAAGTAATCATCGATACCCATAAATTCAAGCTCACCGGGATCGCTGAGACGATATAAATCAAAGTGGTAAATATCCCTGTGATCAAGCTGGTAGTGTTCAACAAGAGTATAGGTGGGACTTTTGACATTACCCTGATGCCCAAGCGCTTGCACAAAGCCTCTGGTGAAGGTCGTTTTTCCTGCGCCCAGTTCACCTTCTAGATGAATGGTGAAGAGCTTGTCAGGCATCAGCATGGCAAGGTCTCTACCCAGGCTGAGGGTCGCTTGTTCGTTATCAAGATATCTATGCACGTTCTTTTCTTATTTTAAATTCAACAGATGACGAAGATGAGGTAATAAGTCTAATGCGAGTAATCCCCGTTCTCCATGTTCTTTGGCTGCTCTGTCAGCGGCCATGCCATGAAGTATGACACCAAGACTGGCAGCATCAAAGAGTGACATTTTCTGTGCAAGTAAGCCACCGATAATACCGGTCAATGCATCGCCCATTCCCCCACTTGCCATACCAGGATTGCCTACCGTTGATACTAGTGTGGTGCTGCCATCACAAATCAATGACCCTGATCCTTTAAGCACAACAACTCCCCCGTATTTTTGCTGAATAAGTTTCACAGCATGAAAGCGGTCTGCTTCTATTTCACTGCTGCTCATACCCAACAATCTGCCTGCTTCACCAGGATGAGGCGTCAGAATCCAGTTTGATTTGTAAACAGGACGCTGACTGAGTAAATTTAGGGCATCTGCATCCATGACCATCGGTTTTTCTACTTCGAGAAGTGAATTAAACATGGGGGTAGACCAAGTATCTTGACCTAAACCCGGGCCAAAACTTATTACTGAGGCTTTCTCTAATAACTTTGCTAAATCAGTCGCTGAATCTATTGCGCTCACCATTAATTCAGGACGGTCAAGATTCAGCCAGTGAGCATGCTCAGGATGTGTAGCAACACTGATAAGTCCTGCTCCAGTACGGGCTCCAGATTCAGCACAAATTCTCGCAGCACCTGACATGCCACGATTGCCACCCACGACCAGTAAATGACCAAAGTCCCCTTTATGAGCTGAACGCGCTCTTGGTTTTAATTGTGGTTTATAGTGCTCGAAGCGGGCGAGTTGGCTTGATGTAGGTAATGTTTTATATAGGCTCTCTGGTGTTTCTAAATCATCAAAATAAATGCGTCCGCTATAGTGTGGACCGTCTCCCGTGAACAAGCCTTGGTTCAATCCCAGAAAGCTCACGGTGATATCCGCTTTCACAGCGATGCCCATGACTTTTCCGGTATCCGCATTAAGGCCTGAGGCGATATCGATCGATAAAATGCGAGCCTGAACCGTGTTATTGATGGCGGCGATAGCTTCTGCATAATGACTTGTTACAGGGCGATCCAAGCCTGTACCGAACAGCGCGTCAACAATGACATCGGTCTCCGCAACTTGATCACTAAAAGCTTGAGGCTTATGACCTGTACTTAAAAAGCCTTGTCTCGCATGGGCGGCTTCATCACTCATTTTATCAGGCTGACCCAGCTCGATAAGGTCGACAAGGAAACCTTTATTAATCGCCTGATGAGCAAGGTCATACCCATCCCCACCGTTATTCCCTGCTCCGCAAAATACGGTGATATGTTTGGCTTGTGGCCAAGACCTCATCAAAATATCCAGTGCGGCTTTTGCTGCACGAGACATGAGTTCGCTACCGCTAATGTGATGGTCTTCAATGATGGTGCGATCAATTTCACGTGTTTGCGCGGCAGTATATAAACGATCCGGCAAGATGTGCATAAGTCGATCCCCTCTAATTCAATCCCGACAGCTTATAATAGGTTTATGGACAAACAAAACACTGACATCGAATGGCAGGATTTTATCTTACGTATGCAACGTTGGGCGCGTTCGCTGGGATTTCAGGCGCTGGGTGTCACTGATCTTGATTTGTCAGAGGCAGATCAGCGATTACAAAACTGGCTGGAAAAAGGCTTTCATGGTGACATGGGCTTTATGGAAAAGCATGGTAGTAAACGGACTCACCCAGCCCAATTAGTTGAAGGCACAGTCAGTATTATCAGTGTCAGAATGGATTATTGGCCGGGAGAAGCAGCCGAGCCCTGGTCCGTGCTTGATGATGATGAGAAAGCCTTTATTTCCCGTTATGCTTTGGGTCGTGATTATCATAAATTGATGCGAAAACGCCTGGCCAAACTTGCCCAGCACATTCAAAAAGAAGTCGGCGAGTTTGGTTATCGTGTTTTTACAGATAGTGCACCGGTGATGGAAAAAGCAATCGCGGAAAAAGCTGGGCTGGGGTGGATAGGCAAACACAGCAATGTGCTAAATCGTGATCATGGCTCATACTTTTTCCTGGGTGAAATTTATACCGACCTACCATTGCCACCAACACCGTCAGTAACCGCTCACTGCGGTAGCTGTACCGCCTGTATCGATATTTGCCCAACACGAGCCATTGTAGCGCCCTATGAAGTCGATGCACGTCGATGTATTTCTTACTTAACCATTGAATTGCGCGGTTCGATTCCGGAAGAGTTCAGACCTTTAATGGGTAACCGGATTTATGGCTGTGATGATTGCCAGTTGGTCTGTCCATGGAATAAGTATGCTCAGGCGACCACAGAGTCAGACTATTCACCCCGAGAGGGCTTAGATGCGCCGCAGCTTGTTGATTTGTTTCTGTGGTCTGAGCAAACCTTTTTGTCACGCCTGGAAGGGAGTCCTATCCGGCGAATTGGCTATGACTGCTGGTTACGAAATATTGCTGTTGCTCTGGGTAATGCCAAAACCAGTCCGTCAGTCATTGAGGCATTAATGACTCGTTCAAATCAGGTGTCAGATATGGTCCAAGAGCATATTGATTGGGCATTACAGCAGCATAAGATGTCATAAAGCTGTCATTGATACACTTTACACTCAGCGTGTTTTTGACTGCTGAGAAGTTAAGTGAAGTTATCGTTTGTATCCCGCCTGATTAGTTTTGTTATTGTTTTTGCACTCATATTATCGGCTGTTGTTGCTGTCTGGGGTTGGTATCAACTCGATAAGCCTTATCAAATCACTCAGGAATTTAAGCAATATCGAAATGTGTTTGATATTGATACACGTATTTTGCTGGAACGTTATTTAGCCTCGGGCCAGGCCAATTTACTTCAGGATGCAGAAAATCAGCTCGATGCAATGAAAACAAAAACGTTTGACTGGCTGAGTGAGTCGGATAATACAGCCATACAGAGTGGTATCGATGCATTGCAGTCAGAAGTTCAACAAGTGCGCTCTGCAGGCAAACTTTCAGCTAATCCTCAAACCTTGTTAATGAATAACGAGCGGGAACGTAACGGTGACTTACTGAGCTTGAATCGTTATGCAGAAAAAGCACAATCTACCCCAGCCTGGCAGATTGCGGATTTTCTTCAGAAGCTGGTGGATCTTGAGCATAGCCTGAATCAAATCTCTTTATATCGACAGCGATATCTTGAGACCCAGGATAAAGCGATTGAGAAAACCTTATTGGACGAAAATCAGCATTTCGCAGAGTTGGTTAAGCAACTGGAAGCCATGCCGCGATTTGGTATCTACACAGAGGTAGATGAAGAGGCATTAATCCCACAAGAGCCCGATGAGATCGGCGATCTCAGTATTGCTTCTTTACATAGCCTGACTCAGCGTTACGAAAAAGAAATCCGCAATACCCAGGCCATGCAGCAACAAGTCATGGCAAGCAGAGAAGACTTGAATCAAGAAATGCTGGCTTTTCAAGCGATGCTGGCTGACTATGAGAGCAAAATTAGCCAGATAAAGGCGGATATTACGCAACGCTTGCAGTGGTTAGTATTGCTGGCACTTGTCTTTATTATCCCTGCGCTTTGTCTACAGTTTGTCATGCAAAATCGTTTGATGCGTTTTTTGCTCAAACTTGATGGCTTTTTTAAAGCCATGCTTGGTGGTCATTATCAGCAGAGTTTGACTTCTGAACTGGCTTTTAGTGAGACCAACTCCGTTGTCGAGGCAGCACTTCACTTGCAGCAGTATCTCGGCGATTTGATTGATAAATTAGACCATCAGGCGCAAACGTTGATTAACGCCAGTCGAACCTTGCAAGAGGAGTCCGAAGCTACTTCGACACTGACGCAACAGCAACAACATACGACTGATCAGGTGGCTACCGCCGTTATGCAGTTATCATATTCATTTAAGGAGGTCGCCAATAACGCGACAGATGCATCAGAGTTTGCTGGGCAAGCAAACGAAGCCACATATTCTGCTCGGCATAAGCTCAGCCTGGCATCAACGGCGACACAACAACTTGCTACGGATTTACTTGATGCAGAAACGGTTATTCATCGTCTTGAACAAAATAGTCAAAATATTCAGTCTGTACTGGAAGTCATTCAGGGTGTGGCAGAACAAACCAATTTATTAGCATTAAATGCGGCTATTGAGGCCGCCAGAGCCGGTGAACATGGCAGAGGTTTTGCCGTTGTGGCAGACGAAGTTCGATTGTTGGCATCGAGAACCACTGAATCAACGGAAGAAATTAAAGCGATTATTGAGCAACTCGCTACTTCCGGTGTGGAGGCGACCAGTATTGTTGGTCGCCAAAGTGCTGCCGCAAAACGTTGCGCAGCACAGACCGATGAAGCGAATCTCGCCATGGCACCCGTTGTTTCGGCAATGGATAATATTACGCAAATGAATTCATCGATTGCTACGGCTACGCAACAGCAAACGGCGACCGTTGATGACATTGCCCGCGCGGCAGAGCAGATTAAATCAAGTTCAATTGATGTGAATCAACATATTGTGGGTATTGGTCAGTCTGGAAGAGGCTTAACGACTATCAGTGAAGAGCTGAAACTATTAGTGGTGGCCTTAAAGCAGTGATCAGGATATAGGTTGAGCAGCCAATGGCAGTTCAAACCAAAAGGTTGAACCAAGCTGTTCTTTACTTTGATAACCAATTCGTCCACCCATTGCTTCAATGAGTTTTTTGGTGATAACCAGGCCTACACCACTGCCTTCTGTTGTCGAATTTTCTTGCCCTAATCGAGAAAAACTAGAAAACAATAATTGCTGATTTTCATGGGAAATACCTGGCCCGGTATCAATCACCAGCACACGAAGTGAATCTGTCTGCTTTTTATATTCCAACATTAAACTGCCTTCCGGTCGGTTATATTTGATGGCATTACTCAACAAATTAATCAGGATTTGTTTTAAGCGCATAGGATCAGCATTGACATAAACCTTGGGATCGTCGGCGATAAAGAGTTTGATTTGTTTCTGCCTCGCTAAGCTATCCACCAGTGACAGACAATCTGTGACGGTGTTGCCCATATGGGTGGGCTTTAATTTTAAATCCAGGTGACCACTTTCCACTTTTGCCAGATCAAGCACCTGATTAACTAATGTTAGTAGGTGCTTACTTGCTTTCATGATGTGGTCAAGGCTCTCGGCCTGTTGCGAATGCGGGGGCGATTTTGGATCCGTTCTGAGTAATTGTGTAAAACCCAATATGGCATTCAGAGGGGTTCTTAACTCATGGCTCATACTGGATAAAAACTCTGTCTTGGCCCGATTGGCCGTTTCAGCGAGTTCTTTTGCTTGTTGAAGCGCAGAGGTCTGTTGTTGAAGTATTTTGGTTAAATAGAGTGACTGCCAATACTCTGCGTTAGCACGAGATGCTTGTATCAGCAAAAAAATCATATACGAAATCAGTCCAAATAAAATACTCACTGTACTCAGGTTCCATTTGAGCATGGTTGATACGATGATGGGCAGAAAAATCATGCATAAATACATTCGAGCCAGCTTTTTCCAGATAAACAGGCTAGTCAATGCACCTGCACCTATACCAATGGTAAACATCAGTACGACCATATTAGTAAATAAGGTTTGATACAGGTAGAGGCAAACCGCGACGTAAATACCCCAAGTCAGAGCTGAGAAAAAGAACACCACAAAAAGCTGTTTTAGTTTCATGTCTACAGCATGTGGTGTGTTCAGGATGGAGAAGACAACGTACAGGCGGCATAAAAAGAGGAGGCCCATCAACCCAAATAAAAAATAGGTAAAAAAGGGGGCATCATTCATGATCGGCGAATAATAGGCGGAAATAAGCAGAGCTAAAAACACGATCAGGCCGCCGGATATAGTGCGTTTGGCCAGATCTTTTGCCGCTTGTTGCTTAACTTGTTTTAAGGCATCTGAGTCCAGCTCTGGCAGAGCGGGATCAACATAGCCGTGTGATTCGCCATAGAACATCAGCGAATCATATGTCAATTTCGACGAATTTCAAATACTTAAAAAGCGTCTCCGCTGTCTACTTCAATGAGTCGAATGCAGAGATCGCCTCTTGTCTGGCTTTTTTGTAATCTATGATTGGTTCAGGGTAATCACATTCTTTTCGTTGTGCCGAGCTTGGTGCATGTATCTGTTTTGCTGAAAGAGACTTTAACTCTGGTACAAAGCGTCGAATAAATTCACCATCAGGATCAAACTTTTCAGATTGCCGCTGAGGATTAAATACTCTGAAATACGGGGCAGCATCACAACCTGTGGAGGCACTCCATTGCCAGCCACCATTATTTGCCGCAAACTCACCATCAATCAGGGTTTGCATGAAATATTTTTCCCCTTTGCGCCAGTCGATAAACAAAAGTTTGGTTAAAAAACTGGCCGCAACCATGCGTAAGCGGTTATGCATCCAGCCGGTTTGATTTAATTGGCGCATGGCCGCATCCACAATCGGAAAGCCCGTTTTGCCTTCACACCAGGCCTCAAATGCCGATTCGCTGTCATTCCAGACCAGATTTTCCGTTTCTGGTTTGAAGGGCTTTTCTTTATTAAGATCGGGGAAATGCGTGAGTAATTGTCGGTAAAAGTCACGCCAAGCTAATTCTCTTAGCCAGTCATTATCCTGCCAGTGCAGATTCTGCTCCGCGCAATAATATTGAATAGTATGTAGAAGGCGTCTCGGACCCAAACGACCCATCGCTAGATACGGTGACAGAGTGCTGGTCGCCGGTGTGGCTGGCATGTCACGCTTTTCTGGGTAGGCTTTAAGTTTTTTCTGACAAAACTGCTGTAGCTTTTGCAGGATGTCTGATTCTTCAGCCAGCCATAGATCTTCGCGATAGTCGCCAGCCCAGTCAGGCTTTATATCGTTGACTTTTATCGGCTTACCTTGCTTTTCTGGTTCATCAAATGGAGGGCGTGCCCGGTCTTCAAGAATCGTACGCCAACGACGATAGTAGGGAGTAAATACCTTATAAGGTTCGTCCTGTTGAGTCAGTACTGGAATCGGTACAAGCAGATCAGACTCAAGGGCATGACATTCGATATGGTTGGCTAATAAAGTCTGTCCAACCTGTTCATCACGTCTGCACTCATCCAAGGCGGTTTCTTGCTGAAACCAGACAGACTCAATCTTATTTTCTTCACAAAACTGACTTAAAGCAGCGGGGACATCAACAAAATAATCCACCTCTAACAGCGTGAATTGAATGCCTTTCTTGGCGAGGCTTTGATTTAAATCATTCAGTGAGGCTGCTTTCAAACCAAGTTTGGCGTCAGATTCATTATGTTGCAGCCATTGTTTGGGTGTCGCAATAAACAAAACCTGAATATCGCCACGCTGCTGTGCTAAAGCGAAGGCAGGATTATCATCTAAACGTAGAGCATTTCTTAACCAGACTAAATGTGATGCTGACATTAGGTGTCCTTATGCTTTTTGTCGATATGCTGAAATAACCATGCGGCTCGTTCACGGATGGCGTGTTGTTCTGTGTGTGATTTTTTTTCCCAGTTTTTTGCTTGCATCGCCAGACGTGGGTTGTGACTAATGAGGTCATTATGCTGATCGATAAAATACCAATACAAGGTGGTAAAAGGGCAGGCTTTATCACCAGAAGCCTGTTTTGGGTCGAATGGACAATGCTGACAGTAGTTTGACATGCGGTTGATATAAGCACCGCTGGCAATATAGGGTTTACTGCCGACAATACCGCCATCAGCGTATTGACTCATACCTAGCGTGTTCGGCACTTCTACCCAACTGACGGCATCAACGTACATGCCCAGATACCATTGATGAATGTGTTTGGGGTCGACTTGCCACAACAGAGCAAATAAGCCCGTTACCATAAGCCGCTGAATGTGATGCCCGTAACCATAATCAATGACTTGTTTTAAGGCTTGATGCAAACAATGCATATCCGTATCTGCTGTCCAGTAAAACGCAGGTAAATCACGTTTGGCGTTCAGCGCATTAAACTGAAGCCAATCTTTTCGATGTGCCCAATATAAGCCCCTGACATATTCTCGCCAGCCCAATATTTGTCGAATAAAACCTTCTACCGCGTTGAGAGGTGCTTTGTTTTTTTGATAAACCTCTTCTGCAGCATCGATCACTTCCTGCGGATCTAACAGTTTAAGGTTTAAGCTGGCCGATAAGCGCGCGTGATATAAAAAAGGCTGATCCGTCCACATGGCATCTTGGTAATCGCCGAATGAAGGCAGATAGTGGTCGATAAAATGACGTAATTGAATCAACGCCTGGCGACGAGTAACTGGCCAGTTAAACGTATCGAGCTTGCCTGGCAGTTGTGAGAAGTGTTTCTCTACGATGTCGATAACATCCTGTGTGATGTCATCGACAGAATAGTTTGGATTCTCTTTGATTGGGTCTGGACCATGTTTCGCAAAGCTTTGCCGGTTCGATTTATCAAAATTCCATTGCCCGCCAGTGGGTTTGTCCTGCTCCATCAGAATGTGGCGTGACTCACGTAAATGGCGATACCAGTATTCCATGGTGGGTTTTTTACGTTGTTTTAACCACTGACTGAACTCGCCACGTTTGGCGATGAAATGTTTGTCTTCTAACCAGTCTATCTTTAAACGATGTTGTTTTACGATGTGTTCAATTTCCTGCATAACCAGATAATCGCCAGGTAATACGCAACGTATTTCCGTAATGTCGTGCTGATTAAATGTATGAGTTAAAACCTCGGAAAACGAGTTGAAGCCATCCGTGATGCGATAATAGATGACATCAAACGCTTTTTTTTCTATCTCTTTAGCAAAGTGCCGCATGGCAGAGAGGAAGATAACGGTTCTGTTTTTATTCGATGCTGGCTGCAGAGAGGCTTGAGCGACTTCTGCCATCCAGAAAATATCAGTGGTTTTATCAACACCTTGCCAGATAAGGCTATTCCAATTGAGTTGGTCGCCTAGAATGATATTCAGCCTCACCCGTGTTACCCCCAACTATTCATGGAAACACTGGCTGAATTTTCCAGAGGATGAGTCCTGAGATAGGGAAAGTGACTCAGTTTCGTAGGGGCCAGGAAGCGTAATAAAATTTTATAGGTATCAATATCAAAGAAGATCGAATCCTGCGGCTGCTTCAACAACCGGGTGTTTGGCGTGTTATGACTGTCTACCTGTCCCAGATAACACCATTGATCGATAAGATGAAAATGACTATCGACGCCGTTGTTCATTGGAGATTGTTCTTCCACAATAATTGGCGTTGACCATGGCCATTGCTGATTTTTGATGTGGGTCAAGGCCATATCGACACGTAGATTATAAAGCTTTGCTTGCTCTTTACCACAACAGGCACCGAGACATTTTTTTAGCTGATAACTAAAACAAGGGCCGGATGCTTTCTTTTCTATGTGGCAGAGACGTTGGCATAGTTTGTATTGAGAGATGAGGTCTAATAACTTGGTTTGTGCTTGTTTTTTACTGCGAAACAGCCCGTATTTGCTAGTAATATCAGAAGCATCCCTCATATCAGCCAGCATAATATCTAATTCAGCATAGCCGTCTTTGTTAAGCGTTTTGTTGATTTGATACAGTTTTTTTATTTTGGTTTGGCGTCGGTTGTAACGCGGCGAAGTTTGTTTGATGTAGCTGTTTTCCAATAACTGAGCGCCAAAATCAGAGGGTGTTTCAATCCAATCGATATGATGTAACTGCTGGCTGATATCAAGTTCTTTGTGATGCCGATGATCTGCTGAAAAATGGCTGAGTACACGCTCCTTAATATTGACAGATTTACCGATGTAGAGCAGTGTGCCGCCTTCATCATAGAACTGATAAATACCCGGCTTTTCGGGTAATTTCTGTATAAGCGTATTATCAAGATGGCTCGGTAGGCTGGGTCGTTTTAATATATCGGCAATTGTCTGCTGGATGACTGCTGCATCGATTTGTTGTTGGATGAGAGTGAAATACGTCAGAATAACTTCCGTATCAGCCATTGCTCGATGCCGATCTTTCACGGCAATCTGATGGCGCTGGATGATTTTATCCAGGCTATGCCCTTGATGTTGAGGGAAAAGTCGTCGGCTGAGTTTTACCGAGCACAGTGTTTTGGCTGAATAATCATAGCCTGCGCATTTAAATTCCTGCTTGAGAAAACTGTAGTCAAAACGGGCATTGTGAGCAACCAGAATAACGTTTTTCAGACGTTGGTATAAGGATTCTGCTATATCCTCAAAGGCGGGAGCATCAGCCACCATCTCATCATCGATGCCTGTGATTTTGTGAATCCATGGTGGGATGGGACGCCCAGGATTAATTAAGCTTTGCCAGCGCGACTGAACTTCACCGTCTTTAATCTCAATCAGTCCTATTTCAGTAATGCGATCCCGACTGGCCCGACCACCGGTGGTTTCACAGTCCAATAAAATCATGTGCTCAGGGAAACAAGTCAACTTAGTCATGATGCGAGACGGATGAACGGGTATGTCGACGACAGCGTTGTGAACAATAGACGACATTATCCCAATTTCGCTGCCATTTTTTACGCCATGTAAACGGCCTTTGACAGATAGGACAAATTTTGACGGGGAGTGTGGCTTTGGTGTGTGTCACAACTATTCACTAAATAATTTCACAGATAGCTTGTCGTGCTATCTGTGAAATCAATGTGAACAGCTTATTCTGCTTCAGGAAGCTTAATAAAGAGTTCGCGGTAATGTTCTAATTCGCGAATAGAGTCTTTGATGTCATCCATAGCAAGATGTGATGAACGTTTTTTAAAACTTTTTTCGACCTTAGGAGCCCAGCGTCGAGCCAGTTCTTTAAGGCTGCTGACATCAAGGTTGCGGTAATGAAAATAGGCTTCCAGATCAGGCATGCATCGAGCCAGGAATCGGCGATCCTGACAGATGCTGTTTCCGCACATTGGCGAGACACCAGCAGGAACGTATTTTTTCAGAAATTCAATGGTCTGTTGTTCAGCATCCGCTTCATTAAGTGTGCTGTTACGAACACGCTCAACCAAACCGGATTTGCCATGCTGGCGGGTATTCCACTCATCCATGCCATCAAGAATAGCATCGTCTTGATGAATGGCTAATATCGGGCCTTCTGCTAACACATTGAGATGTGCATCTGTCACAATGGTGGCTATTTCAATGATATAGTCATTATTAGTATCAAGACCGGTCATTTCCAGATCGATCCAGATGAGATTGTTTTTACTTTTGGCCATGGGCTCCGTCTTTTTTTTGAGTTGGACTTAGACTGGTTGAACTTACTTGCCTGTGATTGTATCAAAGGCTACTCTGCATGACATTTTATAAAGATTCAAATTGGATAGATATTTATGAACGAATTTAGCTGGATATTTTTAGCGGCTTTGTTTTTGATGACAGCAACTGAACTCTGGTTATCAATGCGTCAAGGTAAACATGTTCAGGCGCATCGTAATAAAGTGCCAAAAGCATTTGAAGAACAGATTAGTCTTAGCGCTCACCAAAAAGCGGCAGATTATACTGTGGCAAAAGGTCGCTTTGGTCGCAAAGAAAATGTCTATGGCGTGATTATCCTGCTGGCATGGACATTTGGCGGTGGTCTGTCCTTACTCTCGACAGCTTGGGATGGACTGGGTCTATCGCCCATGCTGACCGGCATATTATTCCTATTGAGCTTTATTGTCATTGGTTCATTATTAGACTTACCATTTTCTTATTACAGAACATTTGTTTTAGAGGATAAGTTTGGTTTCAACCGTAATACCCCGGCTCTGTTCTTCTCTGACTTTATTAAACAAACATTGTTGACCCTTATCATGGGTGCCTTATTGATTTGGATCGCCTTGTGGATGATGCAAAGTACAGGTGAATTCTGGTGGCTGTATCTTTGGGCGGCTTGGATTGGCTTTGCCTTGTTTATGATGTGGGCTTATCCTGCCTTTATTGCCCCTTTGTTCAATAAATTTACGCCACTGGAGGATGCCAATTTACAGCAACGTGTGGAAAATTTATTAGCCCGGTGTGGTTTCAAAAGCCAAGGTATTTTTGTGATGGATGGTTCACGTCGCAGCGGTCATGGCAACGCTTACTTCACAGGACTGGGAAGTAATAAACGCATTGTTTTCTTCGATACTTTACTCAACACCTTAAATGAAGACCAAATTGAAGCTGTATTAGCGCACGAGTTGGGCCATTTCCGTCGCAAGCATGTGGTCAAAAATATGGTGGTGATGGCTGTGATTAGTTTGATTGGTCTGGCATTGCTGGGCTGGGCATCAAATCAGACCTGGTTCTATGAAGGCTTGGGGGTTAGCCAGCAGTCGAATGCTATGGCACTTGCCTTGTTCATGTTAGTCATCCCCGTATTTATGTTCTTTTTACACCCACTGATGACATCCTTGTCTCGTAAATATGAGTATGAAGCCGATGCCTATGCTGCCTCGGTATCAAGTGCAGATGATCTGATCGCGGCATTGGTGGCGTTATATAAAGAAAATGCCAGTACCTTAACTCCGGATCCACTGGTTTCTGCTGTTTATGATTCGCATCCTCCGGCGGCTATGCGGATTGCTCACTTACAAACGAACTCTGCCTGATATGTTGCAAAAAACAGTGACCTTTTTTGGCGGACTGGTGTTATGCACTATCGTGCATGCCAATGGTAAACAGTTGCATGATGCTGCTTGCTTGCAGTGTCATGCATCATTGAGCGGTGGTGATGCATACCAGTTATACAGCCGAGATGAGAAAAATATTAAAAGTATAGCCGCGCTTGAGAAGCGTGTTTCGTATTGTGCTAAAGCAGCTGATGTTAGCTGGAATGAGCAACAAAAACGCGCGGTGGTTGATTATTTAAATTCGACTTTTTATCACCTTAAATAAAATTCACTTGATTACGGCCGTCTGCTTTTGAACGATAAAGCGCCTGATCAGCACGTTCAATCAAACTAATCGGTGTATCGTTGTTTTGATAAGTGCTGATGCCTGCAGACACTGTCACTTGTCCGATAGACTCATGGCTGCCTTTTTTCTTCAGGCGGCTTGCCGCAAATTTCTCACGAATCTTTTCCGTGATCATAAAGGTCTCTTCGAGACTGCAATGAACAAATAGCATAGCCAATTCTTCACCGCCAAAGCGAGCCGCAATATGAATGTCATTAGAGTGACTTTTTAATAGTGAGGCAAAAAACTGCAGGACTTTATCACCCAGTAAATGTCCAAAACTGTCATTCAGCCGTTTGAACTTATCGATATCGAATAAAACAAGACTAAACGCATGACCTTTGCTACATAGCTTTTGAAGCTCATTATCAAAAGCTCCCCGATTAAGCAGCCCCGTTAGACTATCTGTTCTTGCCATTTCTTTAACAGCTTCCAACTCTTGTCTGAGTTTCATTATCTCTTCTGTTGAGCGCGTCAATTCAGTCTTTAGCTCACCACTGCTATTGGTAATTTGTTGGGTATTGGTCAAGATCTGGCTGACCAGCGTTTTTAGTTCATCAATATCATTACAGCTTTCAAGTTTTACCTGGCTTTGAGTGAGGCCTTCATTACATTCTGAGGCTGCAGCTTCAACTCTACTGATATTTTCCAGCGTATTATCAACAACCAGCTTCAGCCCATTATTCGTATTACTGAGACGTTCAGGCATGCCCATCAGCACATATTTCTCATAAAGATATTGTGTCACTTCCGGGGTAATGGGGTCATTTTTCTTTAAACGGGTATCAATGCTGTTCACCAAATCCTGATTGTCACCTGACACATATTCGTACCAGACGGCATAGTTCACGGGGGTGATCGGCGTCTGGTAACGATTAGCCAGTAATAAGCTCTGACGAAGATTTTCTGAGGCTTGTTGAAACGCGTGTTGATAAACAGGGGGGAACGATAAAGTTTTGCTCACTTGCTATATTCCATGTTGGCAACTCTTTAGAAGAATTCACTAATTTGTTAATTAAATCAAGTATCTCGTGGTCGTTTACTGCACCACCAGACAAAGCACGCCAGTAGAACGGTGATGAAGGGTAAAACAGTTAAGATCGTTTTGCTGGATAACATTAGCTGAGCTGCGATAAACGTCACAATCAGACAAGCTATCATCACGAGATTTTGGATCCAATTATTACCTGCCAATACAGTGCCGAGTATTCGCTTAGGAGAATGTGACTGTATAAGCGCATTGAGCGGAATAATAAATAGGCCACCAAATAAACCAAAGCAGAAAATTGAGACTGCAAATGCCGAGACGGAACTCAGTGTAGGGATAATAAAAAGAATAATACTCATACCTATCGCACCCAAAGGTATGAGAGAGGTTTTTATCAGGCCATGCTTGCCTGTACCTGCCAATAACGAACCGACGACAATGCCAATGCCTGAGCAAGCCAATAAGCCTTGAATTATCATCGTACTATTTTCAGCCAATACCATTTTTGCAAAGGCAGGAAATACGGCGAGAAATGTTTGCGAAATTCCCCAAAAGAATGACAGCCCCAATACGGAGTACCAAATAACCGGATTGGTATATAAGTTTTTCACATTTGTTTTTAGCAAATAACCTTTGATGTAATCTTTCCAGGGAAACCGTGTGAAATCAGTCGACTTATTTCTATCAGTCAATCGGCAAGCGAGGCGCCACTCTACAATAGATAGAATCACCAACAACCAACCTGCCGGGGCGATATGACGCAGTAACGAAACCTCATCATGATATGGCTGGTCTATCAACAACCATTCAAACAACACGGTAAAAACAATAATTCCACTCAAGATGGCAACAATCGTCGTCGCTTGAATAAAGCCATTGGCTGCGGATAAATGCTTGTCACCACCAAGTTGCCGTATATAACCATACTTGGCGGGAGAATAGAGCGCACTTTGAATGGCCAGTATTAACGTCATGAAAAAGGCAAATAAAAACCAGCCCTGATAGTAAGCTAGCGTAATCAACAAGGTAATGATGATGGCTGAGAAAGCCGATGCTTTCATGATGAAAGGTTTGGAAAAACGATCAGAAAGATAGCCGGCCGGGCTGAATAAGAAAATAAAGGGTAAGAGAATGAGTCCATTCACAATCGCCGTCAACGCCACCTGCGTTTGATCATCATATATCTTAAAAATCGTGTTCTGAATGATGATTTTATGGCCCAAATCCACCATGGCATTAATAAAAGCGACGGCAATAAAGCTCATAAAGCCCGGTAATTTTACCGTGCTTAATAAGGAAGAATGTTTCAAATGGTTAGTCGTCCTTTAACCTGACGGCAAGGACATCACAATGAGCATGATGTAATACGGCATTAGCCGTTGACCCTAATAGACGCTTAAAACCATGTCGGCCATGTGAGCCAACAATAATCAGATCAACATTATTCTCATCAGCCACACGGACAATATCATGTCCCGGTGTTCCCAATTCAACCCACTGTTGTGAAGCCGGAATGGATAATTTTTCAGCCAATGCCGCCAGTTGTTTTTTCCCTGATTCTAACAAGGCATCACGCATATCAATATCAACACTGATCATCGGTTCATAAGCAAAATCAGTTAAAGGGAAATCTTCGATAATGTGGCAAATACTGAGCTTTGCCTGATGTTGTTCAGCAAGTTCTTGTGCTTTTGCACTAATCAGATCTTTTTGTTTTGAAAAGTCAGTTGCAATCAAAATATGCTGATATTTCATGTCTATTCCCTCATGAAAAAGGGGGCTGGTCAGCCCCCTCATCGTATTATTTAATCATTATCCAAAAAACGTTCGGCATCTAATGCCGCCATACATCCAGCTCCCGCCGACGTAATCGCTTGACGGTAAATAGGATCGGATACATCACCTGCAGCAAACACGCCTGGCACGCTGGTTTGTGTTCCTTTTTTAAGGATGATGTAGTCATGTTCCATTTCTAACTGGCCTTTGAATATGCCGGTGTTAGGCTGATGACCAATCGCAATAAAGACACCAAGTACAGGAACCTCCTGTGTTGAGCCATCTTCCGTGCTTTTCACACGAATACCGGTGACACCAGACTCATTACCAATGACTTCGTCCAACGTGTGATTCCACAAGATTTCTACATTACCTTCTTCTGCTTTTTTCAGCAGTTTATTGGACAAAATCTTTTCAGAGCGGAACGAGTCACGGCGGTGAATGACGGTGACTTTCGAAGCAATATTGGACAGGTATAAAGCTTCTTCAACAGCGGTATTACCACCACCGACAACAGCGACGTGTTGACCTTTATAAAAGAAACCATCACAGGTTGCACAGGCAGACACACCACGACCTTTAAAGGCCTCTTCCGACTCCATACCTAAATATTTGGCTGATGCACCTGTCGCAATAATCAAGGCATCTGCCGTATATTCACCTGCATCACCGATTAAACGGAACGGGCGCTGACTTAAATCTGTGGTGTGGATATGATCAAAGATAATATCTGTACCAAAACGTTCCGCATGGCGCTGCATACGCTGCATCAGTTCTGGGCCCTGTACACCTTCATCATCACCTGGCCAATTGTCGACATCGGTAGTGGTGGTTAGCTGTCCACCTTGTTCGATACCGGTAATTAATACAGGCTCTAATGCTGCTCTAGCAGCATAAACCGCGGCAGTATATCCCGCTGGACCTGAGCCTAAAATCAGTAAACGACAGTGTTTGCTGTCTGCCATAAGTGGAGCCTCCAAGAGAGTTATCAGATATCTATAGTTAGAGTAACCATTGCGATGATTTTGGACAAGCATCTAACTTCAAAAGCTGTGTTAAAATCAAGCGTTAATTTATTGGCAGGGTTGGAAATATCACAGTGGCACAGTCGACACGTGTAAATGACAAGCAGAAACAAGAACTCAACTCTGGCGCAGTCGGCTTCCGTCTGCGTGAGGCAGCACTGATTTTGTCAGTCGCATTAGCGGCATACTTACTCTTGTCTTTATGGTCATATCAACCTACCGACCCTGGTTGGTCAACGACCGGAACAGATGACATCATTGCCAATAGTGGTGGCATAGTTGGCGCTTGGTTAGCTGATGCTCTGCTCTATGGCTTTGGTTTTCCCGCCTATCTATCACCATTAATGATTGGTTTCAGTGGCTGGTTATTGTTTAGCTGGGGAAAGCGCGCTGATACAGAAGATGCTCTGCATTTCTGGGTATTAAAAATGGTCGGCTTATTGATGGCTCTGGCTGCAGCCAGTGGTCTGTCTACTCTTAGTCTGAGCGACTATGCCGCACTGTTACCTCTCGGGGCTGGTGGTGTGTTAGGTGAAGTGGTTGGGCATGGTTTTGAGTCGGTATTTGGCGCTTCTGGCACCAGTTTGTTATTGCTGGCGGTCCTACTCACTGGGGTCACGCTTTTCACCGGGCTATCCTGGTTGATGGTGATTGATAAGTTAGGAGCGATGGCCATGATCGTGGCTATTCATGTGGCCCGCTGGGTGCGTGAAATCAAGGAAGAGTTGGAAGCCAAGCGTACTCGTCAAAAACGGGAAGAGACTTTTCATCAGGAAAAAGAAAAGTTACAGCACAAGGCAAAAGTGCGCATTGAGCCAGTCTTAGAGAAAAAAGAGCCAAGCAAGCGCGAAGAAAAAGAAAAACAAGTGCCATTGTTTGAAACACCAGATGCGCCAGGTATGCCAGCATTAGCTTTATTAGATATGGCTCAACCGAGTAAGCAGGCCTATAGCGAAGACGTCTTGCAAGCCATGTCTCGACAAGTCGAGCTGAAACTAAAAGACTTTGGCGTAGACGTTCAGGTTGTAGAAGTTCAGCCGGGCCCTGTGGTCACCCGGTTTGAATTGCAACCGGCTCCTGGCATTAAAGTCAGTCGTATCAGTGGCCTTGCTAAAGACTTAGCAAGAGCGCTATCCATCAGTAGTGTTCGTATCGTTGAAGTCATTCCGGGTAAACCTGTTGTGGGTCTAGAAATCCCTAATGAGAGTCGTGAAATTGTTCGTCTTCGTGAAATTCTGGCCTGTGATGAATACGAGAATAGCAAATCATTGCTAATGATGGCGCTGGGTAAAGATATTGCTGGCCGTCCAGTAGTCGCTAACTTAGAAAAAATGCCTCACTTACTGGTGGCAGGGACGACTGGCTCAGGTAAATCGGTGGCCGTAAATGCGATGATTCTGAGTTTGCTGTACAAGGCAACACCAGAAGATGTACGTATGATCATGGTCGATCCAAAAATGCTGGAGCTGTCGGTTTATGAAGATATTCCACATTTATTAGCGCCAGTTGTAACGGATATGAAAGAAGCCGCTAATGCTCTGCGTTGGTGTGTTGCTGAGATGGAGCGTCGTTATCCATTAATGGCTGCTTTAGGCGTGCGTAATATCGCTGGTTATAACAAAAAAGTCAGAGAGGCGATTGAACGCGGTGAGCCAATTAAAGATCCAACAATTGAGGTGGAGCCGGGTGAAGTTGGGCCCACTTTAGAGCCACTCCCTTTTATCGTTGTGATTATCGATGAGCTTGCTGACATGATGATGGTGGTTGGTAAACAAGTTGAAGAGCTGATTGCACGTTTGGCGCAAAAAGCACGGGCATCAGGGATTCATCTTATCTTGGCGACACAACGACCTTCTGTTGACGTTATCACCGGGTTAATTAAAGCCAATATTCCGACACGTATGGCTTTCCAAGTGTCTTCGCGAATTGATTCTCGAACCATTCTTGATCAAATGGGGGCTGAGCAGCTGCTAGGGCAGGGCGATATGCTCTATTTACCTCCGGGGAGTGGACTGCCTGAACGTGTCCATGGTGCATTTGTGGATGACCATGAAGTCCATAATGTTGTTGAGCATTTAAAGAAAAATTCACAGCCTAACTATCTTGAAGAAATTACCCAAGATCAGAGCAGTGATGACGGCGATGGTGGTATCGGTGACCCAAGTGATGCAGAGTCAGATCCGCTCTATGATCAGGCTGTGCAAATCGTCGTCGAAAGTCGCCGGGCATCGGTTTCAGGAATCCAGCGCAGACTGAAAATCGGTTATAACCGGGCTGCACGTATCGTAGAGGCTATGGAAGCAGCTGGCGTTGTTTCTGCCATGCAGGGTAATGGTAGCCGTGAAGTTCTGGCACCCCCGCCACGCGATTAAATCAGGAACCAGGCTGACAAACTGGAGTCAGTAAAACATGCAATTTATCTTTCGGAGTCATTGAATGACCATAAAAAAATTAGCACAAGGCTTTTTGCTGTTGTTGCTTCCTGTTGTTGCCATGGCAGATATGAGCGGCACAGAAAAGCTCAACCATTTTGTCAAACAGGTGAATACATTTCAGGCTCACTTTGAACAAACCGTTTTGGATCCTGATGGCAATTTAGTTGAACAGGCCCAAGGTCAGTTTCAATTGGCAAGACCTGGCAAGTTTCGTTGGGATTACAATGACCCATACCCTCAGCATATCGTGGCTGATGGTATGAATGTTTGGTTCTATGATGTGGACTTAGAACAAGTTACCGTGAAGGCGCAAAACGAAGCGTTAGAAGATACGCCTGCAACCTTATTATCAGGACAAGCTTTACCCGAAGATAGCTACAATATTCGTAACTTAAAATCGGATGATGGCTTAACCTGGGTGGAGTTAACGCCAAAACAGAGCAGCAGTAACTTTCAATCCGTTATGCTGGCTTTTAATCAAGATGAATTACAGCAAATGATCATGCGTGACAGCTTCGACCAAAGAACACGTTTGATGTTCACTCAGGTGAAAATTAATCCGACATTTAAAAAAGACACGTTTAAATTTAGTGCGCCTGAAGGCATAGATATTGTAGGTGAAGCGCAACAGTGAGTTTGTTTGATCAAGTTGATGACTTAGCTGGGCGTCCGTTAGCGGATCGTATGCGTCCAAAGACGCTTGACCAGTATATCGGGCAGACACATTTGTTGGGAGCGGGTAAGCCATTGCGTCAGGCGATTGCTTCAGGTCATCCGCATTCAATGATCTTCTGGGGGCCACCCGGTACTGGTAAAACCACTCTAGCTAAACTCATCGCAGGTTATTGTGATGCTGAGTTTATTACTATCTCAGCTGTGTTGGCGGGGGTGAAAGAGGTCCGAGCGGCAGTTGCACGTGCTCAGCAGTTATTGCAGGAGCGTGGTCGTAGAACCATGCTGTTTGTGGATGAAGTGCACCGTTTTAATAAATCTCAGCAAGATGCATTTTTACCTTATGTTGAAGATGGTACTTTTACCTTTATTGGCGCTACTACAGAAAATCCTTCCTTTGAATTAAATAATGCCTTGCTCTCACGAGCCAGGGTGTATGTGCTCAAATCCTTAGAGGCTGAAGATTTACGCCAAATCATTGATAGAGCCATGTCAGATGAGGAGTTAGGGTTGGCCGACAGAGGCATTGAGGTGGGCGAGACTTTGCGAGATCAATTAGCACAAACTGCTGATGGTGATGGCCGCAGAGTGTTAAATCTACTTGAAATAGCCGTCGATTTGGCCGATAGCAAAGGTCAGAAAGCCGTCGATGAGCATGATCTTGCTGAAGTGTTATCCGGCACGATTCGACGCTTTGATAAAGGCGGTGAAGCTTTTTACGATCAAATTTCAGCACTTCATAAATCCGTGCGAGGCTCAGCGCCTGATGCTGCACTCTATTGGCTGTGCCGAATGCTGGATGGCGGTTGCGATCCTGTTTACCTGATGCGAAGAGTGGTTAGAATGGCGGCTGAAGATATCGGTAATGCTGATCCCAGAGGCTTACGTATCGCTCTCGATGCCTGGGAAAGCTTTGACAAACTCGGTAGTCCGGAAGGCGAACTGGCGATAGCTCAAGCAGTTGTTTATCTAGCCTGTGCCCCCAAAAGTAATGCGGTGTATACCGCCTTTAAAGCGGCCATGCATGATGCCAAAGCACATGGTTCGGCTGAAGTACCGGTACATCTAAGAAATGCGCCCACCAAATTGATGAAAGAATTAGGGTATGGCAGAGAATACCGTTATGCTCATGATGAACCCGATGCTTATGCTGTGGGGGAAACCTACTTCCCAGAATCAATGCGCGAACGTGAATACTATCAACCCGTGAATCGTGGTCTTGAAATAAAAATAGCTGAAAAACTAGACAGGTTAAGAGCCATGGATAAGCAGGCCCGTCAAAAATAATCTAGCTGTTAACGTAAAGATCATAGCGAGTATTTTTACTCTGAATACTGGCACTTGGCTTCTGATTACCAACAAACTCAGCACCTTTGGGACGTTTCACTACGACTCGTCGTAGAGCTACGTGTCTGGCCACAGTGAGTAATTCTGCACTATGTGTATCCGGTCCAATTAGTTGGTGTAGTGCCTGCATCTCTTTTTTAACTAATGCCGATTTATCCCGACTGGGATACATAGGATCCATATAAATGACATCCGGCTGCTCCTGCACTGTCGATAAAAAATCAATAGCATTAGCATAATGGATGGTCATTCGTTGTGTAATAACTTTTACTTCGGGAGCCATCTCCTGCTGTTGTAAGGCATCTTCGATGAGCAAACTTATCACCTGGCTTTGCTCAAGCATAGTGACCGTGCTGCCTAGGGAGGCTAGGACAAAAGCATCTCTGGCAAAGCCTGCGGTAGCATCAATAATGCTTGGGATATGGCCTTGTTTCATGCCAACAGCTTTGGCTAGTGGCTGACCTTTACCACCACCAAATTTACGCCGGTGATCATACTTGCCTGATGTGAAATCGATAAAAACAGGATTACCGATATCAGGTATCTGAAGACTCAAACGGTGCTCTTCAATCAATAATTGTACTAATGACTTATCAATAACCTTGATTGGAACGGAGAGTCTTTTTTCGAGGGACTGTGCTCGTGGCAGTGCTTGCGTGTTTACTGCCACGAGACTATCTAATGCGTTATTCAACGGTCGTAATAAATTGTCCAAAGGAACGAGGGCCTTTGCCTGTTTTGATTGAATTGATAACTTTTTCTGTTTTAGTGTCAATGACAGAAACGGTGTTATCACCCCAGTTGACAGCATAAAGCTGTGAACCATCGGCACTAATATCAATGCCTTCAGGTGTGTCTTCAATGTCGATTGTGTTGCTGACGTCAAAAGAGGTCGTGTCAACGACAGAGATGGTGGCCTCATCTTGGTTAATAACGTAGAGTTTTTTATTATCTTTGCTGACAACAGCGCAGTATGGCCAGTCACCGACTTGAATTGTCTCAACAACTTTTGCTGTGTTGGTATCGATGGCTGTGACATTGCTACTTTTGACATTCACACTATAAACGCGTGAGCCATCTGGTGAAATCGCCAGCCCGAATGGTGACTCTCCAACCTCAATTGTATGCGTCACTTGATCATTGCTCAGGTCAATAAATGACACTGTGTTATCGTCACGATTGGAAACGTAAAGACGCTGGTTTTCTTCATCAATAACCAGGCCGGCAGGGGATTTGCCTACTGCAATCGTATCTATCAACTCGCCAGAATCAGGATTAATGATACGAATATTATTTTCATACCAGTCTGCTACATAGACGCGTGTACCACTTTTAGAGGCGGTTACACCGACTGGTCCAGGTCCGACTTTGATTTGACGTGTTTCCGTTAATGACTTTAGGTCAAGCACTGAAATCGTTTGTCCATCGGGATTGGTAACAAAAGCCATATCATGGTGCGGGCTCACACTGATGCCGGCAGGGTGCTCACCTACTGGAATCGTTTTGATAACCGTCTGAGTGCTTAAATCTATGACGCTGACAGTACTGGAGAGCTGATTAGTGATTAGAGCATATTCAGTCTTATCATCAGCACAGGCAGATAAAGTGAAAACGACTGTAAGAAAAAAGGCGACTCTAAGAGCCGCCTTTTGAATATTTTTGAAACACATGATGGAATTATTTTTCCAGCATTGTTTTCAGGTTGTTCAGACCCGATGTGTAAACACCTTTAACAGCGTTAACCGCATCTTCATCACTTTGGCCTTCTGGAACAGGTGGGTTATCCATGAAAGAACGGTAAAACTTACCTTTCCATGTGACTTCTGAACCACCATCTTTTGCTTTAACTGATAACCAAGATTTGTAGTTGTTTACTGGTAGTGTGTAGTAAGGTGTATCTTTACTATTGTATGTAATTGTTTTGATAACGCTCATATCTTCGATCTTGTAGATCATCATCATTTTTTCGTTATCTAGTTTTTGCAACTCTTCAGTGATGGTTGGGTGACCTTCACCTTTTAAAGTCAGCTTACGTTGCTTATCACTTAACATTTCAACGCTCGCAACAGCTGGATGCCACTTGTCAATTGCTGTGAAATCACCCAGAACAGCCCAAACTTTTTCAGGAGAGGCGTTAATAAGTACTGTTTCTTTAACTGACTGTCGTGTTGGACCATGAGCGCTGGCTACCATTGGTAACAGTGCAACTGCTATGGCAAAAAACTGCAATAATTTTTTCATTATTTCTATCTCCGTTTTTTAATAAATCCGACAGTGACGTTAACAAAGCCATCCTGAACACAGTCTGAACAAATGTCATCGAACACATATCACCATAAGTTGGACTGCACACTCTAGCGGAAGTATCTAATATTTTCCACATGGATATTTGACTTAGTCATACATATTAATGAAAATTAACCCCCTTTATGTCTAACTCAACAAGCGGAGAAGCCTGTGCCACTGATAAAAATCAGGGACTTGCACTTTTATCGTGGTGATCGAGCCATCTTTGATGGCGTGAATATCGATATCGAACGCGGTAAAGTGACTGCGATTATGGGCCCGAGTGGTACCGGCAAGACAACGTTACTTAAGCTGATTGGTGGCCAACTTCGACCAGATAAAGGCACGATAGAAGTCGATGGTCAGAATGTTCACAAGTTGTCACATTCTGAACTCTACGAACTCCGAAAACGAATGGGAATGCTGTTTCAAAGCGGTGCGCTACTAACAGATATCAATGTATTTGATAATGTCGCTTTCCCACTCCGTGAGCACACCAACCTGCCAGAGTCCATGATTCGCGATCTTGTTCTGATGAAGTTGCAAGCTGTAGGGCTTCGTAATGCACGTCATCTTTCGCCTAATGAATTATCAGGCGGTATGGCAAGACGCGTTGCCCTTGCTCGTGCAATCGCTCTCGAGCCGATGATGATTATGTATGACGAACCTTTTACCGGTCAGGACCCTATCTCAATGGGGACGCTGGTGAATTTGATTCATCGTATGAATGACGCCATGAAGTTGACGAGTATTGTCGTCTCTCACGATGTAGCCGAAACGGCTGAAATTGCTGATTACATCTATCTTATGTCGGCAGGCAAAATTATCGAACATGGTTCACCGGCACAACTGGAACGCTCAGGTTCAGAATGGGTTAAGCAGTTTATGCAGGGCTTACCAGATGGGCCCGTACCCTTCCATTACGGCGGCCCGGACTTTGCTGAGGACTTACTCAACCCTGAGGACAATGCATGATAAATTATATTCGAGGCCTTGGTCGTTGGGGACTAGGTCTATTCGAGCGGCTGGGACGTGCCCACATTTTATTGGCTTCAATGATCGCTGGCATTCCTGGTTTGTTCTTGCGGTTTTCCCTTGTTATCCAGCAGCTGTTTTCGATTGGCGTACTCTCTGTCATGCTCATCGTCATTTCTGGCTTGTTTGTTGGTATGGTTTTGGGGCTGCAAGGGTATAATACGCTTGTTGATTTCGGTGCCGAAGAGTCACTGGGTGTCATGGTTTCTCTGTCTCTAGTGCGTGAACTCGGTCCTGTGGTGACAGCATTACTCTTTGCTGGACGTGCAGGCTCAGCCTTGACTGCAGAAATAGGCTTAATGAAAAGTACAGAACAGTTATCAGGCATGGAAATGATGGCTGTTGATCCTGTGAAACGAATTATTGCTCCCCGTTTTTTTGCCGGGGTCATTTCAATGCCTTTACTGGCTGCCATCTTCAGTGCCGTCGGTGTACTAGGTGGTTTTCTGGTTGGACATGGTCTGTTAGGCGTTGATGACGGCGCTTTTTGGTCGCAGATGCAGGCAAAAACAGATTTATACGAAGATATTTTTAACGGCGTTATCAAAAGTATTGTTTTTGGTTTCGTTGTGACATGGATTGCCTTATTTGAAGGGTATGATGCTATGCCCACATCAGAAGGTGTGGGGAGAGCGACAACTCGTACAGTAGTACATTCAGCCTTTGCCATTTTGGGGCTGGACTTTGTACTGACTGCGTTGATGTTTGGAGATTAGAGAGAATGATGCAGAGTAAAAGTACTGAAATTACTGTTGGAATGTTTGTCGCGGCGGGGATTGCAGCATTGTTTATGTTGGCAATGAAAGTCAGCAATTTGGGAGATTTAACAGAAGAAAGTGGGTATGAACTCATCGCTGAGTTTGAAAATATTGGTGGTTTGAAAGTGCGTTCCCCTGTCACTATGGCGGGAGTCAGAGTGGGGCGTGTGACCAACATTACGCTTGATCCTCAAACGTTTGATGCCAAAGTGACGCTCAATATGTATCCACAGTTTGATAATATTCCACTCGATACCTCTGCCAGTATCTATACGTCTGGTTTATTAGGTGAGCAGTATATTGGTCTCGTTGCCGGTGCTGAAGATGAATCTTTAAAAAATGGTGATGTCATAACCCTGACTCAACCCGCACTTGTGTTAGAACAGGTTATCGGCCAATTTTTGTACAGTAAAGCTGAAGGCGAATAAATGAACATTTACAAAATCATGAGCAAATCACTGTTATCTCTGATCACATGTTTTTTCTTGGCTACAAGTTTGCTTGTTTCAGCGGAGAATATGTCTGAACCTCAAACGCTAGTAAAAAATGCATCCGATAAAATGCTCAAAGCGTTAGAAGATAACCAAGCTGAGCTTGAGAAAAGTCCTGAGAAAATCTATTCATTGGTTGAAGATATTCTCATGCCATATTTTGACTTTGAAAAAATGTCTAAATTAGCTCTAGGAAAAAACTGGCGTCAACTGGATAAAGAACAACGCGTTCAATTTGTTGAAGAGTTTCGCCTGCTATTGATTAGAACTTACTCGACAGCCATGCTTGAATATACAAACGAAGAGATTCGTTTATTACCTTTCCGTGATGATGTATCCAGGAAACGTGTTACTGTTCCTATGGAAGTCATTCAGCCTGCCGGTCCATCCATTCCAATGGCGCTATCACTTTTTCAAAATGATAGCAGTGAGTGGAAAGTTTACGATGTGAAGATTGATGGCATCAGTTTAGTGACCAATTATCGTTCAAGCTTTGCTACAGAGATTCGTAACAAAGGCGTTGACAGCCTTATCAGTGATTTAGCTGAACGTAATGCAAAATTGAAATCATGAGTAAACCGTTCGCTATCAAATATGATGATGCCAGCAAAGCTTTCTTGGTATCTGGTCCAGTCACACTGGACTCAGCAAAAGAAGCCTTAATAAAAACAAAAGGTGTTTTTGATTCGGTGTCAGACATCGAAGTCGACTTGCAGGGAGTCACCGAGTCAGACAGTGCAGGATTGGCACTTCTTCTTGATTGGATGAGAGCCGCAAAAAATGCCAACAAGCCCATCACATTCAAGCACCTGCCTGAACAGATGGACGCGATTGCCAAGGCCTCAGGCCTGGATGAATTGTTGCCCCTAAAATAAAGTTGAAAGTTATAACTCATGAAAGCATCTGATATTAAAGAAATGATTGAAGCGGGTTTATCTGATGCTGATGTACAGGTATTTGGTGACGATGGACAGCATTTTGATGCGCGCGTTGTGTGCCCGTCATTTGCTGGAAAGACCTTAGTACAACAGCACAAAATGGTGAAAGAAACACTGGGTGATAAATTTACCAGTGGTGAAATTCACGCCTTATCACTAAAAACTTCTGCAGCCTAGCAGTAGACAACACAAAGACTGTTATGGACAAATTGATTATTAGTGGCGGTGTAGCGCTTGATGGTGAAATACGAATATCAGGTGCAAAAAATGCTGCGCTTCCGATTTTAATGGGCGCGTTACTGGCCGACTCTCCGGTACGTATCGGGAATGTGCCACATCTGCATGATATCACCACCACTCTAGAGTTATTAGGTCGCATGGGTGTCACACTTACTGTCGATGAACGCTCAGGTGTCGTGATTGATCCCACGACACTAACCGATACCGAAGCCGCTTATGATCTTGTGAAAACTATGCGTGCTTCCATCCTTGTTTTAGGTCCTTTATTAGCAAAATACGGTAAAGCGGATGTGTCACTCCCTGGCGGTTGTGCGATTGGTTCACGTCCGGTTGATTTACATTTGCGTGGCTTACAGCAAATGGGTGCAGATATACGCGTAGAAAATGGTTATATCCGTGCTACCAGTGGTAAGGGTTTAAAGGGGGCTCATATTTTCATGGATCAGGTGACCGTTACCGGTACAGAGAACCTGATGATGGCGGCTACACTGGCGCAAGGTACAACCACGATTGAGAATGCTGCCAGAGAGCCTGAAGTTGTTGATCTAGCAAATTATCTCAACCAGATGGGAGCGAAAATATCTGGAATTGGCACCGCTACCCTGGTGATTGAAGGTGTTAAATCGCTTTCAGGCACCAAATACCAGATATTGCCTGACCGTATCGAAACCGGCACTTATCTCGTGGCTGCGGCCATCACGCGGGGTCGTGTCAAATTAAAAGATACAGATGCCAACCAACTGGAATCTGTTCTGCTGAAGCTTGAAGAAGCGGGCGCTTCTGTCAGTGTCGGTGATGACTGGATTTCTCTGGATATGCATGGCAATAGACCTAAAGCGGTCAATATCAGAACTGCTCCATATCCCGCTTTCCCAACTGATATGCAGGCACAATTTACTGCGCTAAACAGTATTGCTGAAGGGCAGGCTACTATCGTTGAAACCGTTTTTGAAAATCGCTTTATGCATGTTCAGGAAATGCAACGGATGGGTGCCAACCTTCAGATCGAGGGTAATACGGTGGTATGTAAAGGTCATGATTATCTAACGGCTGCTCCCGTCATGGCGACGGATTTACGTGCTTCAGCCTGTTTAGTCTTGGCAGCTTTAGTTGCTGAAGGCGAAACAGTCGTTGAACGTATTTATCATATTGATCGTGGTTATGAATGTATTGAAGAAAAACTGCAACAATTAGGTGCGAAAATTCGTCGAATTCCGAGCTCAGCGAGGTCTGCAGATGTCTGATACCTTAACGCTAGCTTTGTCAAAGGGACGTATTTTCAAAGAAACCTTACCCTTGCTCGCCGCTGCCGGAATCGTTCCCGTAGATGATCCGGAAACCAGTCGTAAGCTCATCCTAGATACTAACCTGCCAGATGTAAAATTGATTATTGTCAGAGCATCAGATGTCCCAACCTATGTGGAATATGGTGGTGCTGATATTGGTGTCGCGGGTAAAGATGTATTGATGGAGCACCCTCATGCAGAGTTATATGAACCTGTTGATCTAAACATAGCTCGTTGCAAATTGATGACAGCTGGTAAGCCTGATGATGAAATGCGTTCTGGCAGGTTACGAGTTGCTACAAAATTTGTTGAGAGTACCCGTCGCTTTTATGCTGAAAAGGGTGAACAGGTCGAAATCATCAAGCTTTATGGCTCTATGGAGCTGGCGCCATTGGTTGGGCTGGCAGATCGTATCGTGGATGTTGTCGATACAGGTAATACCTTACGTGCGAATGGGCTGATTCCGATGGAACATATTGCGGATATAAGCTCAAGATTAGTGGTCAATAAAGCATCAATGAAAATGAAACATAAACGAATGCAATCTTTTATTGAACACATTAGAGACGCAGTCAGAGAACAAAATAATGATTGAAATAAAACAGCTCAGTGCCTCACAAGCTGAATTTTGGAGCGCTTTGGAAGATATCCTCGCTTGGGAAGGTGTGTCAGATGACAAAGTGACAGACATTGTCAAAGAAATTCTTGCTGAGGTGAAGTCTCGTGGTGATGAGGCTGTGCTTGAGTATAGTCGCCGGTTTGATCGCGTGACTGCTGAAACGATGTCTGATCTTGAGATTAGTTTGGATCGTGCTAAAGCCGCATTAGAAAATATTCCGTCAGAGCAAAGACAAGCCCTTGAAGCCGCTGCTCAGCGCGTACGTCAGTATCACGATCATCAAAAACAGAGCTCATGGAGCTATACCGAAGAAGATGGCACCTTACTTGGTCAACAAGTGACGCCTTTAGATCGGGCAGGACTCTATGTGCCTGGTGGTAAAGCGGCTTATCCATCATCGGTATTGATGAATGCGATTCCAGCAAAAGTGGCTGGTGTCCAAGAGTTGATTATGGTGGTCCCGACGCCTAATGGCGAAGTGAATGAGTTAGTACTCGCCGCGGCGGCAGTTGCTGGCGTTGACCGTATTTTTGCTGTGGGTGGTGCCCAGGCTGTAGCTGCGTTGGCCTATGGTACAGAAACGATTCCACAAGTCGATAAGATAGTCGGCCCAGGCAATATCTTTGTCGCGACAGCAAAAGGCATGGTTTTCGGTACCGTGGGTATTGATATGATTGCTGGACCTTCCGAGATTTTAGTTATTTGTGATGGTAAAACCGATCCAGATTGGATTGCGATGGACCTGTTTTCGCAAGCCGAGCATGATGAAGACGCACAATCGATACTTATCTCACCTGATGCAGATTTCCTGGAAAAAGTGAACGCCTCCATTGTTAAACTTTTGCCGACAATGGAACGCAAAGATATCATCACGACATCATTGCAGAACCGTGCTGCGATGATTCATGTTGAAGATATGGATACCGCTATAGAAGTCGCCAACTTTATTGCTGCTGAGCATTTAGAATTGTCTGTTGATGAGCCGATGGAGATGGCTAAAAAAATCCGCCATGCAGGTGCTATCTTCTTGGGCCGTTATACGCCTGAAGCACTAGGTGACTATTGTGCCGGACCGAACCATGTTCTTCCTACATCAAGAACAGCAAGATTTAGTTCACCATTGGGTGTTTATGACTTTCAGAAACGTTCTAGTCTGATTCAGGTATCGGAGCAGGGTGCACAGAGCTTAGGTAAGGTAGCATCGGTATTAGCTCGCGGTGAAAGTCTCACAGCACATGCTAGATCAGCAGAATATCGTCTTAAGGATTAATCATGAGTCGCTTTTGGAGCGGTTTTGTTAAAGAGTTAGACCCTTATGTGCCAGGTGAACAACCCAAACTGGCCAATTTAACGAAGCTCAATACCAATGAAAATCCGTACGGCCCATCACCAAAAGTGATTGAGGCCATTCGCATGGCGGCAAGTGATCGCTTGCGTTTATACCCGGACCCGACATCAGCCGAGCTACGGCAAGCAATCGCTGATTTTTATCAGATCGATAGCGCGTATGTGTTTGTCGGAAATGGCTCTGACGAAGTTCTTGGACATGTGTTTAATGCGCTGTTTAGGCATGAATCGCCTATCTTATTTCCAGACATCAGCTATAGCTTTTATCCGGTCTATTGTCAGCTTTATCAGATAAGCTTTGACAAAGTACCGTTAAATGATGCATTTGAGATTGATGTGGATAACTATAGCAATACCAACGGTGGGATTATTTTTCCTAATCCCAACGCGCCTACAGGCTGTTTATTAGCGCTTTCTGACATCGAAAAATTACTACGAAAGAATACCGATTCAGTTGTAGTGATTGATGAAGCATATATTGATTTTGGTGGTGAGTCTGCCGTCAGTCTGGTCAAAGATTATCCTAATCTTTTGGTTGTACAGACAATGTCAAAGTCGCGGTCCCTAGCTGGTCTCAGGATAGGTTATGCGATTGGTCAACCTGAACTGATTGAAGCATTGATTCGGGTTAAAGACAGTTTTAATTCTTATCCCGTTGACAGTTTGGCCTCTGCTGCTGGAATTGCAGCGATGAAGGATAAAGCCTATTTCAAAGACACCTGTCAGGCAGTCATTGATGAACGAAATAAAGTGGTAACAGGGCTTCAAGAGTTAGGGTTTGATGTGCTGCCTTCAGCTGCCAATTTTGTTTTTGCTTCGCATAAGCAGGCCAAGGCCGCTGATATTGCGGCTGGACTTAGAAAAGAAGGCATTATCGTTAGACACTTTAACAAACCGCGAATTGAACAGTTTTTACGGATTTCTATTGGCACTGCAACTGAAAACCAGCAATTATTATCGGTTATGGATACGTTAGTTTAACTATTGTTTGTTAGGTTTAAACAGGTATTTCAGTCGTTTGAGATCATGATCATATTTACTTTCTAACTGTGTGATCTCGGCTTTCAGATCATTAATAGCTTGCTGTCTTACTTGAATTTCTTCTTTTGCTGCATCTAAGCGTTTTTGCATATTAGCAGTGATTTTGGCGCCACTTAGCTCACGTTGAGCAGCTTCATTTTGTAGTTGATAGAGATACTGTTTGAGATCAGGTAGCTTTTGTTGATGCATCTCAATCTGTTCTTGTCGATAAGCTATATCACTATCACGTGCGCGAATAAGATCAGCTTCCGAGCGATACGTAATCAGTAATGTTTTATCATAAGCCTGTTGTGCCTGACGGGCTTCCTCTGCCTGTTTGGCTTGTGCTTCAGCTTGCAGACGCGCTTCTTCTTCGACTTTTTGCTGTGCAGCCTGCTCGAGCAATTCTTGCTCTGTTAGGGCCGCTGGTACACGCTCAATAAGACGCATGGTTTCAGCATCAATGATGTCGTAGCCTTTCTGTGCTGCAGCAGATGGCAGCGAGGTACTTAATGTCATCACACCATTCTCGTCAGGGAAGCGGTATAGCTGACCTGCTGAGACGGAAAGGCTGAATAAGCAGAAGAATAAGAACAGGAATAATTTACGTATCATGATAATGTCTGTGTGATTGGAGTCATCTTTGAGTTTTCTCGATCAATTTATCTTGTTTTTGGTTTCATTGGTAGCCAATACTTTTTCTGCCTTCTCAGGTGGTGGTGCCGGGCTTATCCAATTTCCCGTATTAATCTTTCTCGGATTAAGTTTTTCTATTGCATTAGCGACTCATAAAGTCGCTAGTGTGGCTCTAGGAATTGGCGCTGTTTTGCGCTATTTGAAAACAAGCCGATTAGAACGCCAATTTGTTTTATTAATGTTACTAACAGGACTGCCGGGAGTCGTACTGGGTGGAAATATTATTTTGCTGGTCCCTGATCGTTGGGCAGAAATAGCATTGGGCATGTTAACCGGTGGATTGGGGATTTACTCCATTCTCAAACCACAGTTAGGTCAACATTACGTGCCTGTACACAGAGATTGGAGCGGCTGCATCATGGGGGGATTGGTTTTATTTCTGATAGGCTTCTTAAATGGCTCTCTGACCTCAGGTACCGGGCTTTTTGTGACATTATGGCTGGTAGGCTGGTTTGGTATGGATTATCAGCGTGCAGTCGCTTACACGTTGATAATGGTCGGGTTGTTTTGGAATGGTGCAGGTGCTATCACTCTGGGGCTGCTAGGTGATATTCGTTGGGATTGGTTGCCAGCATTGCTACTTGGCTCATTACTGGGCGGTTATCTGGGATCTCATCTGGCAATAAAACATGGTAATCGTTGGATTAAACGTGCATTTGAAATCGTGACTTTGTGTATATCTGTGAAATTAATCTACGGCTAATGTTTAAGCCACACCAAATTGTTCTCGATAAGCCGCCACGGCTGGCAAAAACTCACCAAAATCAGGATTGTCTTTCAAATAACCTAGAAGATCGTTGAGAGAAATGATATTCAATACAGGAATATTATGTTCGGCTTGAACTTCTTGTATGGCTGATAATTCACCCTGACCGCGTTCCTGTCTATCTAAAGCGATAATCACGCCGGCGGGTTCTGCACCTGCGGCACGGATGATCTCAACAGACTCTCTTACGGAGGTTCCGGCAGAAATGACATCATCGATGATAAGTACTTTGCCTTTGAGTTCTGCGCCAACCAATTGACCACCTTCACCGTGATCTTTGATTTCTTTTCGGTTAAACACATATGGCATATCTTGATTATGCTGATCGGCCAGCGCAACAACGGTGGTAGAGGCGAGAGGTATGCCTTTATAGGCGGGGCCGAATAACACATCAAATTTCAGTTCAGAATCAGCAATAGTTTGAGCGTAGAATCGGCCGAGTTTAGCCAGGCTGGCACCACTATTAAATAAGCCGCTATTGAAAAAATAGGGACTTTGACGGCCTGATTTGAGCGTAAATGAGCCAAATCGTAAAACACCTGTGGCTAAGGCAAACTCGATAAATTCTTTTTGATACTGTTTAATCATGTTGTTTTTGAACTCGGTAAATCGCGACCTGACCAAATAAGTTAGGCAGACAACGTATTCCTAGACTGTCTTTATTGTTGTGATTAACAATGCTTCTGTTAAGCACGTTAAGGTGATAGTCATCACAAAGATTTTCAAAATCTTTAATCGTACATAAATGGATATTCGGTGTTTCAAACCAGGCATTCGGCAGTGTCTTTGAGACCGGCATTTTGCCGCCCAGCGCTAATTGCATTCGACATTGCCAGTGTCCAAAGTTTGGAAAACCAATAATGCCATTCTTGCCAACACGGACGATTTCCTGCAGTAAGAAGTCTGGGCGTTGAATCGCTTGTAAGGTTTGCGACAAGATAACAAAGTCAAAACTCTGATCGGCAAATTGCGCTAAACCTTGATCCAAGTCTGCCTGGATAACGTTGATGCCGGCCTGAATACATTCTGCAAACTTACTGTTATCGATTTCCAGACCGTAGCCAGTGATATCTCGTTGTTGCAAATGCTTGAGCAGGCTGCCATTACCACACCCTAAGTCCAGAACTTTGGCACCATTAGGAATCCAGTCACTGATAATTTGCTGGTCAACACGTAAGGCCATCACTTCGCCCCCTCAGCAGCAATTTGTTGCATATAGGTACCAAAGATTTCTAAGTAACGAGGTATTGGCATCAAAAACGCATCATGACCCTGGTGAGCCTCGATTTCGGCATAACAGACGGATTTACCGGCAGCCAGCATCGCATTAACAATTTCTTTTGAGCGCTCTGGTGAAAAGCGCCAATCACTTGTGAACGAGATAATGAGCGATTTCGCCTGAATCTTATCAACAGTCGCGACAAGATCATGGTTAAAGTCCTGTGCCGGGTCAAAATAATCCAGTGCTTTGGTCATTAATAAATAGGTGTTGGCATCAAAGCGTTCAACGAAACTGGTACTTTGATAACGTAGGTAACTTTCAATTTGAAACTCGACGTCGTAGCCATATTGAATGGCACCATTACGTAATTCGCGACCAAACTTTTCACCCATGGCCTCATCTGACAGATAGGTAATATGTCCTAACATACGAGCTAATCCCAAGCCATGGCGTGGCAGGGTGTTATGTTTTATGTAATAACCATCATGGAAATCAGGATCAGATTTTATTGCCGTTCTAGCCACTTCATTAAACGCAATATTTTGTGCTGAAAGTTTAGGTGCAGCCGCGATGACGATAGCATGGCGAACACGTTCTGGCAGGCTGATTGACCACTGCAAAGCCTGCATGCCACCTAAGCTGCCACCAATGACGGCTGCCCATTGCTCAATGTCTAGACGATCAGCCAGCATTGCTTGACTACGAACCCAATCAGGCACGGTCAGAATAGGAAAGTCAGGGCCGAAGAGTTCACCTGTTTCCGGGTTGATGGTGTTGGGGCCTGTGGAACCTTTACAGCCACCCAAATTATTCAGACACACAACATAAAAATGGTTGGTATCGATCGCCTTACCCGGACCAATAGCCGTATCCCACCAACCGGGTTTGCGGTCTTCCATCGTATGGTAACCGGCGGCATGATGATCACCCGAAAGAGCGTGACAAATCAGTACAGCATTGCTGCCATCTTCATTTAATGAGCCATAGGTTTCATAGACTAAGTCATAACTTGACAACGTCTTACCACAGTCCAATTGAAGTGGTATATCGATATGAATTGTCGATGGTTTCACCAGACCAACAGAGTCAGCTGGTATAGATTCCGGCATATATGGTTGATTCCCGTAAAAAGCGTTAAGTCTAATCAGACTGCCGTTGTAGCGCAATCTGGATCATATATAGCGACCTGCTAATAATGGCATGACTAACATTGATAAAACTTGTAACCCCAGTAATACAAACAGTGGAGATAAGTCTACTCCTGCAATAGGAGGGATGGTCCTTCTGACAGGTCTAAGTAATGGAGCATTCATCTTACTGACTAATGGCGCGACAGGGTTGTACGTGCCTGCCGGGGTTACCCAGCTTAAAATCACTTCGATGATGATACTGACAGTAAAAATATTGATGAATAGTTGAAATAATTCTGCCAGGAGAATGGTGAGCCATAAAATACCTTGAGGCATTATGCCAGCGAGTAAACCCACAGCGATCATTTTTATTAGTGTCACACTGATGAGTAATACCAGCGTGGCTGTATCCCAGCGACCTGCAGCAGGGATAAAGCGGCGAAGAAACTTCACCGGTACCTGAGTGAGTTTGATAATAAACTGCACCATTGGGTTGTGATATTCCCAATGTGCCCATTGCATGATCAAACGCAGAGCAACCACCACCATGTATAGATAGATGAGTGTATCAATCAGGAAAATCAGAGGGTTGCTTATATAACCACTAGTCATAGTCTTGTCCTAATTGTTCAGCGAGTTCATCAGCGCGTTGAGCTGCTGCCGTGAGTGCTTTGCTAAATAATCCGCGTAGATCGCCTTCTTCAAACACATCGAGCGCTCGCTCTGTTGTGCCGCCAGGCGATGTCACACGTTGACGAAGGACGCAGGCTGACTCATCACTTTCCAATGCCATTTTAGCTGCACCAAAGCTGGTTTCCAGCGCGAGTAATCGTGCCGTTTCTTCTGGAAGCCCTAATTCCATTCCTGCTGTTTGCAGCGCTTCCAGCACCAGGAAAAAATACGCAGGGCCACTGCCAGATAGAGCTGTTACGGCATCCATCTGTTTTTCATCGCTAATCCACAAAGCAAGGCCAACCGCTCTTAACATGGATTCCGCTAATTCATGTTGAGCGGATGTCACGTAATCATTGGCACATAGAGCGGTAGCGCCCGCCTGAACCAAAGAGGGTGTATTTGGCATGGCTCTGACAATCGCAGCTTGTTCAAAGTCTAACCAGCGAGTGATGTCATCCAATCGAATACCTGCCGCAATAGAAATGAGTAATTTATCTTGTTGCCAAGCCGGTGAGATTTGGCGAATGACGGATTGCAACTGCTGCGGTTTTACCGCCAGAATCACTACATCAGCATCAGCAATCGCAGCCAGATTGTCAGTGAATGTTTTGACACTGTAGCGTGAGGTTAAATTATCCAGTGCTTCAGTGTTTGCATCAGAAACATGAATGTTATCAGCGGCAAAGTCATTACTAATCAGCCCGCCTATCAGGCTGCGCGCCATATTGCCGCCACCAATAAATGCGATTGTGCATTGCTTCATTTGTTCACCTTTGTATCTGTATTCGTTGGAATTTGATGCATTAAATGCTTAACGTTTATCACGTTGTCCAAATAATGCTGTCCCGATGCGTACCATTGTACTGCCACAAGCGATGGCTGTAGACATATCTGCACTCATTCCCATAGATAGAGTATCAACCTGCGGGTATGTCTGACGTAATTGCTGAAACAATTCATAAGCACGTGAGAAGCTGTCTTTTTCTTCGTCGGTGGATTGTTTGGGAGAGGGAATAACCATCAATCCTCTTAGGCAAAGCTTATCGAGAGTGGCGATATAGTCAGCCAATGTCTGTAGCTTTTCCGGACTGGTGCCTGATTTGGTGTCTTCTTCATCAATATTGATTTGTATGCAGACATTGAGAGGCGCAAGTGAATCCGGTCTGTGCTCATCTAAACGGCGGGCAATTTTTTCTCTATCAACGCTCTGAACCCAATCAAAATGCCCGGCGATATCACGGGTTTTATTCGATTGGATAGGACCAATGAAATGCCATTCCAGATCAAGATCAGCTAAAGCATCAATCTTATCCAAGGCTTCCTGCAAATAGTTTTCACCAAACTGGCGCTGACCGAGTAACGCCACTTCACGCAATGCCTCTGCAGGCCATGTTTTGCTGACGGCCAATAATTGTATGCTTTTCGGATCACGTTGTGCGGAAGATGCCGATGTCGATATTTCGTGATGAATTTGTTGGAAACGTTTTTTTACATCTGTCATGTTGCAAGCCTCATAAGGGCGCGATACCTTTATACACATTGCTTAAATTTTCAATTAACTAGACTACACCAAACCGCATAGGAATCGTTGATGGATATTACTGAATTGCTTGCGTTCAGCGCAAAAAACAATGCTTCGGATTTACATGTTTCATCAGGTGAGCCGCCAATGATCCGTGTCGATGGTGATATCAAGCGCATTAACCTGCCAGCGATGGAACATAAAGATGTTCACGCGATGATTTATGACATTATGAATGACAAACAGCGCAAGGACTTTGAAGAGTTCCTGGAAGCTGATTTCTCATTTGAGGTGCCGGGCTTGGCTCGTTTTCGTGTCAATGCTTTCAATCAGAACCGCGGTGCAGCGGCTGTTTTTAGAACGATTCCATCCAAAGTACTGAGTCTTGAAGATCTTGGCGCTCCCGATATTTTTAAAACCATAGCGGACAATCATCGCGGAATTGTATTGGTCACCGGGCCAACCGGTTCAGGTAAATCCACCACGCTGGCAGGCATGATTAATTATCGAAATGAAAAAGATAATGAACACATTTTAACCATAGAAGACCCGATCGAATTCGTACATCAAAGTAAAAAATGTTTGATCAACCAACGTGAAGTGCATCGTGATACACATGGTTTTAGTGAAGCGCTTAGAAGTGCTTTGCGTGAAGATCCAGATATCATTCTGGTAGGTGAGTTACGTGATCTGGAGACAATTAGATTGGCGTTGACAGCCGCTGAAACCGGGCATTTAGTCTTTGGTACCTTACATACCTCGTCTGCAGCAAAAACCATTGACCGCATCATTGACGTGTTCCCTGCTGCGGAAAAAGATATGGTGCGTTCCATGTTATCTGAATCATTGCGCGCGGTTATTTCGCAAACATTAATGAAAAAAGTCGGCGGTGGTCGAATTGCTGCGCATGAAATCATGATTGGCACGCCTGCCATCAGAAATCTAATACGCGAAGATAAAGTACCGCAGATGTACTCTGCTATTCAGACGGGCGGCGCTATTGGTATGCAAACGTTAGATCAGTGTTTACAAGATTTGGTCAGAAGACAAAAAGTGACAAAACAGGAAGCATTACCACGTGCTGTTAATAAAGACTTATTCCGTTAAAGAGGTGTGATATGGAAATTGTCACAATTTTAAAAGCCGCTGTGAAACATGATGCTTCAGATGTGTTCATCACCGCTGGTCGGCCCGTCACCTTAAAGGTCAATGGGCGTATGGCGACACTCTCACAAGATGCACTGCAGGATGATGAGGCCAGGGATTTAGTATTAAGCACGATGTCTGATGCTCAGAAAAAAACATTTGAGCGTGAAAAAGAGTGTAACTACGCACTGGAGACTAAGGGCGCAGGTCGTTTTCGTATTAGTGCTCTTTATCAACGCAATAAAATTGCCATGGTGATGCGTCGAATTAAAGACGAGATTCCTACTATTGAAGACATCCATGTGCCTCAAGTCATCAAAGAATTATCGATGACAAAACGTGGTTTAGTCATTTTTGTTGGTGCAACAGGCAGTGGTAAGTCAACGACATTGGCTGCCATGATCGGTTACCGTAATCAGAATAGTACGGGTCACATTTTGACGATTGAAGATCCTATTGAGTTTGACCATAAACACGCTGGCTGTGTTGTTACACAACGAGAAGTTGGAATAGACACTGACTCGTATGAAATCGCGCTTCGTAACTCTTTGCGGCAGGCGCCGGATGTGATCATGATTGGTGAGATACGTACCCGTGAGACGATGGATTACGGTGTCGCATTTGCCGAAACCGGTCATCTTTGTTTATCCACCTTACATGCAAATAACGCGAACCAGGCGATGGACAGGATTATCAACTTTTTTCCTGAAGAGCGTCATCAACAGTTATTTTTAGATCTTTCCTTAAATCTGAAAGCCGTTATCGCTCAGCGACTAATCCCTAAAAAAGATGGCTCGGGCAGGGCTGTTGCGGTTGAGGTGCTTCTGAATACGCCGCTGATTGCTGATTTGATCGAGAAGGGCAAGGTTTATGAAATTAAAGAAGTGATGAAACGCTCTAAAGAGCTGGGTATGCAGACATTTGATCAGGCCGTCTATGACTTGTACAAAGCCGGTGAAATCAGCTACGAGGAAGCCTTACGTAACGCTGACTCAGCTAACGAAGTACGGCTAATGATTAAATTGGGTATGGAGTCGGGGGAACTGGCTAAAGACAGTGCTGTTTCCAGTTTATCCTTACAAGCTGAACCTGAGGATGTAATAGGGCGTATGTAGCTGTTGTTTTTTTGACACAGCATTCACGCAATCACTAATAAGATCTATTAGACGTCAAGCAAATACTGGTTTAATATGTAGCGAAAGTACCACACTCGGTATTGAGCAAATCAAAATTTAAGACGTGTTCATTTATTTTTCTACGGAAAAGGAAGGCAATATGAAATTATCAAAACTCCTGTCAGCAGCGTTTGCAATAGCTTTGCTGGCTGGTTGTGCGGGTAATCCGAAAACAACTAACCAAAACATTATGTGTGCAGTAGGTGGTGCTCTAGTTGGTGGTGCCGCAGGCGCTGCCGCAGGTGATTCTGATGCTGCAGCTGGAAGTGCTGTAGTAGGTTCAATGCTCGCACTATTACTTTGCCCTAACGGTGAAGAAGAACAAGAAGCAGCAGTAGAAAAACCAGTATGTGCTGTAGAGCCACCTCCAGGTGCCTTAGTTGATCAAAATGGTTGTGCATATGACACAGATAAAGATGGTGTGTACGACGGTATCGACATGTGCCAACAAACACCTCCTGGTGTGACTGTTGACCGCGTAGGTTGTGCGCTCGATTCTGATGGTGATGCAGTGCCTGATTACAAAGATCTGTGTCCTAACACACCTAAAGGCGTCATCGTTGACCAAGATGGTTGCCCATTAGCAGGTGAAAAAGTGCTGTCTTTAGAAGGCGTTAATTTCGCATTTGATAAAGCGACGTTGACTGACGATGCGAAACAAATTCTTGAAGAAGCTGTTTCTGTTCTGAAAGATACTGATAGCGTTGTTGAAGTACGTGTTGAAGGTCACACTGATAGCATCGGTACTGAAGCATACAACAAACAACTGTCACAAGAACGTGCTCAGTCTGTTGTTGACTACCTGACTTCTCGTGGTATCAATGGTAGCTACCTGATCCCAGTAGGTATGGGTGAAAAATTCCCAGTTGCTACAAATGATACAGACGCTGGAAGAGCGAAAAACCGTCGTGTTGATTTCGTTGTTAACGAATAAAACAAGACAACATCACAAGTGATGATAAAAGGCCCTGCTTGCAGGGCCTTTTTTTTATCCTTATCCAGGAGAATGATTAAATCGTTATAGTAGCCATCAGCCACTGCAGAGTAGTTAAGCACTCATGCAGACTTGGTTTGCAATGGGTATGGAGAACACTAGGCGAGTTATATCTGTTTGCTTTGATCTGTAAGCCCTCTCTCAGTGGTCGATTCTTGACTACAAGTACTCCTCTAAGGTTTGAGTGGAACAATTCTATTATCTAATAGGAGAGAAAAAACTGACTTGAGCTGAGAGATAAAAGGAGTTTTTCCTATATTAGAATAAGCCCTGTTTATCTATTATTAATTTCAGCTTTACGGCTTTCATTGGTTTTCCCTTCGCCCTTTCAGTTTTCTGATGAGGGCTTTTTTTTGCCTGAAGAAAATCCATTTAAAAAGATTGAGGATTAATAAGGTCACCTCAACGTGCAAGCTGTTTTCTTTGGAAGCAGAGAAAATAAATTGATCCTCCATAAAAAAAGACTCCGATGATATGTCTATCACCGGAGTCTTATGCACTGTGTCAATCTATAGTATAAGGATGATCTTATAGGCTGAACACGCTCAGAACGCCACCTAAAGAAGTCCAGCTTGATAAAGATTTGTAGGCGCCGACAGCACCTAAGCCATCGGTGTCATTTTCCAGGTTGTTGGTCATGCCGATACCAGCCCAGCCACCTATGCCTGACAAGATAGCAATATATTGTTTGCCATCGTGTTTATAGGTGTTCACATTGCCCACGATGCCTGATGGGGTTTTGAAACGCCATAGCTCACGTCCAGTTTGAGCATCAACTGCTTTTAAATATCCTTCTAAAGTACCGTAGAAGACGACATCACCGGCTGTCGCTAAAGCGCCTGACCATACTGAGAACCTTTCTTTATCAGACCAGACGATTTTACCTTCACGTGCATCCCAGGCAATAAAGTTGCCCATATTGTCTTTTTCAGCCGCAAACATATTGACTGAGGCGCCTACATAAGGTTGACCCGCTAAATATTCCACCTCAAATGGTTCCAGGTCCATACAAATATGGTTGGTTGGCACATAGAACAGGCCCGTTTTTGGTGAGTATGCAGCAGGTTGTTGATCCTTAGCACCATGTGCTGCCGGGCAGATTCCAGTCGTGTTTGTATCTTCACCATTATGTTCAGGAGAGAACTGTTTATTACGGTCGGGTAAGCCTGTTTTCAGATTAACGCTATTCGCCCAGTTAACCGAAGGATCAAACTTGTTGGCGACTAATAATTCACCTGATGCACGATCCATGGTGTAGCCAAAACCATTACGGTCAAAATGCACTGCTGTTTTGCGCATTTTGCCTTTGACTTTTTGATCGGCAAGAATGACTTCGTTGACACCGTCGTAATCCCATTCATCATGTGGCGTCATTTGATAAATCCATTTCGCCATGCCTGTATCTAAATCACGGGCAAACAATGACATAGTCCATTTGTTATCACCAGGACGTTGCAGTGGATTCCATGTCGATGGGTTACCCGTACCATAGTAAAACAGGTTCAGATCCGGATCGTATGAATACCATCCCCATGTAGTACCACCACCAATTTTCCATTGATCACCTTTCCAGGTGTTTAATGATGAATTTTCACCAACAGGTTTCAGCATCGATGTTGTTTTTTCAGGATCCACCAACATCTCTGCATCAGGACCTGTGCTGTAGGCTTTATATAAAGACTTACCATTTAAATCGTAAGTCTGAACATAACCACGAACACCAAACTCACCACCAGAGATACCAACGACGATTTTATCTTTAAATACATGAGCAACCCCCGTGTTAGTTGCACCGACTCTGGGATCATCGCGTTTATCAGACCAAACCATTTTGCCGGTTTCCGCGTCTAAAGCTACCAATGTAGTATCGGCCTGGTTTAGGAAGATTTTGCCATCACCATAAGCTAAACCACGATTGATGACGTCACAGCACATAACAGGTACGGTGTCATCATAGTTTTGTTTGGGTTCATATTTCCATTTGATGGCACCGTCATTGTTTAGGTCTAATGCATACACAATGTTTGGAAATGGCGTATGAATGTATAAGGTATCGCCAATAACAAGTGAATTACCTTCATGACCCTTTAATACACCTGTTGAAAATGACCAGGCCATATTCAGATCTTTAACGTTCTCTTTATTGATATCCGTTAATTCACTATAGCGATGATTTTCATAGTTACCTGCTGACATCACCCACTCATTCGGGTCTTTTTGCATAGAAAGCAATTCATCTGCATAACTTGTCATGGGTAGAGCAACTGACATTAAAGCCAGAGATATTGTTGTTTTTTTCATCATTTTTCCCTTCAAACTTAAGATATAGAAGTAAGCGGAAGCTGAAGTCGCCACTTCTTTACCAAACGCTGACGTATAAAAAAACAGAAGGCTTTTCTATAAGTCATCATTTACCAAACACAAAATCATGTTTGATAATCCCCGAGGGGTAGGGAAAGACTAACAGTCAAAAAAAGGAACTAATTGCACTTGTTTCCAAAAATAATGGCCGATTGGAATCTCAGACAAGTAACGATGGTAGGGGGAGTATCTTAGAGCAAACTATTTACAAAGAGAGCGAATGGGGAAATGCTCCCAGCTAACAATCATTGGACTTGTGGATGTAAAAGGTCGAGTGGCATTGCTTTGGGGCGCAACTAAATAAGCATCCATCATTTCTATTGTGGATGAGAAAAAGACTGCGAGCTGATATTGCTCAGATGTGAATGAAGATAAAGTACAGTTAGGAGACTGGCTCAACCTCCCAGTATCAATAGTATGGAAAGGTGTTTTGAATTGTGTTGATCTCGGCAGAGATTTATAAAACGCTTCTTTTATGCACCAGCATTGGTAAAAATAATCTTGAGATGTGTTTGAGGAGTAAAGTTCATATTCTCGCTTAGACATAAAACTTTTGGCCATGCCAATCATATTGTTACGTGGTTTCTTAATTTCTATATCAACACCACATGGTAAGTCTGCAAACACAATAGCTACCCAGTCATGGCTATGGGACAGGCTACAAAAGAAGGGGCTGGTTAATTGGGGGAGTTTGGGACAGGTATCCGTGTTGTCATCAATAACCACATCCTCAAAGTGAATACCAAACAGATGATTAACGGCGTATTTAATTAACCATCGGCTTAATAAAAATTGTTGTCGCTTTTTGGGGGAGGATAGTCGGTGATATCTTTGAGTACTCGATTCGTCTAAAAAATCTGAATTAAGAGAATCTGAACTGCCCTCAAGGTTGGCTAACCAGAGTTGAGGGCAGTGTAGGTGTTTATTCAGCAAGTTTAACGACATCACCCTTCAAAGCGACGCCAGCGATAATAGCGCCTGCATGGCACTCATACTCGCTTGTGCTGATAAATGCGTTCTTTTTGTAATAGCTCTCTATATTTATAACGGCATTACCACCTTCAGCTCGGACTCTATCTTGGAATGAGAGTAGTGCACTGAGGAGAACCCATTCACACGCCTCTTTGTCGGTTTTATTAAAGGCGTTCGTTTTTTTATTGCTTACGAAGTTACCTTTGTCTTCAAGGACTTTTGTATCTGCTGGTTGACCAAAAATAAAGCGAATGGTGGGGTCCAGCTTTTCTTTGAAGTCAGCCGATTCCATTGCCTCTTTGATTGAAAAAAGGTGTTTTGTATCTCGAGCAAAGGCTTGGCTAGATAACACCATAGTGGCAAGAATCAATATCGAAAAGACTTTTTTCATGAGATAACGTCCATGTGTAAAAAGCGGGCAGTATAGTTCATCGGCTGTTTTACTACAATTTCCATGTTTTTTCTTGCATATATCAATGATGAAAGTAGAATTCTTCCAATACTTGATTAGTTTATGACAAACGTTAGACACAAACGCTAACCGAACGGACTCGCATGACATCACAGAGGTTGACTCATTGATTAAGCTGAAGTTGGAGTCATGGTCTGCCTTGGCACCTGGCATGGATGATACAGACGCATGGATGAAGTGGTTTGATGATATTGATAGCAAACCATCCGAAAATACACCTATCCAGATAAAACAGGTACCAGCTTTGTTGCGTCGTCGTTTTACGACGCTGGGTAAAATTGCTGCGAAAGCCACGTTTAACCTGATGGAGAGCAAACAGGGGATTTCTACGATCTTCGCTTCCCGTCATGGTGATACGCCGCTGACATTATCATTATTAAAAGATATTGGTAACAGTGAGCCTTTATCACCAACCAGTTTCAGTCTGGCTGTGCATAATGCGGTAGGTGGATTGTTGTCGATCGCTCGTCAGGATGTTGCTCCTATTACAGCGATAGCCAGTACTGAAAATTTAGTACTGAGCACATTGCATGAGGCTGCTGCACAGCTAGAAGTCTATGGCAAGGTGTTATGTGTTATCTATGACGTACCATTACCCGATATTTATCAATGGTTTTCTCAAAGTTTACCTTTTCCTGTGGCCGTTGCCTTTATTGTCAGTCATGATGAAACCCTTGATTCAGCCATAGAGTTTGCACGTGAACCCACATTTGATTCTTCATTCAGTTCTGAGCAAGGACTGTTTGATTTTATTTCGCTGTTAATGAGCTATCAGCAAGAGATTAAGCTCACCACATCAGCAAGTTGTTGGCGTGTTAGAAGGTTAGAACGGTGAGAAATGTGCAGCGACTTTGGCGATTATTAGCAACAGCTGTTAGTTTCTTACTCTTTGGCTTGGGCGGAATTATCATTCCGTTGGTCGTCATTCCTGTTATTTATCTGTTGCCTGGAGATGTACAGCGCAGAGAAAGACGAGGCAAAGCCTTTATTCATCATAGCTTTCGGGTTTATATTCGATTAATGAAAAGCATGGGCATCCTTTCATATGAGCTTGAAGATATTGATCGATTAAAGGAAGCCAAGCTTGTTTTAGCCAATCACCCGACTTTGATAGATGTCGTTTTTCTGATCTCTCTGATCCCACAAGCAAACTGCGTGGTAAAAAGTGCGTTGATGCGTAATCCGTTCACGCGAGGCCCACTGAAAGCCGCTGGCTACATTGTTAATGATGATAGCGTGGACGATGTGATTGCAGCGGCTGAAGCTGCGTTTAAACATGGTGATGTGCTGATTATTTTTCCTGAGGGAACACGTTCAATTCCTGGAAAAGTATTAACCTTAAAGCGTGGTGCAGCCAATGTTGCAGTTAGGACTCAAGTTGACGTTACCCCGGTTTTAATTGATTGTCAGCCTGTCACGTTGACCAAAGGACAACCTTGGTACCAAATCCCTGATAGCAAGCCACATTTCAAGATTACAGTGGCAGAGCCGATAGCTATTACCGATTTTATAAAACAGGATAAACCTTCTGTTGCCGCAAGAAACTTAACCTCTGCGTTAAGTCAGTATTTTAATGAGGAGATAGGATTGCGTGAACGCACTGCATAATGAAATAAAATTAATGATTATCAACAGCCTCGATCTGGAAGATATCGATGTTGAGGATATCGACAGTGACGAACCCTTATTTGTGGATGGACTTGGACTCGACTCGATTGATGCACTGGAGATTGGTTTAGCGCTACAAAAGCAATATGGCATTAAACTTAAGTCAGACTCGGAAGAGACAAGGCAACATTTTGCCAGTGTGAGTGCTTTAGCTGCTCTGGTTGAAGAACATAGAACAAAATAGAACAACATCATGAAAAGTCAGCAAGAAATATATGAAAAAGTAGTGGCGGTTTTTGAAGAGCTGTTTGAAATCGATCCAGCAGATATCAGCCCTGAATCGAATTTATATGAAGACTTGGATATCGATAGTATTGATGCGGTTGATCTTGTTATCGAGTTAAGAAAAATGACCAAGAAAAAAATTCAGCCAGACGATTTTAAAATGGTTCGTACCGTTCAGGATATTGTTGAGCAAGTAGATAAGTTATTGAATAACGAGCAATGAAGACTGCTATCAGGCTGTTTTCTGTCCTGTTATCTATCGCCTATCCGTTTATTGTCTTTTGGGGCTTACACAGTAATCACTATCAAACATTAATTGTTTTTTTGGGGCTCTTATTACTGAGTCGGTTCTGGCTCGCCACTTTGTGGCAAGAGCGACTCATGCTTACGCTTATGGTGGCATTGCTCGTGAGTCTTGTCTTATTCAGTGAAACGAGTACCGCATTAAAACTATATCCGGTGATGATCAACCTGAGCTTATTTACCGTATTTGTGATGAGTTTACATGCCAAGGAGTCAGTGATTGAAAAACTGGCGAAACTCAGAGAACCTGATTTACCGGCAGAAGGGATAGCCTATACTCGGAAGGTCACTATCGCTTGGAGTGTCTTTTTTCTTTTAAATGCGACAATCGCTTTTATCACCGTCTTTTTTATGTCATCCCAAGCCTGGATGTTATATAACGGCGTGATTGCTTATGTGCTTATCGCTGTCATGTTCAGTGTTGAATGGCTTATTCGACAAAGAGTAAGGCGACAATGACGATTCCTTATAGTTTGTTTAGCTGGTGGCAAGGTAATGATGATGTCGTGATCGCTATCGATGGTGACAGAAAGCGGGATTGTGCAGAATTAAAACGACGTGTTACCGCCTGGATAGCAAGTATTAAAGAACATGAAGGACAATACTGGGCCGTCTATCACTCAGATGCGTTTGAGTGTCTGGCTATCATGCTAGCGCTATGGCAATTAGAAGGGACGGTATGCCTATCTGCTGACAAGCTTCCTGCAACGGTTGCCAGACTTCAACACCATGTCGATGGCTTTGTTGGGGAGTTTGAGCAAAATACGTTTGCCCAGCCAAGCGATGAGCATCACGAGGTATGGCAGTGGCAGAAAGCCAGTACTGACTTGATTGCCTTACAGGTATTTACTTCCGGTTCGCAGGGGCAGCCGAAATGTATTGATAAATCTCTACAGGCGCTGGATAGAGAAATAGCCGCATTGGATTGTCTTTCATGCGAAGACGTTGAAGTGGTGCTTGCTACAGTCACACATCAGCATATGTATGGCGTGATATTTCGTTTATTAAGACCTTTTTGCTATCAGCAGGCATTTAGCGCGAAGTTACATGAGTATCCTGAGGAATTGATCCGTTCTGCTTCGTTGTACGGACGATTCTGTTTGATTTCCAGCCCGGCGCATCTAGCAAGAATGAATGCCGAGCAGGACTGGAATTTAGTAAAAAATAATTGTGTTGAGGTTTATTCATCAGCCGCACCATTAACCCGAACCGAGAGTATGAATGTGTCTGCTTATCTCGATGTGCGAGTTAAGGAGATATATGGCAGTACTGAAACCGGGGCCATCGCTTGGCGCTGTCAACAAGATACTGAGCACGATGCTTTGTGGCATAAACTTTCTCATGTTCAGTTAAAGACAGTGGAGACGGGTGGGCTTGAAGTAAGATTTGTTCAGGGTGGAAATTCATATGTATTAGCTGATCATATTGAATTTGATCCTCAGGGTGATTTTGCTTTGCTAGGCAGGCATGACCCTATCGTGAAAGTCGAGGGAAAACGCCTCTCATTGACTGAATTAGCCAATGCAGTAATAGAGCACCCATGGATTGCTGAAGCAAGAGCCATACTCTTGAGCAGAAAGCGTACAGAAACAGCCGTGGTGGCCGTGTTATCTGAGAGCGGTCAGCAGCAGCTCATCACTCAGGGAAGAAAAGCACTTATAAAAAGCATGAAACACTCATTAGCCGATCAGTTTGAGCCTGTTTTATTGCCGAGACGCTGGCGTTTTATTGAGGCGATGCCAGTGAATACACAAGGAAAATTAACCATGAATGCGCTCACAGCATTGTTTGATAAGCCCGATACAGTTTGGCCTATCATTGAAGCTGAAACTGTGAGTGAACAGGCGGCGGATTTCAGCTGTCGCATACCTGAAGAGCTTCTGTATTTTGATGGGCACTTTCAACAGCAGGCTATTTTACCTGGCGTTGTGCAATTGCACTGGGCAGCCAAGCTCGGACAAAAATATCTTAATATTTCAGGTCATTTCCATCGACTGGAAGCGATTAAGTTTCAACAACTGATCCTGCCCGGAAGTGTAGTCAGCTTATCGTTAAGTTATGACCACTCCAAGCAGAAATTGAGTTTCAGTTTTTCCTCTGAGAAGGGCGTTCACTCAAGCGGAAAGGTTTGTTATGCCTGAAAATATCTTTAATCCTGCCATTGTGATCCCAGTGTATAACCATGAACATGCGATTGGGACGATTGTGGCCCAAGTCATGGCCTCTGGATTGCCTATTCTATTGGTGGATGATGGCAGTGATATACCCTGTCAGCAAACATTGATTGCTCTTGCTGAACAGTTTCCGCATCAGTTAAGTTTGCTTCGCCTAGAAGTGAACGGCGGTAAAGGCGCCGCGGTGAAGGCGGGTCTGCGATGGTTGTTGGATAATGGCTATTCACATGGATTGCAAATCGATGCGGATGGTCAACACGATGTGGCAGATATTACCCGCTTTATTCAAGCAGCAGAAAGTGAGCCAGACTCGCTTATCACTGGCTACCCTCAGTATGATGAATCAGTGCCTAAAATACGTTTATACAGTCGTTATCTGACTCATATATGGATCTGGATTAATACCTTATCCTTTAGCATTAAAGATAGTATGTGTGGGTTTCGGGTTTATCCGCTGCAACAGACTGTAACGCTGCTTTTTCACTGTGGTAACCGTATGGACTTTGATCCGGAAGTCATCGTCAGATGGCTATGGCGTTATCAGAAAGTCACTAATTTACCGACGAAAGTGCATTATCCGCTGGATGGTGTTTCTCACTTTCTTTTATGGAAGGATAATGGTTTGATTACGCTCATGCATACACGGCTGTTTTTTGGCATGTTGTGGCGTATGCCGTGTTTATTATGGCGTAAACGTGATGGTCAATAATTCGCATTGGTCGCGTGTGGCCGAGTCCGGGACGGTCATCGGCATGCAGATTCTATTATTTTGTTATCGGGTCTTTGGTCGATGGGCTTTTCGTCTCTGCTTATTTCCGGTGATGACTTACTATTATTTAACCCGTCGAGAAGCTAGAAAAGCTTCACAACATTATTTATCACGACTAACCGAGACCTATCCTGACTTAGGTAGGTTATCGTCATTTAAACACTTTCTTATGTTTGCTGACATTCTGCTGGATAAATTACTGGCATGGATGGGACGTATTCAACTCAAAGATGTACGCTTTCATAGTGACGGTCAGTTTGAAGCGGCTATTGAACAAAAGCAGGGCGGTATTATTGTGGTATCCCATCTGGGTAATACCGAAGTCTGTAATGCATTGGCACATCAACAGCCGAATTTGAAATTGACCTTGCTGGTCTACACCCAACATGCTGAAAAATTTAATGCCTTAATGAAAAAGGTAGGCAATACGACACAGGTTAAGATGTATCAAGTGACTGATATGAGCCCGGCCTTTGCCATGATGATGGCTGAACGTGTTGAAGCTGGAGAGTTTCTTGTTATTGCTGGTGATAGAACACCGGTCACTGGTCAGCAACGAGTCTCTGAAGTCACCTTTTTAGGTGAACAAGCGGCTTTGCCTCAAGGCGCCTTTCTATTAGCGAGTTTATTAAAGTGTCCGGTCTATCTGATGTTTTGCCTTAAGCAAGACAAGATGTATCACATCTACACAGAGTTATTTTCTGAAAAGTTATCTTTCACTCGACAGCAACGGCAGGCTTTATTAACAAATACTGTCCAACAATATGCTGATAGATTGGCTCATTATTGCCATATTGCCCCTCTGCAATGGTTTAATTTTTATCCGTTTTGGCAAAAAATGACACCACAAACTCAGCAAACTGAGGAGAAACAGTGATTCAGGTAGAAACGATTATTGAAGTCCCTTTTCACGATGTTGATGTGATGCGCGTTGCCTGGCACGGTCATTATGTGAAATATTTTGAAATTGCTCGCTGTGCCTTATTGGATAAAATTGAATATAACTATCCGGAAATGGAACAGTCAGGGTATGCCTGGCCTGTGATTGATTTACGTATTCGTTATGCACACCCACTAAAGTTTCAACAAAAAGTGAAGGTGATAGCAACGCTGGTGGAGTGGGAGAATCGTCTGAAAATAAACTATCAGATTGATGACTTGGTTACAGGGCAAAGACTGACCAAAGGCTATACCGTACAAGTCGCCGTGGATATGTCAAATAATGAAATGTTATTTGTCTCACCCGCTATTTTATTTGAAAAAATTGGGGTGACAGCATGATCAGACTCTCTATGCTCATGATGCTGTTCATTAGTTTTTCCGCACAGGCAGAATTATCTTACGACTTACTTGCCAAACTCACAGATTCTCCAGCCTCTCTTCAGGGGCGGTTCGAGCAACAGAAGCAGATTGTCGAGTTTGATACTACCTTAACGTCCCAAGGGAGATTTGAATACCAACGTCATCAGTTCATCCATTGGATGACTGAAACACCGATAGAAAATGAACTGACAATGACACCTGATGATATTGTCAGCCGTCAGGGAAATAATGAAATTTTGCATATCAAAACGGATAAAAATCCCTCAGTTCAGATCCTGAGTAACATCTTTTTTGCTGTGTTAACCGCGCAATGGCACGACTTAGCCGAGTTTTTCTATGCCAATGGTGAACAGCATGGTGAGCAGTGGCATGTGACCTTAACGCCCAAAAAACAGACCTTAAAACAAGTTGTCAGCAGTGTGGAGTTATCAGGAGATAAATGGCTTAGAGAAGTCACATTGAACGAACATAATGGTGATAAAACACATATTACATTTAGTGAATTATCGCAGTCGCACTGATGAACAATTTCTTTAAATTCTTGGCATGGGTTTGGCTACTTGTTGTCCTACTGCTAATAGGTATTACAGCCTCTAATCGGCCAGTATTAGATACCAGTATGATGAGTCTGTTGCCACAATCTGAGCAGCAGCCTCTCGTTAAAGCCGCTTCTGAGCAGATGGGACGGCAGTTTTCTCAGCGACTACTTATTCTGGTGACAGCATCGGATAAAGAAATCAGACAAGCGTCTTCGACAGCTCTGGCGGATTCTCTTCGTGCATTGCCACAAGTCAGTTCTGTGCTGTCACAATTTGAAGCTTCCACGCTCACACAGTATCAACAGACGCTTTACCCTTATCGTTATGGTTTGCTGACAGATGAGTTAGTCACACTTATTGATACTGACAAAAGCGATATCGTTAAACAACGAGCATTGTCACGCATTTTGAATCCCGTGAGTCTTGGTGGACATTCGCTGGTTGATGACCCTTTTGGTCTGATGTCATCGTGGTTAGAGCAGTTGGAATCACCCATTAATGTCACTTCAGAAGATGATTATCTAAAGCTCAGAGGAAAAAATGATACCTATCTCGTGATAGTGAATTTAGCGGATGATGCTTTTTCAATGGCAACGCAGAAAGCGGTTTTAGGTGTTTATCAGCAGCAAAAAGACAAGCTGGAAGATAAAGGTGTCTCGCTGCAGCTCTCTGGCTTACTGGTTCATGCCGATGCTGGTGCCAAGCAAGCACAAAAAGAAATGTCGACGATAGGTATCGGTTCGCTGCTCGGCATTGTGCTGCTGATGTGGTGGGTTTTTAAACGATTTTATAGTGTCACTTTATTATTACTCCCTGTCTTTATTGGCTTAATCGTGGCCTCATCTGTAGCGTTTTTGATGTTTGAACGCGTACATATCGTGACGTTTGCCTTTGGAGCTGGCTTAATCGGTGTGGCGATTGATTATGCCCTGCATTTTTTATGTGAACGACAACAACGGCGAGATGTTATATCGCATATCTTGCCAGGGTTAGCATTAGGTCTACTTTCAAGTGTTTTGGCGTATGCTGCTCAAGCGATTACCCCTTTCCCAGGGCTGCGACAGATGGCACTTTTTTCTATTGTCGGACTAATTTCAGCCTGGTTAACAGTCGTATTATGGTTGCCATTAATGACAAGACGCTTGCCGATCACGACGCCACGATTAAGTGATAGGATTTATCGTTGGCAACAACAGCTACCAAGTGTTGGGCAGAGTCTCTCTGTCCGTATTCTCTTAATTTTCCTTACTATTGCCGCTGCAATCAGTGTGTTTTATGGCGAAACAGAAGATGATATCCGGCTATTACAAACATCTCCCCCTGAGTTGCTAGCTCAAGAGCAATATGTCCAACACGCTTTAGGTCTTAACAGTAGTACACAGTTTTTGTTAAACCCCTGCGAGCAAATAGAACTCTGTCTACAACAAGAAGAGCAACTCAAACCCGTATTAGAAAGGCTACAGCAACAAGGTCAAATTTCTCATTACCGCATGCTTTCGGAATCGGTGCCATCGAAGAAAACACAGACTAATAATAGTCAACGAGTGGCACGCTTATACCAGCAAGAATTGAGTTCGCTATATAAATTGCTGAACGCTTCCGAGCAGATGACTGGGCAAGCTTGGCATAAACTTGATAATGACAAACTGAACCGCTTAACACCTGACAGAAAAGATGAGCAGGGGGGATTACTGTCCTCACCGATTATTGAGTCAGAACAAGCCGGTTTAGCGACAGTTATCAGTCTCGCCTCCTCGAACTCATTATCAGCACAGGCATTAGTGCAGTTACAAGCGACGGTGCCAAAACTGATTTTAGTGGATCAGGTCGATGCCATTTCAAACTTGATGCAGGATTATCGACAACAAATTATGTTGTGGATGTGTTTGGCCTATATTGGTGTTTTTGCCATTTTATTTTGGCGCTATAAAAACGCCACTTGGCGAATTATTTTGCCGCCCATGTTAGCCTCCTTCTTTACGTTAGCGATATTAATGGCTGTGCTACCTGGCGTGAATTTGTTTCATTTTATGGCCTTAATTCTGGTGTTAGGTATTGGCATTGATATGGGAATCTTTTTGACAGAAACCTCAGGGGCGACTCAAACCTGGTTAGCGGTCACATTGTCGGTGCTGACAAGTTTAATGGCTTTTGGTCTATTAGCGTTGAGTCAGACACCAGTATTGATGCATTTTGGTTTGACAGTATTGTTGGGATTGTCATGGGTGTGGATTTTAGCGACCTTTTTTCGTCGTATAACTCAAGGAGAGAGTGTTGAAGGCAACACAAAGTCAGTATGACATTATCGTCATTGGCGCTGGGCCAGCAGGTGCAGTTGTTTCTGCGTTATTAAATCAGCGTGGTTACCGAGTAGTAGTATTGGAGAAGACGTATTTCCCGCGATTCTCCATTGGTGAAAGTTTGCTGCCGCAGAGTATGCGTTTTCTTGAGCAGGCCAATATGTTGGATGCCGTTCATGCGGCCGGTTTCCAATTTAAAAATGGCGCCGCCTTCAGCTGTGCAGAACGTTATGAATCATTTGATTTTAACGAGAAGTTCACTGAGGGGTGGGGGACGACATATCAGGTACAACGCGATAAGTTTGACAAAATTCTGGCTGATACTGCTGAGCAGCAAGGTGTTGAGATTTGTTATGGGCAGACCGTCACTGCATTTGAATATCACCAGAAAACGGCGTATGTCACCGTAGCGGATGAAGATGGCGATGTCTATAAACTGAGCAGTCAGTTTGTGTTGGATGCTAGCGGTTATGGGCGTGTATTACCTCGCTTATTAGGCTTGGATAAACCGTCAAACTTTCCATCAAGGACATCGTTGTTTACACACATTGAAGACCGAATACAGGATGAAACTTATGATCGCAATAAAATTCTCATTACAGTGCATCCCGACTTCCAAGATGTCTGGTATTGGTTGATACCGTTTAGTAATGGCCGTTCATCCGTTGGTGTCGTTGCTACACAGGCATTTATTCAGCAACTGGATGGTGAGACTGAGGATAAACTCAAACAGCTCATTAATGAGTCAGGCTGGATGGCGACGTTACTAAAACAGGCAAACTTTGATACTCGGGTTGGTGAGCTTACCGGCTATGCCTGTGATGTTTCACAGCTTTATGGGGATGGCTACGCCTTATTGGGCAATGCGGGTGAATTTCTGGATCCTGTGTTTTCTTCCGGAGTAACGATAGCACTCAAGTCCTCCAGTTTGGCTGCTTCCGTACTTGATAAGCAGTTACAGGGGGAAGAAGTGGACTGGCATAACGTCTTTGTTTTGCCGCTACAGCAGGGGATTCATACTTTTAAAGAGTTTGTTGAAGCCTGGTACGATGGCAGGCTACAGGATGTTATTTTTACCCGAAATAAAAATGCACCTATAAAACGGATGATTAGTTCTATTTTGGCCGGATACGCTTGGGACACGCACAACCCATACGTGAAAGATGTGAAGCGGTTAAGTTCTCTGGCAGAGTTATGCAGAAACAGGTAATGCCGCGCATCCTATTCTTAGGCCTCCTATTTTTTACGCTGACAGCGTGTAGTCTGTTTCGGCCATTACTGATGCCAGAAAATACGTTGTTATTATTATCACCCGCTGAGGGACCAAAGGCGGGACTGATGAAACAAAAAGTCACCGTGATTCAAGATAAGCAGCCACAGTCGTTTATTGCCTTGAGTCGGTTTACAACGTTGGATTTTCGTGTGGCTGTGATAACACCAACTGGCCAGACTCTGCTGAAAATGAACTATGACGGTAACCATTTTCAAGCGACTAATCTGACGGATATGACATTACCTCTCGAAGAAGTGATGTCTGTTATGCAATTTGCGTTGTGGCCAGAAAAAACGGTGCACAAGTATTATAATGAACGGTTGAATTGGCAAGTTGAACTTACTACGAATTATCGCCGTTTATATAAAGGTAATACACTTATCCTTGACGTAAGGATGTCTGATGATAACGTTGATATTCACCATAAACAGCATCATTACCGTGTGATGATTTCGCCCTTACAGAGTTGATAACAGTGTGACTGATAAAAAAAATGTTTACCTGAATCAGGTAGGGGTAGTGTGTGCTGCCGGACACAATATACTGGAACTTAAGTGTGGACTTGAGGCTGAACCAAACGATCTCATGACCCTGTCTGGTGCCTATGGTACAGAGCCTGTGCCTGTCGCTATGTGTCAACAAGTATTACCTGATATTCCAATGGAAGAGGCATGCTGGCAAAGTCGAAATAACCAACTGGCTTTGGCGGTATATCATCAGATTCAGGAAAGGGTTGATGAGGCCATAAAAAACTATGGTGCTGAGCGAGTCGGTGTGGTGATTGGAACCAGTACATCGGGTATTTCTGATGCTGAGAACGCTATCCAGTCTTATGTCGAAGGAAATGGCTTACCTGAAAACTATCATTACAGGATTCAGGAAATGGCCAATACGGCCGAGTTCATTGCAACACTATCTGGCGCTTTAGGTCCGGTCTATGCTGTATCTACAGCCTGTTCATCAGGTGCCAAAGCCTTGGCTTCAGCCAAGAGGCTTATTACTGCCGGGCTTTGTGATGTGGTTATTGCGGGTGGTGTCGACACACTGTGTAAGCTCACTCTACAAGGCTTTTCAGCATTGGAAGCGGTCAGCAAATCGATTTGTAACCCATTTAGTCAGAATAGAAATGGCATCAATATTGGGGAGGCTGGTGCGTTGTTTATTGTCTCTGCTAATCCTGAAGGTGTTAAGTTATCAGGTGTTGGTGAAAGTAGTGATGCCCACCATATTTCTGCCCCAGAACCAGAAGGAACTGGAGCCGAACGAGCCATGAGAATGGCATTGGCTGATGCTGGTCTGAAAGCTGATGACATTGATTATGTGAATCTACATGGCACAGCGACGCCGTTGAATGATCAAATGGAGTCGCGAGCTGTTAGTCGTGTTTTTCCTGCATCGGTTTTATGTAGCTCTACCAAGCCCATGACAGGACATACACTAGGTGCTGCGGGTGCAGTAGAAGCGGCTATTTGCTGGCTAACCTTAATGGACAATGCTGTGTTGCCAGTTCATCACTGGGATGGCAATGCTGATCCTGAATTGCCAGAACTGAATTTTGTGACGCGTCAGCACACATCAACACCTGTACGACGCGTATTAAGCAATTCCTTTGCTTTTGGCGGTAATAATGTGGCCTTAGTGATGGAACGAGCAGAATGAGTATTGAGTATTCTGTAGACGAACTTGTACCCCATTCAGGCACCATGTCATTGTTAAGTCGTGTGACAGCCTATGGCGATGACTGGTTGGAAGCGGAGGTCGATATCTCCTCAGCCACGTTATTTGCAGAGGAACAGGGCGTGCCGGCATGGGTTGGTTTGGAATACCTTGCTCAAGCCATCGCGGCTTTTTCAGGTGTGCAGGAAAGAAAACAAAATCAGCCACCCAAGCTTGGGTTTCTACTCGGCACACGGCGTTATGAATCGAACGTGCCATGGTTTGCTACTGGACTGACGTTAACGGTGAGAGTCGAGCGAGACATGGTGGCTGAAAATGGATTACATGTATTTAAAGGCATGTTGACGGCATTCAATGTGGAAGCCACAGCGAATTTAAATGTATTTCAACCAGACGATGCCAGTCAGTTTATTAAGGAAGCAAAACAATGAGCGAAACCATATTAGTAACAGGCTCAAGCCGAGGTATCGGCCGCGCTGTTGCGATTAAGCTTGCGAATGATGGCTATGACATCGTGCTGCATTGCCGTAGCAAGCGGACTGAGGCTGAAGCCGTGGCTGAAGAGGTTAAAGCCCTTGGTCGGCAGGTTCGCATATTACAGTTTGATATTGCTGATAGAAAGCAATGCCAGGCAGTGCTTGAAGCGGATGTTGAAGAACATGGTGCGTATTATGGTGTGGTTTGTAATGCTGGCCTTGCGCGAGACAATGCTTTTCCTGCTATGCCTGGTGAAGAGTGGGATCTGGTATTAAGAACGAACCTTGATGGTTTTTATAATGTATTACAGCCACTCACCATGCCGATGGTGAGAAGACGTAAACCCGGTCGGATTGTCACTATGTCATCCGTTTCTGGCGTGGCTGGTAATCGTGGACAGGTTAATTATAGTGCTGCCAAAGCCGGTATTATCGGTGCGACCAAAGCCCTCGCTATTGAATTAGCTAAACGTAAAATCACAGTGAACTGTGTCGCGCCGGGGTTAATTGATACAGAGATGACAGAAGATGTTTTCATGGATGAAGCGATGAAACTAATACCGATGCAACGTGTTGGTAAAGTCGAAGAAGTCGCAGCGACGGTGAGTTTTTTAATGTCAGAAGGTGCTGCCTATATTACGCGCCAAGTCATTTCAGTGAATGGTGGAATGGTCTGATGAAACGCGTAGTTGTAACAGGCGTAGCGGGTTTTTCGCCTATAGGAAATGATTGGGCCACTATTCGCCATCACCTGGAAACGATGACAACGGGGATTTGCCGCATTGATGAGTGGGATAAATATGCTGAGTTAAATACGCGCCTTGGTGCACCGGTACGAGACTTCGAAATGCCTGCGCATTATAAGCGTAAGGATTTACGCAGTATGGGGCGAGTGGCTAAATTAGCCGTTTTGAGTACCGAGCTCGCACTAGAGAAGGCTGGTCTTCTTAAAGATCCTATTCTTCATAGTGGTGAGGTTGGTGTGGCATATGGCTCTTCGGCTGGTGATACCGGTGCTGTCGCCGATTTTGGCAATATGCTATTGAATCACTCATGCGAAGGACTGAATGCAAACTCCTATATTAAAATGATGGCGCATACCTCTCCCGTGAATATCGGTATCTATTTTGGTTTGCGAGGTCGTGTATTAACAACATCAAGTGCCTGTACTTCTGGGAGTCAGGCCATTGGCTATGCTTATGAAGCCATCAAAGCCGGCCAACAGACAATTATGATTGCGGGTGGCTGTGAGGCGTTATGTGCTACTGAGGCCGCAGTCTTTGACACTTTATATGCCACCAGTATTAAGAATGATACACCGCATTTATCTCCCAGACCTTTTGATAAAGACAGAGATGGTCTGGTAATTGGCGAAGGTGCCTGTACCTTGATTTTAGAAGAGCTGGAACATGCACAAGCCAGAGGTGCGACTATTTATGCTGAGCTGATTGGTTTCGGCACAAATTCGGATGGCAGTCATGTGACTCAGCCTTCAGCTGCTACCATGCAAAAGGCCATAGAATTAGCGCTACAAGATGCCGCTATTGAGCCTGAAAATATTGGCTATATCAGTGCTCATGGAACGGCTACCGATCGTGGAGACATTGCTGAAACCACGGCAACCGAAGCCGTGTTTGGTTCCAGTACGCCGATAAGCTCATTTAAAAGTTATACTGGTCATACATTAGGTGCGTGTGGTGCATTAGAAGCCTGGGTCGCTATTGAAATGATGAACAGTGATTGGTTTCATGCGACGGCAAATCTGGATGAAGTCGATCCCGATTGTGGCACGCTGGATTACATCATGAATGCTCCCAGGCAAATTCATACCGATTATGTGATGTCTAATAACTTTGCATTTGGCGGTATTAACACGTCACTTATTTTTCAACGATGGAACTAAAAGGATAACTCATGACTTTAGGGAAGAAGCTTATTCCATTACTATTCACCGCACTTTCAATGAATGCTGTGGCTTATCAGAGTAAAGATGAGCAGATTGATGCAGTATTAAATGTGGTGCAAACAGGTTCACAAGAACGCAAAGAGACTGTCCTGGAACGTTTACAGTGGTCAGGTATTTCAGATCCTCGCTTATATGATGTGTTGGAAGCCGATTTATTGGCAAATTACCAAGAAAAGCTATATGACTCAGATAAGCGTAATTTGATGGCCTATGAGGTAAGAGCGCTGGGATACAGTGGGAACCCAAAATACACATCGACGCTTGAACTGTTAGCAAAAAAAGCGGCGGAGTCAAAAGTTAAACGACATGCCAAAAAGGCCTTGAGCGACTTAAGTACTTATATTTCGGTCCAGCGTCAGTTAAGTCATGTGGTAATCGAACAACCGGAAAAACCGTTTGAAGTTCAGATGTATATGCGGATGATACAAACGGGTGATAGCTACACACAGCGACTGGCCGCGCGAGCTTCTTTTCATGAAAATATTCATGACCCTGAACTTATGGCTTTATTTACTGAGCAGTTAGAGAGCATGTACATGAACCCTGGTTTGGATGCCTTGGGGCAAGATACGGCCGCCTGGATCTGTAAAGTGCTTAAACAAGACTCTGGACATGAAGCTCTGTTGGCGGAAGTAGCTGAGAAGACGCCACATCGAAAAATTCAAAAATATGCTAAGTAACTGGAGTAAGCCCTTTTTTCTACATAACTGTTTGCCCAGAGACAACTTCATTTAAAGAGTGCTGAGATGAGTGACAAAGATTCTGAAGAGATGGTTGTAGAGTTCACGCCTCTGGAAAAGATCGAAGAGCTCTATAATGAGCTGCTTGATTGGTATGGTGAGGCTGATAGTAAAGAACTTAGAGTGGCAGCCAAATTATTGTTAGTTGCTTTGGAAAAGTTTGCTATTCATGGTGGTAATCAGTGGCATGACCTGGTCAGTGAATATATCGATATTCTTCGTAAAGATCCGGAGAAGTTTCAAAGAATTATTGAATCCAATCGCGGTGAATTAAAAGAAAAAACGTCTACGACCCGTTATCACTAGCTAATTTTTCAAAAAAGATTGTCTTTTTTGCTCGTCTTTCAGCAACTTGGCAAATTTACGTGTTTGTTTTGGCAGATAAATAAAATCGTCGACTAATGATTTCTTACGACGTTTTTTGGTCAGTTCAGCAGGCTCGAAAAAATGTCTGGCATTCTCGTAAGACAACACAAACGGCTGATAGCCCTCATGCATCAGTAAATAACTCATGATGAGTGAACCTGTACGATGATTGCCTTCCAGAAACAGTTGAGGCTGACTCAGTATATTGGTGAATAAACCGGCCGTTCGCTTCCAAATATTGGTGTGTTGATTGAGTGCCAACCAGTCCATAAGCTGACCAATACCACCATTACGTGCTGCGTAGAAGTGGGCTTTTGTTGCTTTAAATTGATGTTGAGATTCTTCTTCAGATATTGATGAAGTGTGATAAAGCACTATGTGATTAAGTTCTAACAGTAAATGTGAATTACCCATGGCGAAAAGATCAATGTCATTCGCCAGATAAAAATCTATCTTGGCGTAGCCGGCAACAATGTTTTCAATCACTTCATTAGATGGTGGTGTTCTCTGAACGGTGAGGGTTTTATTAATCTTATCAAAGTGTTTTTGCGTATCAAGCAGACGTGATCTGACAGCGCTAATATTGAGTCGAGCAATATTGCCTGTCAGATCATGTTGTGTCGCACTGTGAACAGCATTAAGTGATGATGAACCCATAATAATGGTTTAGATTAACTAAACTCACCTCGCACATACTGTTTGGTTAATAACTGTTGAGGATCTTCAAAAATCTTTTTGGTGTCGTCCATTTCAACCAGATAACCAGTACGGCCACCTTGTGAAATATCTACACCCAGAAATGCTGTTGTATCAGCCACACGCATGGCTTGTTGCATATTGTGTGTGACTAAAGCCACGCTGTAGTGTTGTTTCAGTTCTACCATCAACTCTTCGATCTGACGCGTGGCAATCGGGTCTAGAGCTGAACAAGGTTCATCCATTAATAACACATCAGGTTCTGTGGCAATGGCCCTGGCAATACACAAACGTTGTTGCTGACCACCTGATAAAGATAATCCGCTGTTTTTCAATTTATCTTTGACATCATTCCAGATAGCCGCACGTTTTAGTGCTTTAACGACCATCTCTTCCTCATCGCCTTTGTAACCGTTTAGTCTCAGGCCAAAGGCAACATTATCGTAAATGCTCATAGAAAAAGGATTAGGTAACTGGAACACCATGCCGATATAACGTCTGACGATGACTGCATCGACCTTTTTGCTGTAGATATCATGTTTGTGATACTGGATATGACCTTCAAAACGAAATGAGTCGATCAGATCATTCATACGATTCATGCTGCGTAGAACGGTACTTTTTCCGCAACCTGATGGACCAATAAAGCCGGTGACTTTATTTTTTTCAATAGGAATAGTGGTGTCTCTGACCGCTCTGAAGTCACCATAGTAGATATTTTTTACATGGCAATCTAAAACAACAGGGCCTTTTGGCACGTACTTTTCAGCAATAAATTCAGCGGTATCGATTTGCATATTCATAGGTTTTCCTTACGTTATTCTTTAAATTTCGATCTGCCGACAACGCGGGCCAGAATATTGAAAAAGAGGACGAGTATTACAAGTACCAGAGAGGCTGCCCAGGCAAGCTCAATCTGATTCTCAAACGGCATGCCGGAGAAGTTGTAAATCAAAATGGATAAAGAGGCTGTTGGCTCTGCCAGTTCAGCCATGTAGTAATTACTAAACAAGGCAGTAAACAGTAACGGAGCTGACTCACCCGCGGCACCTGCTACAGCCAATATCACACCGGTCAAAATGCCGGGTAATGCTGTAGGTAAAACCACTTTTAATATGACTTGTGTACGCGTACACCCCATGCCAAACGCAGCATCTTTCATTTTTTGTGGTACTTGTTTCATGGCTTCTTCTGCTGCCAAAGTCACCGTAGGTAACATCAGAACAGCTAAGGCCACACCACCCGCCCAGGCAGAATAAGTGCCGGTTGTAATAACGATAACGGCATAAACAAAGACACCCGCCAGGATTGAAGGAAAGCCTGTAAGTACCTTGGCTAAAAAGCGTGAGATGGTTGCTATTTTGCTGGAAGGGTTAAGTATTGATAAATACAGTGCTGCCATGATTCCAATTGGAATACTGATGGCCGAGGCAATACCCACCATAGTTAATGTACCGACAATGGCGTTACCAAAGCCACCACCCATTTCAAAACCAGCGGGTGGTAGGGCGGTAATCGCTTCCATATCCAGTCTGGCGCCACCTTGAGCGAGCAGCATATAAATCACTGAAAAGAGGGGAATACTGGCTAAAACAGCTAACAGCCAAACTAAGGTTGTCAAAAAATAGTTTTTTAATGCTCTGACTTCAAAAATATTTTTTTCCAGAGCCGGTAACTCAATTCTTGGTGGCAACACCTGCTCTTCTAATTGTATTTGACTCATTTTTTACCCTCAAACTTACGCATGGTGTATTGCTGTACTGCCAAACCGACAACGTTGACCATAAAGGTGATGACCAGTAGAACCAGTGCGGCATACATTAAAGCCTGTATTTCGATTTCACCTGCTTCAGGGAAAGTAGAAGCAAGAAGTGACGCTAAGGTATTGGCCGGAGCAAACAGTGAGACATCGATATTGTTGACGTTACCAATCAACATGGCGAGCGCCATGGTTTCACCAAGAGCGCGACCGAATCCAAGCACTAAACCAGCCAAAATGCCGGAAGAGGCTGTAGGGAGCATTACTTTTAAAATGACTTCCCACTTGGTAGCACCCATACCGTAAGCGGCTTCTTTCACTTTGTAGGGGATACGGCGGAAAGCATCTGCAGAAATCGCTGCTACGGTAGGTAAAATCATAATAGCGAGTACCAATGCCGCAGGAGCAAGACCTGGACCACTCAACTCTGTGCCAAATAGGGGAAACCAGCCTAAGGTGTCATGTAACCACTCAGCGCCAGGTCTTATCAATGGAATCAGTACATAAATGCCCCATAAACCATAAACAACAGAGGGGATAGCTGCTAACAATTCGATGACGGTTCTGAAAATCATTTCGAACTTAGCGTGTACAAATCCTTGAGTCAGGAAGATCGCTATTGAAACACCTAATAAACCACCCAGAAGTAAAGCTAAGAGCGAACTATATAATGTGCCCCAAATTTCAGGTAACACACCAAACACCCCTTGGTTGGTATCCCATGTAGTACCAGTAATAAAGCCAAGGCCATGTGTTTTGATGGCCGGTAATGCCTGTGAACCTAATTCAAAAACGATATAGGCAACCAAAAGGACAATGGATAGGGCGCAAAAATAAGCAAAAGAGCGAAATACCGAGTCTTTTAAGTAATCCGTCGATGATGGCGGAGCAGACAGTGTTTTATCACTACTGGCTTCTTTAAATGGATCGTAAACCATGTGCGTTCCTATCAATTATTCATTCGTGTTTTTAAACATGTTTTATGGCGTGTAAAAACAGAGAAAATGCTGCAAGGACTTTCCAGCCTTGCAGCATTTTTTATCTCAGTTTTCAACTGATGTGATTACTTGATCATTTTCGCTGCGTTGCGAACTTTCTCAACCACGTTTTCAGGTAGTGGGATATAACCCATTGCTTCAGATGATTCTTGACCTGTTGTTACCATGTACTCGATTAAGTCACGTAAAGCTTTTGCTTTATCATCTTCTTGATCTTTGTAGACCAACAACCATGTGAACGAGGCGATTGGGTAAGCATCTTCACCAGCAGGGTCAGTAGACCAAGCACGTAAATCAGGTACATCACTACCTGGTAAATTACCTTCTGGGAAGGTTGTTGTTGCTAATGCGGCAGCACCTGTTTCACCACCGGCTTCAACGAATTTACCTTTTTGGTTTTCAAGAATAGCGGTTGGCATTTTGGTTAATTTTGCAAAGCCATATTCAATGTAACCAATTGAACCAGGCGTTTGTTTGATAGTCGCTGTCACACCATCATTTTTTGGCGCTTTAACGATTAATGCAGAAGAAGGCCAGTTAGGTGATTTAGCTGCACCGATAGTTTCTTTAAATTCTGCATTGATGGCAGACAAGTGATTGGTGTAAACATAACTTGTACCACTTGAGTCAGAGCGAACGACTACAGTGATTTTTTCGTCAGGTAATTTAACACCTGGGTTGGCTGCTTGGATTTTTGGGTCATTCCATTGAGTGATTTTGCCCATGAAAATCGCTGGGTAAACATCACGTGGCAGTTTTAATTCTTTAACACCTTCCAGGTTGTAAGACAGAACCACTTCACCGGCTGTCATTGGTAACAGAATTGCACCTTTTTTGACTTGCTCGATTTCGCTGTCTTTCATCGCGGCGTCACTCGCTGCAAAGTCAACTGTTTCATTGATGAAATCACGAATACCTGCGCCACTACCTTTAGATTGGTAATCTACACGCACACCATCAGTTTGCTTGCTGTAATCTTTAAACCATTTGTTATAAAGAGGGGCTGGAAAACTGGCACCAGAACCGTTCAACTTCAGTTCGGCATGTGCAGCAGTTGATGACATCGCACCAACAAGGGCAGTGATAAGAAAAACTGACTTTGCATTTTTTGCAAATAGTTTCATAGAAACTCCTGACTAGTTAATTAAGCAATAAAAATCTTTAACTCGAACAGAGTATCGGTCTTAAGTTAAAGATTTATGACAAAAGCAAATTTAGTCAGAATTTTTTATATCAGTAGAAGGTTGTATCTAATAATTTATATTAAAATCAATTATCTATAGATCTTTTTGCTTATTAATAATGTATCAATGTCAGTTTTTTTAATTCGTCTCTTTTCACAAAATGGATAAATTAAAGTGACATTATGACTAAATAGAGCGTCATTATTAGGGACTCTATAGTCTTAATAGCAGTATTGTTACTTCTACTGAATTGCAAACATAAGTAATCTGAAGGCAATCCAGACAAAGCCAATAGTTGTAATAATAAAGCTCAATGCTGAGAATATTTTCCAGATAGTTTTATTCCAGAAATAGATATCAAAAGCGGCAATCACAAAAATGGTTGGGTTAGTGAATCCGCCAATGGCGACACAAAGACAGGCGAACTTTGATAACTCAATATCGGCCCCAGTCGCAGCACCATAAAAAACCTAAGCTGAATAATGCCATGAGTGCATAATCTACGTGAGCCCTGATCATGGTTTTGTAATCGACTAAAAAGTCGCCGTCTATCCCTTTGATGGGAAACCATCTGGCAAATGTCATTAACCATGCCGATAGAATCAATGCTGCAATCATAGCAACAGCACCTATTAATAAAACATTCATTTCTCTCTCCTTTGTATTGGAGAGCATATTAAAAATGATTACATAGCTGGCTGCAGCTGATAATTACCCCAGATTTTCAGGTAAATAGCCCATTATCTCTACATAGCGGTTAGTCGCATGCGATTGGAGCTTTGTGTCGCTAGAGGAGCGGAGGGGAGTTTAGTAGAAAAAGTAGCACCATTAGCTCTCTCAATTTGAACGTCGAAAATAGTTTTGTTTCGGCTTTTATGATGGTGGGATTCAAACATTCGCTAAGAAACATGACATGACTCGAACAATGCCCATTTTTGCTACTGAGATATAAACGCTGCCATTAAACTTATTGCTCACATTGTGATTTTTTTCATGGAGTTAATATGCGTTTTTCTTATTTTTTTATTCCTTTAGCATTTGCCTTACCTAACTTAGCAAGTGCCAATACTTGTGAAGTAGAAATTACTGCGGGTGATTCATGGTCATACAACACTAAGACAATCACTGTGCCATCTGATTGTGATGAATTTACTGTCAATTTCACGCATACAGGTAAGCTATCTAAAGATGGGCTTGGTCATAACTGGGTATTAGCCAAGACTTCAGATGTGAATGCCATTGCTCAAGCCGGTGCACCAGAAGGGCTCGAAAATGATTTCCTTCCAAAGAATGATGAGCGTGTGCTCGCATTCACACCGATCATCGGTGGCGGTGAAAGTGCCTCAACAACCTTTAAAACGAGTGTGTTAAATAAAAATGAGGACTATAGCTTTTTCTGCTCATTTCCTGGTCACACATTTATGATGCGCGGCACCGTGAAACAAGCAGAATAAAAATACCTTTCAGCTTCCTCTTGTATCCCCTGTTATAAAGGTGTGGTGGTTTGCCGCCCACCTTTATCTTTTTATTTAATCGTCAGCTTTTCTATTTGCCATCCCCACTAAGTCAATTTTCATTGACAGAACTCCTTCGCTACATTCATCAAGACAAGCACCGCAACGAGTACAATCACTTGAAGTAACGGATAAGGCTTGTTTTGACACTACAGGGGCCAGTACATGTGGTTCAGGACAAACAGCAACGCAACGTGAACAGCCACGGGTATCACAGCTTTCTGTTGGTGTGGATGTCACTTTGAGTCGACCATAGCGTCCTAAAATGCCATAGAAAGCACCTACTGGGCACAGATGGCCGCACCAGGCACGACGACTGACAAATAAATCAAACAAAAATAAAGCGCCGAGCAGCATCGCTCCACTTAAAGAAAACCATATTAACTCTCGCTGGAATCGTGTAATAGGGTTCACTATTTCCCACGCCAAGGTCCCGCCTAAAAAAGAAAGCACCAGAGATAAGGCTAAGATCCAGAGTCGTAAATGACGCGATAAATTCATATTGCCTTTAATATTGAGACGTTTACGTAACCAATAGGCTAAATCAGTCAGTAAGTTGATGGGACATACCCAGCTACAGTAAAGACGACCGGCTAAGAAAGCATAAAACCCTCCGACCAGTATCGCCCCCATAAGCGCGGGCAAGGCAATAGGGGAACCTGCAAAAAAAGACTGGAGAAGAATAAAAGGATCGGTCAGTTTGAGTTGTTCAAACCAGAGACTAGACGATAAATTGCCATCAGCAATCTTGCCATAACCCGGTATTGCAACAATAAAGGCAAGTAAAATGGAGATTTGTACGATACGGCGCATCAACAACCAGCGATGCCGATAGAGGCCACGCTTCAGACGATGTAACATACTTAGCTCCTCCCAACGGCATTCCTGCCAGACAGGCCTAAGCCCAGTTCGCGTGGAAGTACGCGAATGGCCGCTTCAGACAAGACACAATGTTTTTCACAGGTGCCGCATCCAGTGCAGATGTCTGAATGCACGGTAGGAATCATCAATTTTCCTGCCTCAGTCTGGATAGGTTCAATGGTGATGGCTTCATCACGAATGGGGCAAACTCGCCAGCAAATACTACAGGTCAAACCTTTGTAATTGAGGCAGGTTTCATGGTCAACAAGTACAGCGACGCCCATATCCGCTTTTTTTATATCGGTCATATGGCGATCAAGTGCACCGGTCGGGCAGGCCTTGGCACAGGGAATATCGGTGCACATCCGGCACGGTTCTTCTCTGGCTACAAAATAGGGCGTGCCTTGTGGAGCAGGATCGGCCCAACTGGCTAACTTCAGAATATCGTAGGGGCAGTCTTCAACACATAAGCCACATCGTATACATGATGAGTCGAAGTCCAGATCCGGCAATGCGCCTGGTGGGCGAAGCGCTTCTGCAGCGCGTGCTGGACGGGATAGAATCATGGATTGTCCAATGATGGAACCCACCAGTACCACTCCAAAACGTTTGAATAGATGACGAAAGGTTTCCCGCTTTCCGGGATCGTCTAATTGATGGTTAGTGTCTCGTTGATTTTCTGCCATTAGTACCTCCAGCAGATAAACAGCAAATATCAGGGAGCTACCGTCATTTCGGCTCTGATAACCGGATGTATCCAGCATTGCAAAAGGTAATCACCGGCTGCTGGAATAGTCAAGCTGACGGTTTCTCCCGGAAGCTGTACGCCTAAGTTCACCACTTTGCCATCGGGGTAGGTGACATAAATACTGTGTGCGATATTCGCTTTGTTATGAATCAGTAGTTTGTCATTGACTTGCGGGGTAAAGTGCCATTCATCGAAATCGTGATGGGTCAGCGATAACTCTCGAATAATCTGTTCTGAGTCGCTTGCTTGTTCGGCACTGGCAACGGGTAGAATGAGCGTACTCATAATGCAAGCTATAGTCATGAGCCAAAGTGTTACTTGTCTGTTCACGTATGCTACTCCTCGGGTAATTCGGGTGGAGAAAGTGCTAATGGACCACCATTTAAGGTTTTCAAAAAGGCAATCAGATCGGCTTTTTGTTGTTCAGTTAGTTCAAATGGCGACATTTCTTTAGACAGGCTGGGACGTTTGAGACCACCGTCTTCATAATGTTTGATCACTTGCTCCAGATTGGTCATGGAACCATCATGCATAAAAGGTCCGTTTTCTGGCAGATCACGTAAGGTCGGGGTTTTAAAAGCATGCTGCATAATCGTCACCTCGACAGGGATGGTATTGCCACGACCCAGATCCGGGCTATCCAGCCCAATGTCATGGAAACTATCATCAGTAAAACGCCATGACTTATGACAAGCGGCGCACTGGGCTTTATTGTTAAATACTTGAAAACCACGTTGAGCACTGACACTGATAGCTTCATCATCACCTTCTACCCAACGATCAAAGCTTGAAACATTGGAGACCAAGGTACGTTGAAAAGTCGCTAATGCCATCGCAATGCGCTGTGTAGTGATTTCTGCATCACCATAGGCAGACTCAAATAAGGGGCGATAACCTTTAATTTCACCTAGTCGCTGAACTAATTCATCCATGTTGTAGTTCATTTCGTGTGGCGTGGTGATGGGAAGCACTGCCTGCGCTTCCAGTGAGTTGGCTCGGCCATCCCACATTAATGCTTTAAGCCAGGCGCTGTTCATGACAGTGGGCGTTCGTCTCGGCTGCTCAAGTTCTTCCGAACCCAGCGGCACAACGCGGCCATCGCTCCAGCGATGATCCGGTGAGTGGCAGGTCGCACAGGACATACCTTTATCTCGGGACAAACGCGGGTCAAAAAACAGGGCTTTACCCAGCGTTGTTTTTTCTATAGTAAGCGGGTTGGAGTCCGGCGCCGGAATGGCCTCGGGACGTTGATAATCACTCCGCTTGATTGTGTCATCAGCCAAACTGGCATGCACGGAAAATACCGTGCATGCCAACATGACGAGGATTCTGATCTTCATGATGTAAGAATGCCTCAGGCCAACTTAGCTGGCTTTACCAACGACTGGTGAGATGGTGCAGTGATAGGTCATATCATCATTTTCTGCACCGAAGCACCATACGATGTCGTTGGAGAACTCAGGACGGTAAACCGGCAGTTCACCTTCTGTGTTCAGACACGCACATTGACCACAGGTTTGCTTACCACAGCAGTCACGGTAAGCGATCAGGTAAGTCTGACCGTCACCCGGGTTGTAACAGCTGGCCACCCATGAGCTCGGTGACAGGCTGGTGCCCGGAGGACAGGAAGTCAGCGTACCACCACAGCAGTCACAGACGTTCCCGTCGATAGAACAGTGCCGCCAGTAGTCACAGGCTTGTGGATCCTGATCCTGTGGTTGCCAACCTGCTCTGGCCGCATCCAGGTCACTGGCGTCAGCGGCATGGGCGCTGTTCAGACGACCACGGCGATCAACTGGCAGCAAGGGAAGCAGTGTCGCACCTACCAGGAAGCCACCCAGTTTACCCACGAAGCCACGACGACCGGTTTTGTTTGCGGTACGACGGCTCAGTTTCTCAATAGCAGCGTCAAATCCTAATTTCTTTGTCATTTGCCTTCTCCGTTATGTTTTTTGGTTCTACTCTCAAATCAATGATTAGTGCAGTTGCTCGCCCACTGTCACTTCCTTGGCAGTAGAGCTGTCTTTGAGGTAGCTCTGCAGTGAAGCGTGACCCAGTCGTACGGTTTCAAACAGGCTTTCAACATGCTCACGTGTGTTGCACAGACCTTTGCCTTTTATCACGCCATCGGCATCCAGCAGTACACCGTAAGGGACTTTGGAAACCTGGTAGCGCATGCCAATTTCTGGTGAGTTCACGTAATACTCATTTTTCAGTGGGTGGTTGCTCAGGAACTCACGGTGTTCAGCAGCCGTACCGTCACTGATCAGAATGACATCTGCGCCTTCACTTGCTGCGACATCACGAATAATTGGCAGCAGCTTGGCACAAACAGGGCAGGAAGGACCGGTGAACATCAACAGGCTTGGACGTCCAGGCGTGATAGCGCGACCGACCAGCAAGTCTTTTTCATCGGTGAAGGTTTTCACGTTGAACACAGGTGATTTGTCACCAATATCGGGTCCGTGATCGACCATCATGGCACCCAGTGGTGCTGACCGTTCGTGTAGCAGACCAATTTGGCGAATAACACCTACCATAAGTGCAGCCAGAGCCAGAAAAGCTGCCCAAAGCAACACATTTGAAGCAATAAGAATATCGAAACTCATTGTAAATTTTCCTTACTAAAAAATTAAGTTCTTGATTCACGGGAATTTGGCAATCCCACCATCACATCTGCAGCTATATAAAGCATGGCCAGCAGTGCTGCTGAGGCCATACCAATCAGCCACGATGCGAGGGAGATATTGGCTATTTCCAGTGAACTAAAAGCGATGTAGATGCTGACGCCGGCAAGAAAGAGCGCACGCAGCACATGGAACATGCCGATTCGGCTCCGACTGGTCGGACGTCTTACACAACCGCAGTCAATATGGGTTCGGCCCCTGCCGACATTGATGGCCAATGCCAGCGAGAACATCACGAACAGTCCCACTGCTACCCAGGCAGCTATTTCACGTACAGGCGGCACCATCAAAGCGACGGCACATGCCAGTTCAATCCAAGGCAGAAGCTTGGCTACCGGTTTAACCAGAAAGCCCGGCAACAAACGGTAGTTGTCGACCACACCCTGGAACTCGTCAGGGCTACGCAACTTGGAAATGGCTGCTACCGCCAGTACCAGCCCCACAAAAAGTGTGGCCAGTACTGACAGGGCAGGATCGTTAGTAAGCCAGTTCATGTCTTACTCGCTATCCTGAGGCAGGGTGAGAATGTGCGGATAGCGGCCGAGTCCTGCCGTTTCGCCGATTTTCTTACCTGTCTTAGCATCAAAGGTGTACAGAGTCTGTTCGTTAGCGGATAAGGCGAACAGATACGGTTTGTCGTCCTGGCTGACAGCAATGGAATCGATTTCATGGTTCAGTTCCATCTTGCGCAGGCGTTCACCGGTATCGGCGTCGACTACAAACACGTAACGGCTTGGTGTTTTGTGGGTGAATTCACCACGCTGATCTGCCAGCAGGTACAGTTCATTACTGTCGTTATGAACAGTGACCAGCTGCCAGCCACCTGGACGCCATCTGTCTGCTTTCTCTTCTTCAGTGAAGACTTCGATAGGCTCCTTGAATTCAGCGCCATCAGCAGTCAGGGTTGCCCGATAGATACGGCCTTCGTAATCCGGCCATACCAGACGGTTAGTGACATCCGAGTAGTAAGGCTCATTGACCAGATAACTGTCTTCCGGATGGAACACTTCGCTGTGAGTCTGAGTGGAATTACCCTCATCGTCGTAATTGATTTTCAGCATTGAACCGTCACGGCAGTGCATATACACGTTCTGTTCCGGTGCCGGGAACAGGTGGTAACAGTCCGGGGTATCCATCATTTTGACGAACTTGTTTTGTTCCAGATCAACCAGACCCACTGCCGGTATCGGTGAAAACTGCTGGAACATCATGTGCTTGTCATCAGTGCTCAGCGTTGCCATGTGGGTAAAAACAGCGGTCAGGAAGCGACCTTCAGGGATATCAATGTCTGCTGTCACATCGTGAGTCTGTGTATCAAAGACTTCGATGTAATCATCACGGTTACCCCGGGCGATGCGGTCATACCAGGTGTTAGCAATCGCCATGAAGTTACCCTGGTCACCGAGCAGCACATGAGGCAGCTTACCGGCATCAGACATACCCAGGATCTTGTTGTTGTTACCGTCGATGGTGAACACCTGAGAGGTCATCTGGAAATGGCCAGGGTCAGTGACATAAACACGCTTTGAGTCACTGGCTGGGGCAACTTCAATGGTCTGTTGTTCAACAGCAATATCAGCTAGTGCTGGATAAGTGGTAGCCATCAGCGCTGCCGTAGCAATGCCCCCTGCTAGACTTTTTTGTCGCAGCTTTGATTTAAGGTTAAATAGTGTCATATCTTCTCCAAACTATTTTGGTTTATTATGAGTTAAGGATGAGGTCTCACCTGTGTTTACAGCGATAACATGGTTAATGCGGCTGCACCGATTGACAGCAGAAGAAACCCATCCAGTTCAACAGCACGCTCCTGCCATTTCGCTAGCCAAGCTTGAACGGACTGGTTGGAAATAGGCAGAAAGTTCACCGCAACAGGCAGACAGCGCCCGATGTTGAAGATGGCGATGATAGTGATTGCTGTAGTGACATCAGCACTCAGCAACGCAGCACCGGTCACGATGTAGAGGATCGGTGTCTGTACGTAAGTCAGGTAGTTCATCCCCAGCGCATAGCCATAAAGCAGGCCAATTGTTGAGGAGCGAAAACGAAAACGAGCATCATGTGGAACCTGAGCTCGACGCTGTGGGTAGGGCATTTTTAGAAAGCCAAGTTGATGTGCCCCATAACCAATTGCTAGTATCGCCAGTCCCATTATCATATGACTGAAAGCTAACTGTTCGAATAATAAAGCACCCACTAAACCTAGTGCACCACCCAACATGAGTGCACCGATGGCATAGCCAATCGCATGAGTAATGAAGGTGGGGGTCCAGCGAGCGACTGAACCAAAAGAATATTTCCCGGCTGGTCGCAGCAGGCTCAGGCTTGAGTACCCACATGGAGACCAAGTGGATAACAGGCCACCAACAAAAGTTAAAACGAAAAACATTGCCGTCAGCATCGATGACGCTTGTGTATTCAGTGCAATGCCTGTTGCAACACCTATGGTTATTGCCGATAACATAATGGCAAATCGCTGTCCTGATGATTTTGACTCAGAAAAACTAATCGCATCAGGCACACATGTTGAGCTGTTCTCAACAGTCGATGTCTGGCTATAATCACCAGCGTGTGTATCTGCTCTCACTCTCTACCTCCTCGGACCTGCCGGTCACTTGTTGTTGATGAAATAATTTCGTAACAACTATAGCCAGAGGGAAATCCCTGCCGTATCAAAAACTGGCATTGAAGTATCAGAATGGGGATAACTACTATTGATGTTGCCGATTCTTGCTAGTCAAACGCTATTTCAATTGAAACTTTGTGTTAACGGCATAACACAGTGAGGATGTTATCTAACATGTGAGTGGATGAGTGATGATTGGGCTAACTGTCTGTTTTACCTTCGATAGTCTGTCATCTGCTCAATTCTTCGCTCATGCCATGATGGTTCATCGATGGTCTGAGTGATGATACTGGTCCTCTCCCTACAGCCATGATCAAACTCAGTTCATTATTCAGACTGACATATTGCCGATTTCTACTATTAGCTATCCCAGAAAAGGCCTATTATCGTAAGTGCCAGTTATCAACCTGATAAAAATAATAAGACAGGTAAACCAATATATTCTTAATAAAAATAAGAAGTTATGGTTTGTTTGATGGCTTGGTTCCGAGGGAGAGAAATATGAATCAAGAAAAGATATGGGTAGATGACGACCTAGCTAAAATTGAAATAAAAGCAGTACGCTCTAAATTAACTGATGTCTTAGAGCAAGCAGCAGCTTTGCCAATGTGGTCACAAGATTACACGCAACTAGATAAAGGGCAGTTTTCAGGTACGGTGACCAGTGTTGCTTGTCAGGGAGTACAGATCTTTCGTGAAGCGATGAATCGTTCTGTGGATGAGCTTGCCAGTCCACCACCAGGCAGTTATGTGATTGGATTACCAACTATTGTTGAGGGTGAGGCTTTATGGTGTGGCAGTAAGCTAGACAAAAATTCGCTGATTACTCTGGATAAAAATGATGAACTCTTATTCAGGACTTCACATTCGTCTGAAATCAATGTTGCCGTCATTGCTGAGCAAAGGCTAGAGGAATATGCAGAAAGAGTAGAAAAGGTGGATCTTCGCCCCATTATGGATAGGGCAAATCCAGTAGAGGCGCTTCCTCCTGCTATACAAAGCCGTTTGTTGGCAATCTTATACATCGGCACAGAGCATATGGCGAAAAATCTTGATGATGGCACCAGTCATCCAAACAGTTGGCGACACTTTGAAGATACCGTTTTCAGTGTGTGTGTGCAGGCACTGTCAGCGGTCAGCAACAACAACGGCCGACGACATGAGTACAGAGTACATCGCTATATCGTCAAAAGTGTACGTGAGCTCACGCTAGCCCAGCATTGTGATCCCATTACCATTGGTGAAATTTGTACCACTCTGAATATTAGTCGCCGGACATTGAACCATGCTTTTCAGCAAGTGCTTGGCATCACTCCTGTTGCTTATATGCGAAATATTCGTCTTCACAAGATTCGGGCTGAGCTTCAATACAAGTCGGAGCAAATCAGTAATATCGCCTGTGTGGCATCGCATTGGGGGTTTTGGCATATGAGTTTGTTCGCACGTTATTACCGTGAGCTATTCGGGGAGTGTCCGAGTGAGACACTGGAGCGATCACGGCTTTGATTACGTACGCCCAATCATAATTATAGAAACTTAGTATATCCACATCATTTAAGGAGACAGTTAAATGGGGTCTTTTAGTATTTGGCATTGGCTCGTTGTTCTGGCGGTTGTAGCGCTTGTTTTTGGCACCAAAAAATTACGGAATTTAGGTGGAGATTTGGGCGGTGCTGTCAAAGGATTTAAACAAGCGATGAGTGAAGAGCAAGACATCAGTGTTATCGATCATGCTGTCAATCAAACTGACAGTGTGAATAACAAAGCCAGGCATAAACAGTAACACCAGCGTATTTGGCTATGTTTAATATCGCCTTCCCCGAGCTTATCGTCATTCTATTGGTATCGCTGGTTGTTATTGGTCCCGATAAACTTCCAAAGGTAGCGCAGACTCTAGGTGTGATGGTGGGGCGTATTCAACGGTTTATGACGGCTGTTAAAGACGATATCGATCAAGAAATGAGATCTGACGATCTTTTACGGTTGCAGGAAGAGCTAAAACAACAAAAAGAAGGCTTGAATGATGAGCTTCGTAAAGGCATGCAGCCGGTTGCCGAAGTGATTCGCCGCTCTGAAACGCCTGCTTCAGAAACAGCCAGGGAAAACCCTAGTGCTACAACAACCAAAGTCGCTGAGCATAAAAAAAGTGTGACCCAACAGAAGGAATCGCTAAGTGAGTAGTAAAGAAGAATTTTTCAGTCACTTGTTAGAACTTCGACAACGATTGCTGAAAATTGTGGCTGGGATTTTCTTCATCATGCTCGCATTATTTCCCTTTGCAAATGATATTTATCAGTTTTTGGCAACCCCTTTACTACAAGCTTTGCCAGCAGGGGGACAAATGATTGCCACTGAAGTGACTACCCCTTTCTTTGTTCCTCTCAAGGTGGTGATGTTAGCCGCCTTTATCATTTCATCTCCCTATACGCTTTACCAGATCTGGGCTTTCATCGCGCCTGGTTTGTATAGCAATGAGCGCCATCTTATTGCACCTTTAGTCATCACCAGTGTTTTTCTATTTATTTGTGGGATGGCTTTTGCTTTTTTCTTGGTCTTTCCTGTCGTGTTCGGTTTTATCACCAGTACAGCTCCCGAAGGAGTCGCGGTGATGACTGATATTGGTAAATATTTAGATTTCATCATTGTGCTTTTTATTGCTTTCAGCCTGGCATTTGAAACACCTATCGCGGTGGTACTGATGGTCGCGGCTGGGATGGTAAGTGTGACGGCATTGAAGCAAGCGCGTTCCTACGTCATTGTTGGTGCGTTTGTTATTGGCGCTATTATTACGCCGCCTGACATTATTTCTCAGTTTATGTTGGCTATTCCCATGTGGGTGTTGTACGAAATTGGCATATTAGTCGCCCATGCCTTACAGCAAAAAAAGCATCATCAGTATGAGCATACATCCTGAAAGTTAATGATTAGCCTACTCTTAAAATGTCTTTCATGTGCTCCTTGCTGAATGGGGTTTAAGAGCAACACCGTTTGATTGAAGCGTATGTGATTCCTTTGGAAAAAAGGGGGGGGATAATTGCGCTGTAATAGAAAATGTGACAGATTTGTCCACCGTAATCAGAGTGCTCTGAGATAGCTCTGGCATCAGCCAGTGTTCGGTATGTGACATGTCGGGAATAAACAATGCATTTTTCCATTCAACAACGTTTTAGCATCTGGGCTGGACTCGGGCTTCTTAGCGTTGTTTTGATGGCGGTCTTGGTCGGACTATGGCAGTTTGACAAGATAAAACAAACGCTTGCCGCTCAGAGTTATGAGGTGACACGTGGTCAGGTTGAAGACTATCTTCAGGTACTGGCTAGTGATACAGCCGGGGAATTATCTACACCGCTTTTATCTGCAATGCATTCAATACAGGGTGTTGCCTCTGCAATGAATGCTGTTGTGAAGTCCGAAGGCAACCATGATAGACGAGAGTTGGCCATTCGCATGCTTGAGCAAACTTTATCGGACCACCCAAACTTTCTGGCGACCTACGTGGCTTTTGAACCCAATGCACTTGATGGGGCAGATAAACTGGCAAAACAGACAAAGGGAAGTGATGCTGCAGGTCGCTTCATGCCCTATGTGACGAGAGACAATAATGATTTTATGGTGGCTTTGCTGGAAGGGTTGGAGGACAAAAACCTGGATGAGAACGGCAACAGAGTTGGGGAATATTATCTCTGTTCAAAAGAGAGTGGCAAAAGTTGTGTAATTGATCCCTATCTTTACCCTGTAGATGACAAGGAAGTCTTATTGAGTAGTCTTGTCGCTCCGATAAAAGTTCATGAGCAATTTATCGGTATTGCTGGTGTGGATATCTCTGCCAGCTTCTTGCAATCAGTGATCAGTGACGTTGAGTCACGACTATACGATGGCCGGGGAAGGACATTATTGGTCAGTCCCAGAGGTGTGATCTCAGGGCATAGTCAACATCCTTATTTAATTGGTCAGAACTTGAGAGTGTTGGAAGCATCAATACGCGACAATCTCAGAGAAGTGGCGGCCAGTGATGAAACCAGAATTCTACACTCCAAGCAACAATTCATCGTCATGAAACCTTTCCATCTGCCGGGCAATGAGCAACGTTGGATTGCATATATGGAAGTACCCGAAGAAATTGTGATGGCTGATGTAATCAAGCAAAATCAGTTCCTTGAACTCGCACAAGAACGGTTTATAACGACAACAACAATATTAGGCTTATTTCTTTCACTACTTGGGGTGTTTACGATATGGCTAGTGGCTCGCAAAAGTATCCGGCCACTGACAGAAATGACCACACTGGTGACTTCCATAGCTGAAGGAGAAGGCGATCTCACACAGCGATTAAATATTAATTATCGTGATGAAACAGGCAAACTATCTCTTCTATTAAATACCTTTATTGAAAAGCTACAAAATCTGGTTAAGCAGTTGCTTCCAGTTGCCAGTGATGTCAGTGAATTATCTTCGGAAGGCCGACAGATCAGTGTAGAAACGAGCATTCAGATGTTAGAACAAGAAAGCCTGATCGAGGATATGGTACTGACGATGAATGAGATGGCTGCATCAGCACAGCAAATCGCTGCAAGTGCTGAACGAACATCACAATTTGTGCAATATGCTAATGATGCAACAACAGTAGGGACAGAAGTTCTTCAAAAAAGAACTGTAACCATTGATCACATCAGTCAGTCGGTTCGCCAGTCGGAAGTTGCCGTGCAGAGTATGGCAAAAAATGTCGATAATATATTGAAAATTATCTCAGTTTTTGATGATATTGCACTAAAAATCAATCACCTGACGAACCAATCCACAGATAATCCTACGGTCAGCAAGAATAAAGCTGAGCCTGACCTCGTTACAGAGCAGATTAGAAACCTGGCGAGTCAGACTCACCAGGCTGTGGCTGATATGCGTAAGCAACTAACCATCATGCAGCAAAGTAATCAGCTAGCATTAAATACAATAGATCTAAGCGGTCAACACGTATCAGAAACAGTAGAGTTGGCACAACAGGCAGAATCAGCGTTAAATGATATTAATCAGGCTATCGAAGAAGTGACTGAAATGACGCTGGAAATTGCTGCAGCCACAGAACAACAGTCAGCCGCTTGTGATGAAGTTAATCATAATCTTTCCGAGGTTTCGCGACTGGTGCACCTGACCTCAAAAGGAGCGCAACAATTGCGTGGCGTGGGGAATGAACTGGATCTAGCTGCTGGCAGACTGCAAGAGAAACTGGCGTTATTCAAGGTTTAGGTTTTTTCCAGCTCTGATATGCTGGTATGGATTCATAACCAAGCCGGCTTTCTTATGATTGGGAGACGATGTTTGATAAATAAAATGGCGCGCCTGACAGGAATCGAACCTGTGACCCCCAGCTTCGGAAACTGGTACTCTATCCAACTGAGCTACAGGCGCGTGAAGTTGAGCCGAAGATTATACGGACTTTGCCCGTAATCTGCTACGGCTCACAGTGTCTTTTACCAAGAGAGTGATAACACTCTCTTGGCATCAATCAATTAATAGCGTGGGTTAATTTTTTCCAGCTTCCAGATATCGTTGTTGTACTCTTCCATGGTTCTGTCGGTAGAGAACATACCGCTGTTGGCACTGTTCATAATACTCATTGCAATCCAGCGTTCTTTGTCTTGATAAACTTCTGCGGCGCGTTGTTGGGCTTCGACATAGCTATGGAAATCGGCGACGGTCATCCACGGATCATTGGGGCTGGTAAAGGCAGCAATGATGTCATCAAAACAGCCTTCTTCACATTGGTTGAAGTGTCCAGACTCCAATAAGTCGACAACACGTTTCAGGTCAGCATCGTTATCAATAATAAACCGTGGATTATATGTTGGTTTAAGCTCAGTTACTTCATCTTCAGTCAGGCCGAACAGGAAGAAGTTTTCTGCGCCGGCTTCATCACGAATTTCAATATTGGCACCATCGAGCGTACCAATGGTCATTGCACCGTTCATCATAAATTTCATATTGCCTGTACCAGAGGCTTCTTTACCGGCAGTAGAAATTTGCTCAGATAAATCAGCTGCAGGACAAATCACTTCCATGGCTGAGACCTGGTAGTTTGGCAAAAACACGACTTTTAACAGATCACCCACATCCGGATCATTATTTACTGTACTGGCGACATTATTTATCAATTTAATGATACGTTTTGCCATGACATAACCCGGTGCGGCTTTGCCACCGAATAGGACACAACGTGGCGTCATGTTTTTCGTATCGCCACGTTTGATACGGTCATAGAGATGAATAACATGCAGGATGTTAAGTAACTGACGTTTGTATTCGTGAATACGTTTAACCTGAATATCAAACATCGCTTCAGGATTAAACTCGACGCCGCAGCTATCTTTCACTAATTTTGCCAAGCGCTGTTTATTAGCAAGTTTAGCCGCATGCCATTTCTTCTGGAACGTTTTGTCATGGGCATACTCTTCCAGTTTTTTCAGCTCGGTGAGTTGAGTAATCCATTTATCACCAATGGTGTCTGTAATCAGTTCACTTAAGTCCGGATTACACCAGGCTAGCCAGCGACGTTGGGTTACACCGTTGGTTTTATTATTGAATTTATGCGGCCAGAGTTCATAAAAATCATGGAATAAGCCTTTTTTCAGTAACTCAGAGTGCAAGGCGGCGACACCGTTTATCGAGTAACTGCCGATAATGGCAAGATGGGCCATGCGCACTTGCTTTTCATCGCCTTCCTCAATAATCGACATTCTTGCTAATCTGGTTTTATCTCCCGGCCAGCGTCTGGCGACTTCACGCAGGAAGCGGGCATTAATTTCGTAAATAATTTCCAGAATGCGTGGCAGCAGACGCCCAAACATATTGACCGGCCAGCGCTCCAAAGCTTCTGGTAACAGAGTATGGTTAGTATAGGCCATCGTGTTGGAGGTGATGTCCCAGGCTTTATCCCAGCTCAGTCCATGTTCATCCATTAATAAACGCATGAGTTCGGCAACTGCCACAGTAGGGTGAGTATCATTTAGCTGGAAACAATTTTTCTCGGCAAAATTATCGAATGACTCACCATGGGTGGTGACCCAGTAGTCGATAATGTCTTGCAAACTGGCTGAGGCTAAGAAGTACTGCTGGCGTAGACGGAGCTCTTTACCATTCTCGCTGGCATCATTCGGATAGAGCACCATGCTGATATTTTCAGCTTCATTTTTAGCCGCCACGGCTTCTGTGTAGGAGCCGGAGTTGAAGTCTTCCAGGTTGAACTCATCAGTGGCACCGGCTTTCCATAACCGCAGCACATTAACAGTGCCATTTTGATAACCGGGGATGGGCAGATCAAATGGGATAGCTAAGACATCATTGGTGTTTACCCAGTGAACACGCATATCACCACTATCACTTGGATGATACTCGGTATGACCCCCAAATTTAATGCGCTGAGTAAATTCAGGCCGCTCCAATTCCCACGGGTTACCATCTTGCAACCAGTGATCAGGTTTTTCTACCTGAAATCCATTTTCGATGCGTTGTTGGAACATGCCATATTCATAACGCAGACCATAACCTGTTACCGGTAATTGTAACGTGGCACAACTATCTATGAAGCAGGCGGCTAAGCGACCCAGGCCACCATTACCGAGACCGGCGTCATGTTCCATTTCAATCAGGTTTTCAAAATCCAAATTCAGCTCATTCAATGCTTTGGTCGTTTCTTTTTCCAGGCCTAAGTTGAGCACGGCATTACCCATGGCTCGGCCCATCAGAAATTCCATTGATAAGTAATAAGCATGTTTACAGTGCTTTTCTGCATAGGTGTGCTTGGTGTGTTTCATTCGGTTGAACAGGCGATCTCTTAATGTCAGTGCTAATGACGAATAGAGATAATGACCCGAAGCACAGCCTTTATCCTGAGCTAAGTGTGTACCGTAATAACGTTTGAAATCTTTGATGAGAGCATCGCTATTCATTCCCAGTTTTTCAGTGTCGAATAATTCCGGGGCGGGGTTAGCAGTACATGCGTAACGTGGGCTCATAGACAGATCCTTAAATTATTTCAGCGTTTGTTTGGATAGATGGGAGAAAACCCATCCCGATTAGGCATCTTTACCTGAGGTAGTGTGACTTCATTGAGTTCCACATCGTTCTCGAGTATATCATCCTGATTTAAAATATAAGCGCAAAGTGCGTAGATTTCATTACTACTCAAAGAAAAAGGTGCTGAGGGGGGCATGGCTCGCCGAATGTAGTCATAAAGTGTTGTTGCATAAGGCCAATAGCTATTTACGGTTTTCTCTGGGTAGTCATCCGTGAGCGAGCCAACGTCACCGACCAGCGGCATAGCGCTGGCGCCGATGGCACCAAATCCATGACAGCTGGCACAGTGCTGATTAAATAGTTGTTTGCCTTGCTCTGCAGTGCCATGTCCCACAGGTAAATTTTTGCCATCAGGGGTTATAGTAAGGTTCCATGCTGTTTGCTGTGATTGTTGCACAGCATCTTTACCCAATGGCTGGACTAATGGCTCGGCGACAAGTGCTGGAGAAAACAGTAAAAAGAATAGAATGTGTCTATACATAAATATGACTAATCTGACCGTCTTCATTGATTTCCCAGCTGACAATCGCGTTGTAATGAAAAAAACTATTGTCACCGCGCTCTGAAATGAGCGTATTTCGAGATGGTTGCTGATAACCCGTTTCATCGGTAGCTCGGCTTTGTAATATTGCGTATTGACCTTGCCACTGCCACGGCAGACTAAAACGAGTAAAAGCTTTATCTAAAACAGGATCGCTTAGTTCTGCTTGGACCCATGTATCACCGCCATCTGCTGATACCTCGACTTTGCGGATTTTGCCATTACCTGACCAGGCAAGCCCGGTGACCTGATAAATGCCGGGGTTATCCGGCAGTGTCATCCCAACTGAAGGACTGGTAATAAGTGACTTGGCTTGCATAGTGAAGCTGAATTGTCTTGCTTTACCTGTAGGCAGTAAGTCAGTGTACTGGGCCGTTTCATCCCGGGTCATCGCAGGTTGTTCAACTAACTTTAACTGTCTTAACCACTTCACATTGACGATGCCTTCCCAACCCGGGAGTAACAATCGAACCGGATAACCATTTTCAGGTCGCAGGCGTTCGCCGTTCTGGTATAGGGCCAAAATTGCATCATTGAGTAATTTTTCAATGGGAAGGCTCACATTTAATGCGGCACCATCCGCTGCTTCAGCAATGGCCCATTTCGCTTCAGCTTGAATGCCACATTCATTTAAGAGCAGTCTGAGTGGAACACCAGTCCACTCGGCATTAGAGACAAGGCCATGCACATAGCCTGCAGCTGATTGAATGGGAGCGCTACGCCAGCCAGCATTACTATTGCCTCCGCACTCGATAAAGCAGATTTTTCTTATTTGCGGGTAGCGTTTTAAGGCATCAATCGAAAACGTTAGTGGCTTGTCTACTAAACCATCAATCATGATTTCATGTGAGGATGGATTTATATCAGGCACACCATTATGGTGTCGTTCATAATGCAAACCATTAGGCGTAATAGTACCTTGTAACTCTTCTAATGGTGTCCATGACACACCATTACCGGGTACGTTTGGGTTGGCAGATATCCAGCGAATAATATCTTTTTCGTAAATAGAAGGTTGACCATAGTTACTGAAATTCGATCCCGCTTTCAGCATAGAGTCGGGGAGGGTTTGCTGTAATTCTTCTGAGACTGGCTGTGCTTGCACAGGTAAGCTGAAACCGAGAAAAACACTACTCAAAGCCGTACCTTGTAGAAACTGGCGTCGGCTTTTAAGTAGTGATTTATTCATTTAGATATCCTTCAGTCACCTGGGGAAAATTCTATTCCCTGATTCACTTCGAACCAGTCATCAAGCTTTTGAGTGGCTTCCTCTTTGCCCGATTTGTTCAAGGATGAAAATAGCTGTACAGAGGCGTTTAAGGAGAGCTTTTTAAGTTCATTGCGTACAGATAACAGACTTTGTTTACCCGCGCCTTTTTTGAGTTTGTCAGACTTAGTGAGCAGTATATGTACTGGCAAATCAGCTTGGTTAGCCCAGGTTAGCATCTGTATATCGAATGGTTTTAATGGGTGGCGAATATCCATCATTAACATCATTCCCCGCAAACACTGCCTGGTTTCAAGGTATTGAGCCAAAGTATGCTGCCATTTTAGCTTCATTTTCTCAGGGACTTTGGCATAGCCATAACCAGGAAGATCGACTAAGGCTCGCTCATCGTCGAAGCTAAAAAAATTAATCATTTGTGTACGGCCAGGCGTTTTACTTGTCCTGGCGAGCGCGCTGATTTCCGTTATGCAATTGATCGCACTGGATTTTCCGGCATTGGATCTACCAGCAAATGCCACCTCATAACCTTGATCTTCAGGTAACTGGGACAGCTCAGTAGCACTGCCGTTATAATAGGCTTTTCTATATAGTTGTGACATGGAACCATTTTGGGTGAAAAATTATCCTAACAAGAGTAGCATACCCAAAGTTCTCGATGATGATTTAGCTTAGTTTTCAGGTAATAAAATAATGAAAAAATTAGTGAAGATAGCCATGCTCGGTGTGGCGGTTACGATGAGCACTCAAGTGATGGCGGCCGGCGATATCAATGCTGGTAAGAAAAAAGCGGCTGTATGTGCAAGCTGTCATGGCGCAGATGGAAATAGTCCTTCTGATGCTTTTCCCAAATTAGCCGGACAAGGTGCCGGTTACCTCGAAAAACAATTAGCCAACTTCAAGAGTGGTGAGCGCCAGAATGCGTTGATGGCACCGATGGTGGCCAACTTATCAGAACAAGATATGGCTGATTTGGCGGCATATTTTGCGAGTAAAAAAATGGCACCAGGTGCTGTTTCTGAAGAACTAGTCAAACAAGGCGAGCAAATCTACCGCGCCGGCAACAAAGAAACAGGCGTGCCCGCTTGTATGGCTTGTCATGGACCAAATGGTAATGGCGTGCCTGCGGCGAAATGGCCTAAGTTATCATCACAATACAGCACGTATGTGGAAGCACAGCTTCATGCTTTTGCTAAAGGGGAAAGAGCCAATGACCCTAATAGCATGATGCGTGATATTGCCAGCAAAATGAGTGAAGCCGAAATTAAAGCGGTTTCAGCTTATGTCTTTGGTTTGAAATAATCGTCACACTTTCTCTACATAGCTAATCATTCTTAGCTATGTAGAGAGATTAAAATCGAGTAACGAAACTCGTTTTAAGGCTCACTTCATGTCACAAAATCAGGATTCATCAGTTTCTCATCGCAGTTTAGCTTGGCGAGTTTTTCATTTTTTAGGCACGATGGAATTGGCAATTACATTGCTAATTACCTTAGCTATCGCCTCTGTCATAGGTACTGTTCTTCAGCAAAATCAACCTTATCCTGATTATCTAATCAAATTCGGTCCTTATTGGTTTGAAGTATTTGAAAAACTGGGTTTGTATGATGTTTACAGTGCTTTGTGGTTTTTAGCCATATTGGCATTGCTGGTGGTTTCCACAACTGTCTGTGTCATCCGTCACGCACCATCCATGTTCAAAGATATGTTTAATCTGAGAACACATGTGCAGCTTAAATCTTTACGTTCCATGCATCACCGTAGTGAGTGGGAAACTCCGACGTCACCAGAGCAGACCGTCGATGCTGTAAACGCAGCGCTCGCCTCTGATGGCTTTAGGACACGAGTCACTGAGAAAAGTGAAGGAAATACTTTAGTTTCAGCAATGCGTGGCGGCATGAATCGCCTTGGCTATATTCTGACGCACGTTGCGATTATTGTGATCTGTGTTGGTGGCCTGTTTGATAGTAACCTGCCACTGAAACTTGCTGAATGGCAGGGCCGAATTCAGGTTGAAACCCGAAATTTACCTCTTCCCCAGGTTCCAAAAGAAAGCCGTCTTCCTGTCGGGCCACAAGCCTTTAGAGGCAGTGTCAGTATCCCCGAAGGAAGAGCGGCGAGTGTGGCTTATCTGGCCATGCGCGATGGGTATTTAGTGCAAAATTTACCTTTCACTATAGAAGTAAAAGAATTCCGTATAGAGCACTATCCAACAGGGCAGCCGAAATCATTTGAGTCAGATTTAGTGATTCATGATACAGATTTGGAGAAACCGCTTGAATCTACCATCGCGGTGAATCATCCACTCATATATAAAGGTTATGCCATTTATCAAGCTAGTTTTGGAGATGGTGGCTCTGAACTGACTTTGAAAGCCTGGCCTTTATTCTCTGATAAAGGCGAGCCCGTTAGCTTAGAAACAAAAGTCTTTAACACACAGCAGATGCTCTGGGGTGATAAAGAAATGCAGTTAGAAATCACCGATTTCAGACCTTTCAATATTAACCCTGATCCTACGGATGATAATCCTAACAATGTTCGTAATTTTGGTCCTAGTGTGACTTTTAAGCTACGTCAACCTACTGGTGAGGCACTTGAATATCAAAACTATATGAATCCGGTTGAACGGGATGGCCGATATTATTTCTTGAGTGGTGTACGTGGCTCGCCATCTGAAGAATTTGCTTATTTGTATATACCTGCTGATGAGAATGACAGCATTGAGGGCTTCTATCAGTTTTTGAAACGACTTCATAATAAAAGTGTTGTGAAGGATATCGCTGAGGAAATGAAACTCGCTACATTATCTAGCTTGCAAACAACAGACGATGTTGTTTTGGCTGATAGCCTACAAAAAACCTTAGAAACACTCATCGAGATGTTTAATCGTGGCGGTTTTGGTGAGGTCAGTGAGTTCATTGAAAAAACGCTACCGGAAGCTGAACGTGATGCTTTAGCTCCGGCATATCTGGCCATGCTCAGAGAAATGCTTGGACGTATTTATTTTTCAGGTTTAGAGCTCAAGCAGGGGGAAACGGTTGATCAATCCGAGGTTCTGTTTTTACAGGATGCGATTGATGCGATTGGCACATTACCTCGATATGGCTCTCCTGTGTATTTAGAAATGACTGATTTCACGCAAATCCAATCAACCGGCTTGCAAATAGCACATGCACCAGGCAAAAGCATAGTCTATCTTGGTTGTGCATTTTTAATTGCCGGTGTCTTCTTATTGTTCTATCTGCCTCAGCGGCGTTTCTGGGTCTGGGTAAGAGAAAAAGACGGCAAATCACAGGTTTATTTGGCGGGGATGACGAATAGAAATCCTCGAGAATTTGATAATTACTTTGAGGATATCAAAGCAAAACTACAGTCAAAGTCACGGAACTCTGACGAAGGATGATGTTCTTAGTTTCTGCTATGCGATGAGGCATTAAAATATGACGGCACACCTCTCAACAATGAAATCAACACTACAGACACCTTGGTCTGTTTGGTTCTGGCGAATCTTAATGTTGGTCACAGCTATTGGGCTTATTGGTACGTATTACGATATTCTCGATTATTATGAAATTACTATCATTGTATTAACAGCGATTGGAATGGGATTCCTGGGCCAATACTGGCCAGGTTTCCGCTGGCATAGTCTGGCTGTCGCCGTATTCAGTTTGTTTGCTGTTTCTTTGTATGGTCAAAGTTTAGACGCCGCTGAGTCGAACTTTTGGCTCAACTATATTCTGGCGAGTCAATCTGCCTTTATGTGGATGAGTGCCTTATTTGTGATGGCGACATTGACTTATTTTGCCGGCACCGTTTTCCGCTCGAGTTTCACAGAAAAAGTAGGCACCGGGTTAACCTGGGCCGCTGTCACTATGGGCATGATTGGTCTAATGGTGCGTTGGCGTGAAACCTATCTACATGGTGCAGACATTGGATACATTCCTGTCAGTAACTTATACGAAGTCTTTATACTGTTTTCTGTTGTAACAGCCTTGTTATACCTCTTTTACGAACGTCGTTATCAGACACGTAGTCTCGGTGGCTTTGTTTTACTGGTGATTAGTGCAGCGGTAGTATTTCAGCTTTGGTACAGCTTTGAACGCAATGCTCATGAAATCCAACCTTTAGTACCTGCGTTACAGAGTTATTGGATGAAAATCCATGTGCCAGCCAACTTTATCGGTTATGGTGCTTTTGCTATGGCTGCCATGATTGGTGTGGCCTACGTGTTGGTCGTCTGGAGACAAGAGGTAAACCCTGATAGCCGTTGGGTTAAAGCCATGCCAGAGTTAAGTCTGATGGATGATTTGATGTACAAGACAATTGCTCTTGGCTTTGCCTTTTTTACCCTGGCAACCATTTTAGGAGCATTGTGGGCCGCAGAAGCTTGGGGTGGTTATTGGTCATGGGATCCTAAAGAAACCTGGGCATTGATCGTTTGGTTGAATTATGCGGCCTGGTTACACATGCGCTTAACCAAAGGCTGGAATGGTAAACCTATGGCCTGGTGGGCAATAGTCGGATTATTTGTGACGCTATTTGCCTTTCTTGGTGTCAATATGTTCCTGAGCGGCCTTCATTCCTATGGTACGTTGTAATAATTAATTGAAAGTAAAGGATACTCAACGATGATGAGATTAGTGAAAACCCTTGCAACAGGACTCTTTCTGGGTCTGATTTCAACGGCAGCATCAGCTGTTCCGATGAACTTCGTTGAAGGAACCCATTATTTTCCAACAGCTGAGAAGTTAGCAACACCTGACAATGGCAAGATCGAAGTCGTAGAAATGTTTTCTTATACCTGCCCACATTGCTTTAAGTTAGAGCCAGAAGTGGAAGCATGGAAAGAAACACTGCCAGAGAATGTGCATTTTGTGAAGGTGCCTGCTATTTTCAGAGACAGTTGGTTAGAGTTAGCAAAAGTCTATTACGCTGCTCAAGCCATGGGTAATTTTGATAAAGTTCATTCAAAATTATTTAACGCTATCCATGTCGAAAAACGTCGTCTTAGTACAGAAGATCAATTACTTGATTTTGTGGCTGAGCAAGGTATTGACCGTGATGAATTCAAAAAAACCATGAATTCTTTCAGCGTAAAAAGCAAAGTGAAAAAAGCGCTGGTTATGAGTCAGACATCAGGCATTACTGGTGTACCATCATTTATTGTGAATGGTGCTTATCGCACCGATGCCAGCACAGCAGGTGGCGTGCCTGAACTGTTTAATGTGATTAACTTTCTTATTGAAGAGTCATCAGACAACTAAATAAAAACGCCGGGTTTAACTGCAATGCTGATCAGTTAAGAAAACTTGACTGATTCAGTAAACAGATAAGACTCCAGTGATAGTCATATCACTGGAGTCTTTTTATTTCCATTCATGCCTTCCTATCAGATACAGCAGAGTGATGATGATCTCTTTTCGGTCACTGCCGCTCAGTCGGCATTTTTTACAATGCAGCGGGTAACTTTTCATCAACAGCCGGAATAGATTGTTCTATTGGTGTGATGATATCTTCATGATGCAAAATAATATTTAAATAGCGTCGAGTATTTTGTACATACCTCACGGGTTCATTGCCACGTGCATAACCATGTCGAGTCTTTGAGTACCATTTTTTCTTAGAAAGTAAGGGCAGGTTTTCTCTAACATCTGTCCAGGAATCAGGATTTTTGCCACGAGTCTGGGTGATGACTCGTGCATCTTCAAGATGACCGAGCCCGGTGTTGTATGCAGCCAACGCAAACCAGGTGCGGTCAGGATCTTTAATACGTTTAGGCAGTCGACTATACAATGAGGCTAGGTAAGCCGCACCTGCAAAAATACTTTGCTCAGGATCTTCCCGGTCAGTGACGCCCATCTGCTTGGCTGTGGCGCGCGTAAGCATCATCAATCCCCTCACACCTGTGCTGGATACGGCTTCAGGGTTCCAATGGGATTCTTGATAAGCCATCGCAGCCAGTAAGTGCCAGTCGAAGCCATACTCATCCGCTGCTGCTTGGAATAGGTCTTTATAGAGTGGTAAATGCGTCTGGATACGACGATGGATGGCACGAGTGTCGACATAATCAAAGCGACGGATGTGCCCATAGTATTTCTCAATCAGTTTATCGAGCTCGCCTGATGCTTCCATATCATGAAAGAAGTCCACGACTTCGAGATAGAGTGACTCGTCATTTGTTGGCGACATGGCCCATGCAAGCGGTTGCGGTTCAGATATATCAAAGGCAACACGTAACTCAGGGAATAAAGACTGGTTGGCAGACATCTCATTTGAGTCAACAATCGTGTAATCAATCAGTTCTAGCTGAACCAGTTCGAGTAAGCCTCGACTATCTAACTCTTGATTTTCACGCCAGCTGAGTTCGGGTATTTCTTGCTGTAATTCATGTAATTGTTCGACATGACTGCTATCTGCGACCACTTCAAGTGTGCCAGTGATGATGTCAGTGATGTCTTTTGGTTTTTTGCTGCCGTGTTTATAAACAAGCTGCTGTGTGACTTCGTGATAAACCGGGCCAAAACGTAATAATTCTTTACGCTGCTCTGTGACAGTTAAACCGGCTGCCGCGATATCTGCTCGACCTTGCTCAATCATATGCAGCATCGTGCCAAGGTTATCCGGCACGATAATCTTGAGTTTGACACCGAGGCGATCGGCAAATCGCTCAGCCAGCTCGTATTCAAAACCTGCCAGAGCTTCATTGCCCTTAACATAATAGCTGGTGAGACTATAGCGACTCAGTACACGCAACTCGCCACGCTCTTTTATTTGCTCGAGTTGTGGTGGTGTTTCTCGACATGCCGTTAATAGAACGGTTGCTAGTAGAGAAATGATCAATATTCTCAAAGAGCTTCCTTAATGTATTACCTGGCGATGATTATTACCTTATATTGAATTGAATGCATCCATGCGTGAGCTGTATTTGTGATGAGACTACTGTTTTTATTGGTTTTTTGTAGATTTAGATTATAATTACCCACTTTTTTTATATGGGAAATCATGCGATGAATGCGCCGGAATTACTATTACCAGCAGGAAGCTTGCAACATATGCGTTATGCCTATGCATATGGTGCCGATGCCGTTTATGCCGGTCAGCCGCGCTATAGTTTACGAGTGCGTAATAATGATTTCCATAAATTACCCGTCTTGCAGCAAGGTGTTGAAGAAGCACATGCCTTGGGTAAGCAGTTTTTTGTGGCAAGCAATCTGATGCCACATAATGCAAAAATTAAGACCTATATGGCCGACATGGAGCCGGTGATTGAGATGAAGCCTGATGCGCTTATCATGGCGGATCCGGGGTTAATTATGATGGTGCGTGAGCGTTGGCCGGAAATGCCGGTTCACTTATCTGTACAAGCCAATACAGTCAATTACCAGGCAGTAAAATTCTGGCAGTCTATGGGCTTGTCCAGAGTTATCTTGTCTCGTGAATTATCGTTGGATGAAATTGAGGAAATACGCCAGCTTTGTCCAGACATGGAACTGGAAGTGTTTGTCCACGGTGCATTGTGTATTGCGTATTCAGGGCGTTGTTTATTGTCTGGTTACTTCAACCATCGCGATCCAAATCAAGGTACCTGCACCAATGCTTGTCGTTGGGATTATAAAACACACGCCAGCGATAATAATGATGATTCGCCACAAAAAATCGAATTTAAAGCCTTTGATGCCATGAATCAGCATAGTTTCTCTGACTGCGGTCAGCAAGAAAGACATCCTTTGGCGGATGATGTGTATTTAATAGAGGAAGCTAACCGCCCTGGCGAACTCATGCCGATTTTTGAAGATGAGCATGGCACTTATATCATGAACTCCAAAGATCTCCGTGCTATTCAGCATATTGAAAGACTGGTCAATATCGGAGTAGATTCATTGAAAATAGAAGGGCGAACGAAGTCAGTTTATTATGTCGCCCGCACAGCACAGATATATCGTCAGGCGATAGAGGATGCTCTGGCAGGACGACGCTTTAATCCAGCACTTATCGGTCAGCTTGATAACCTGTCCAACCGTGGTTATACCGATGGTTTCTATCAGCGGCATCCCACACAAGAACAGCAAAATTATTTACACGGCTACTCCAGTAATGAACAACAACAATATGTAGGCGAAGTATTAGCTTATGATGAAGATAAGCAGTGTCTGGAGATTGATGTAAAAAACCGGTTTGCCATAGGAGATAAGTTAGAATTGGTAATGCCTGAAGGAAACAAAACCTTAGTGTTGGATAAGTTATTCGATAAGGAGCTTCATGATATTCAACTAGCGCCAGGTAGCGGCCACAAAGTCTATATTCCATATCATGGACACGCACCGGAGAAAGCACTGCTGGCTCGCTATCTTTAACGCCTGGCTTTAAAAAACTGTTTAATCAGTTGGCTGCTTTCTTCTTGTAAAATACCGGTTTTACATTCCACTCGGTGGTTGATATTAGGCAGAGAAAAGGCATCGATACAACTCCCTGCGGCCCCTGTTTTAGGCTCTGGTGTTGCATAAATACAGCGAGCGATACGGGCATGTATCAATGCGCCAGCACACATGAGGCAAGGCTCGAGTGTGATATAAATATCTGCTCCCGGTAGGCGGTAGTTTTGCATTGTTTGGCATGCCTGCCTTAATGCCATTATTTCTGCATGTGCTGTTGCATCCTGACCGGCTATAGGTTGGTTCCAACCTTCACCAATAATACGATCATCTAAAACAATGACAGCCCCAACAGGGACTTCGCCATTTGCTTCTGCATTACGGGCAAGCTCCAAGGCTCTTTGCATCCAATAATGGTCTTTATCAGACATGGATATTGTATTTGATTAAGTTAAGTAAGCGCTGGCTTGCGCCCTGGCTTTGCTTAATCAGTTGTTGTCCGGCTTCACCCATAGAGGTGCGTTTGGGTGGGTTTTTTAATAAATCAGTGACTGTTGTCGCTAGGCTTTCAGCGTTATCTACCTGAATCACTGCATAGGCATCAATAAACTGTTGTGTAATTTCAGCGAAATTAAATACATGCGGACCAACAATAACGGGACGAGCTAATGCGGCTGGTTCAAGGATATTATGTCCACCAGTAGGTACCAAACTCCCACCCACAAAAGCAACATCAGAACAGGCATAGAATATAGGTAGCTCACCCATGCTATCAATCACAAGAATTTGAATATCACTTCGGCATAAGCCATTTTCACTTCGTCTGAGAATTTTAAAGCCAGAGCGTTGGCAAAGCGCTGCCACTTTGTCAAAGCGCTCAGGGTGACGAGGGACAATAATCAGCAAGAGATCGGGTACCTGTGCACGAATCTGGCGAGAGGCATTCAGAATAATCTCATCTTCGCCTTCATGTGTACTGGCGGCAATAAAAACCGGGCGGTTTCCCCACATTGAACGAATCGCCTCAGCCTGTTCGACAATACTTGCCGATAAATTCACTTCGAATTTAAGGTTTCCGACAGCATGCACTTTTTCTCTGTTGGCACCAAGCGCTATAAAACGCTCTTTATCTTGCTGAGCTTGAGCGGCTATCAAGGTAAAGCTTTGCAGAATGTCGCGTGTTAAGTTAGGAATGCGTTGATAGCCTTTTAAAGAACGCTCTGACATTCGAGCGTTGGCCAGCACTAAGGGAATGCTTTTTTTATGACAATGATGGATAAGATTAGGCCAAAGTTCTGTTTCCATAATGACAGCAAATGCAGGCTGAATCGCATCGATAAAACGCCGCATGAGTATCGGCAGATCATACGGCAGATAGCAGTGCAGCACATCATCAGCGTAAAGATCTTTTACTCGAGCACTTCCCGTTGGTGTCATTGTGGTGATGAGTATCTGATGGCCTGGGAATGACGATTGAATAGCGGCCACTAAAGGTCGGCAAGCTTCTACCTCTCCCATGGAAACAGCATGAACCCAGATAAGCGATTTACTTTTCTCAAGCTTGGGCAGGGTGATAGCGAACCGTTCATTCCAACGTTTGAAATAGGCACTGGCTTTTGTTCCTCGCCATATCAACCGCAGCAGGATCAGAGGCACAGCCAAAGTAAAGACGATATTATAAAAAACTCTCAAATCAGACTCATAAAGCAGCGAAAAGTAAGCAGGAATGATAGCATAGGCGCTACTTTGTGAAAGCAACATAGCCTGAATGAATATTTTCCAGAAACAATTTTTACACCCTCGTTATTGGCCGAGCTGGCTTGGGCTGTTACTCATGCGCTTATCAGTCTATTTGCCGGCTAAATTACAGTATCGTCTAGGTTTGTTGCTTGGGCAGATGATGCAACCCTTTATGCGTTCCAGAGCAAAAGTGGTGCGAAGAAATTTAGAACTCTGCTTTCCTGAAATGAGTCAGGAAGAAAGAGAAACCCTGGTCAAAAGCATCCTGAATAATACGGGCATGATGATGATCGAAACAGCTGTAAGCTGGTGGGCATCAGACAAACAACTCTACCCACGCGTGACTTACGATGGGCTGGAACATTTGGAAGCGGCGAAACAAAAAGGCAAAGGTGTTATTTTACTAACCGGACACTTCACCAGTATGGAAATAGGTGGGCGATTAATTATGCTACAAACCCCTGCCTATGTGATGTTCAGACACCTTAAAAATCCACTCTTTAATGCTGTCATGATGCGTTCGCGGATTTATCATAGTGAGGGTATTGTGATGCGAGATGATGTCAGGGCGATGTTACGTGCATTACGAAAAAATAAGGTCGTGTGGTATGCACCCGATCAGGATTTTGGCCCGAGAAATAGTATTTTCGCCAAGTTCTTTGGCGTGACCGCGGCGACTGTTCCGGCGACAGCACGTATGGTCAAAATGACCGGTGCACAGGTTGTCCCTTTTGTACCTAAACGCAACGAAGATGGTAGTTACCATATTCAAATATTCCCTGCGTGGCAGGACTATCCATCAGATGACGATGTTGCCGATGCTCAACGTATCAATGATTGGCTTGAGTCCCAGATTCGACTCATGCCAGAGCAATATTTCTGGCTTCATCGCCGCTTTAAAACACAACCTGATGGAAAAGGGCGTTTATATAAGAAAGTTCGATAATCAGAAACTGTAACTCAAAATCAATGATTCTGCACCCGGATTATTTTCACCAATATCGCCATTAGATAAATGATACAAGCCTAGACCAAGTCGGCTTTTATCATTGAATTGATACGCTAATTCGGCGCCTGTTCTAAACTCCATATCGTATCCTAAATCAACGCCGCCACCTTGCTCGTAAGCAGCAATAGCGAAGTTAGGAGTGAGTATCCAGTTGGCATTAAGATAAATGTCATATTTCACACCAGCGTAGCCCCAATAACCACCATCAGAAGTCAATGTTGCCCCAAGAGTAGGAATTAAACCAAAAATGGATGACTGCGGTGCAAAACGATACTCTACACCGACTTCAGCAGCGGTATTATCGTCGAATACCTCAAAGGCACCTAGAGATAATGCGATTTGAGATTCTTGTTCTGCAAGAGCAATGGAGGGGAAAAGAAAGGCGAGAGCAATTGAAGCATAACGAAGATGTCTACTCATTGTCAGGTTCCATGACATATAAAATAAAAACGTTTTATATCATGCTGGATATTTCGCAGGCAATAACTTCAGACATAAAAAAAGGCCACCGAAGTGACCTTTTTTTGATCCTGCAAAGCAGCCAACAATTAACGTTTTGAGAACTGTGGACGTTTACGTGCTTTGTGAAGACCAATTTTCTTACGTTCAACGGCACGAGCATCACGAGTGATGAAGCCAGCTTTACGTAACTCTGCTTTTAATTCGTTGTCGTATTCGACCAATGCACGACTGATGCCGTGACGAATCGCGCCAGCTTGACCATTGTTACCACCGCCACGAACGGTGATTTTAAGGTCAAATTTTTCAAGCATGTCGACTAGCTCTAACGGCTGACGAACCACCATGCGAGAAGTTTCACGACCGAAATAATCTTCAAGTGTGCGAGTATTAATTGAAATGTTGCCGCTGCCTGGTTTCAGGAAAACTCGAGCTGTTGAGCTTTTGCGGCGACCTGTAGCGTAGTATGAATCTGCCATGACAATATCCGATTAGATTTCCAGCACTTTAGGCTGTTGAGCTGTGTGAGGGTGTTCTGCGCCAGCGTAAACTTTCAGTTTGCCGAACATTGCGCGACCCAGCGGGTTTTTAGGAAGCATACCTTTGACAGCCGTCTGGATAACACGCTCAGGTGCTTTATCGAGTTGTTTTTCCAGCGAGATAGACTTGATACCACCGATATGACCTGTGTGGTGATAATAAATTTTATCTTTCATTTTGTTACCAGATACACGCAGTTTTTCAGCGTTGATAACAACAATGTAATCGCCAGTGTCGACATGTGGTGTGTAGATAGCTTTATGCTTTCCACGTAAACGACGTGCGATTTCAGTAGCCATACGGCCTAATGTTTTGCCGTCAGCATCAATAACGAACCAGTCACGACGAACTTCTGCTGGTTTTGCACTTATGGTTTTCATCCGCGAGTTGCTCCTGATAATTACGCAGGCGGGCTAAATAAAGAGGGAGAATATTACGCATTAAGGAAAAAGCTGTCAACCTTATTTAAGTAAACAACCAAAACAATATTGCGCCAAGCACCAAACGATATATGACGAATGGCCACATCCCTATACGATCAAGCATTTTAAGAAATAAGAAAATGCACAGATAGGCGCTAACGGCAGAAAATAATGCGCCAGCACATAAAGAAAACCAGTCTATCACAAGTTGTGACTCTATTAGTTCAATAATTTTCAATCCACCCGCTAGAACGATAACGGGGATGGACAATAAAAAGGAGAAACGGGCAGCAGCTTCGCGCGTTAAGCCGAGCATCAAGCCTGCTGTAATTGTAATTCCAGAGCGTGATGTACCAGGGATGAGTGCAATCGCTTGAGCGATACCGATAAACAAGACATCAAACCAATTGAGTTTATTTTCACTTCGAATACGCTTTCCTCGCCAATCCGCCCAACCTAACAGTAAACCAAACACAACAGTCGTAGTGGCTATGACAAGAGGACTACGTAAGCTGGTTTCAACCAAATCACCTAAAAGTAAGCCTGCCAAGCCAACAGGAATGGTGCCAAACAATACTGCCCAAGCTAATTTGCTGTCCCCTACGGTTTGTTTTTGCGCAAGGGATTGAAACCAGTCAGCGATCAATGTTTTTATGGTCTGGCGAAAATAAATCATGACAGCCAACAATGTACCGACATGAACGGCCACATCAAAAGCAAGTCCTTGATCCTGCCAGTTAGCAATAATGGGTAATAAAATAAGGTGAGCTGAGCTGGAGATGGGCAAGAACTCAGTCAGACCTTGTAATAAGGCCAAGGCAATAATATGTAGCAAATCCATAGAGAAACTGTCGTCCAAAAGCGTAATTTAGAAAAGGCTTATTTTATGTGGGTCATATTATAGTCGCGCCCGTGTTAAAATTGCCGCTCTTAAAATCACTCTTATTTAGAAAGAGGCTTATCAGTCAACATGTCTAACCGAATTCGCGAGATTCCGTACAACTATACCTCATTTTCTGATCGTGAAATCGTCATTCGTTTCCTAGGGGAACCAATGTGGGAGGTTTTGCAGCAGCTAAGTGAGCAGCGCAAAACTGGCCGCTCAGCAAAAATGCTGTTTGAAGTATTAGGTGATATGTGGGTCATTCAACGTAACCCATTTATTCAGGATGATTTAGTTGAAAACCAAAAACGTTGGGGCTCACTTCGTCATGCTTTGCATCATCGATTGGACCAAATTCGCAATCGCGCTGAAGAAAATAACAATGAACTGGCTTTACAGTTGGAGAAAAGTGCTCGACAAGCTGTAGAACGCTTCGAACGTAACTTATTAAGCACTGCTGAGCGCAGAAAAATGGTGATGCGTCGTTTATCGAAAACGACAAAAAAACATAACATCCAGTTTGACGGCCTAGCACGTGTTTCCCACGTCACTGATGCGACCGACTGGCGTGTTGAATATCCACTTGCGGTAGTCACGCCCGATTCAGAAGAAGAGATGGCAAAAATTATTGCTGCCTGTATCGACCTAGGTCTGACAGTCATTCCGCGTGGTGGTGGTACTGGTTATACCGGTGGTGCTATTCCATTAACGGCAGAGAGTGTTGTCGTCAACACCGAAAAACTGGAAGGATTAGGTGATGTTGTTTACCGCCATATTCCTGGTCGTGAAGAAAAAGTACCAACCGTCCGCGCTGAAGCGGGCGTGGTCACACGCCGCGTATCTGATCTAGCCGATCGTAATGGATTAGTGTTTGCTGTTGATCCCACCTCGCAAGATGCCTCGACTATCGGTGGTAATGTCGCGATGAATGCAGGCGGTAAAAAAGCTGTGATGTGGGGCACGGCGCTCGATAATCTATTGTCATGGAGAATGGTGACGCCTGATGCTACCTGGATGGAAGTCGAACGGCTTAATCATAATCTGAGCAAAATTCATGATATCGAGTTCGCTGAGTTCAAAGTGACGCGTTTTCAACCGGATGGTAAAACAGTTATTGGCGAACCCGAGGTGATGAAAATTCCAGCCAAAGAGTTACGAAAAATTGGCTTAGGGAAAGATGTCACCAATAAATTCCTCGGTGGTTTGCCAGGCATACAAAAAGAAGGCTGTGATGGCTTAATCACGTCTTCTGTTTTTGTTCTGCACCGCATGCCGGATTATATCCGTACCGTTTGTCTGGAGTTTTTTGGTAACGATCTGAGTAAAGCTGTGCCAGCAATTGTGGAGACGAAAGACTATCTCGACAATAACAAAAACGTGCTGCTGGCAGGGATGGAGCATCTTGATGAGCGCTATGTCAAAGCGGTTGACTATTCAACTAAAGCCCCACGCTCTGTCGCACCGAAGATGGTCTTGCTGATTGATGTGGTTGGTGATGATGAAGATGCGGTAGCAGAAGCATGCTCTGAAGTGGTTCGACTGGCTAATGCCCGTGATGGTGAAGGTTTTGTGGCTGCCAGTCCTGAAGCTCGCAAGCGTTTTTGGGCTGACCGTTCACGGACTGCAGCGATTGCGCGTCATACTAACGCCTTCAAAATTAACGAAGATGTGGTTATTCCTCTGGACCGCTTGGCTGAATACAACGACGGTATTGAACGTATCAATATTGTTCAGTCCACACGCAATAAGCTGAAAACAGCAAAAGCCGTGAAAACGTATTTGAGTTCTAATCCAAAAGAACTGAAAGACTGTGGCAATAAAGATTTGGGTGATAGCGCTGAAAACGATGCCATCGTCAATTCCAAGAATGAAGCCGCATGTAAACATGTTGATGTGGTCATGGCTCGCTGGCAGAAAATATTAGATAGTCTGGATACACCTGCTGTTGAGCTGGCTGACTTACTATCGGATACAGCAAAAGCAAATATCGTTGATGGCGATACCTTATTTGATGTACTGCAACGTCGTGATTTACGCATTTCATATCGCGAGGAAATGGAAAAACCCTTAAAAGAGTTATTCCAGGGACAAGCGCTGAGTGTATTAAGGAATAAACTGGATAGTATTCACAAAGAAAACCGTTCAGGCCGTTTATTTGTCGCCACGCATATGCATGCTGGTGATGGTAATGTTCACACAAATATTCCGGTTAACTCCAATGACTATGAAATGATGCATGATGCTGAAGGTATTGTGGATGAAGTCATGGAGCTGGCTTCACGACTGGGTGGTGTTATTTCTGGTGAGCACGGTATAGGACTGACCAAAATGCAGTATCTGGATAAAGCCACGATCGATGCATTTGCTGGTTATAAACAGAAAGTCGACCCGAACGGTCATTTCAATGCGGGTAAATTATTGGCAGGCTCTGGTCTGGATAATGCCTACACACCGTCATTGCGTTTGTTAGAACAGGAAGCTTTGATTCTTGAAGCCAGTGATCTGGGTGACATCAACAATGATATTAAAGATTGTCTGAGATGCGGTAAATGTAAACCTGAGTGTACAACACACGTGCCTCGAGCCAACTTGCTGTATTCACCACGAAATAAGATTCTTGGTACTGGTTTGATTATTGAAGCCTTCCTGTACGAAGAACAAACACGTCGTGGTATCTCTGTACGTCACTTTGAAGAAATGAATGATGTGGCGGACCACTGTACGGTGTGTCATCGTTGTCTGAACCCTTGTCCGGTCAATATCGACTTTGGTGATGTCAGTATTAAGTTACGCGAAGTGCTGAAGAAACAAGGCAAACGTCGACCCAATATTGGTACCTGGACGTCAATGGCATATCTGAATGCGACTGATCCACTCACCGTAAAAATCATGCGTAAAACCATGATTGAATGGGGGTATCAGGCTCAGAAAATGGCACATGGTGTTGCCAAAACGCTGGGCTTATTGGGAAGTAAGAAAAAACGACCCATGCCGACGACGGGTAAAACACCGATTCGTGAGCAAGTCGTTCATTTCATGAAAAAACCGATGCCAACTGGCTTACCAACGCAAACAACACGTGCGATGTTGGGCGTCGAAGATGAGAAGATGATCCCGATTCTCCGTGACCCGAAAAAGGTCAATGATGAATCAGATGCGGTGTTCTATTTCCCAGGTTGTGGTTCTGAGCGCTTGTTCAGTCAGGTAGGCTTGGCTACTTTAGCTATGCTTTATGAAGTGGGGACTGAAACCGTGTTACCACCAGGTTATCTATGCTGTGGTTACCCACAAGCATCAACGGGTGATCAGGAAAAAGCGACATCGATTTCGACATCTAATCAGGTATTATTCCATCGTCTGGCTAATACACTGAACTATATGGATATTAAGACGGTTATTGTGTCTTGTGGTACCTGTATGGATCAATTGCTGAAGTATCAGTTTGAAGCGATCTTCCCTGGCTGTCGTCTGTTGGATATTCACGAATATCTGATGGAAAAAGGCGTGAAGCTAGAAGGTGTGGAAGGGGTACAGTATATGTACCATGATCCTTGTCATACACCAATGAAGACCTATCAGCCGACTTCGGTAGCGAGCACCTTGATGGGACAAGATGTGGCATTGAATGACCGTTGCTGTGGTGAAGCCGGCTCGTTTGCTGTGGCGCGTCCAGATATTGCGACTCAGGTGCGTTTCCGTAAAGAAGAGGAAATCACTAAAGGGATTCAGGATCTGACTGGTCAGGATAAAGCGAAAAATGGCAATGTAAAAATGCTGACCTCATGTCCTGCCTGTCAACAAGGTCTGAGCCGTTATAGTGAAGATACTGGGATTGATACTGACTACATCGTCGTGGAAATTGCCAAGCATCTGAAAGGGGATAACTGGCATAAAGACTTTATCGACAGTGTGAAACAAGGTGGTATCGAACGCGTCTTACTTTAATGCGTGATGACATAACCAAAAAAAGGGAGCAATTGCTCCCTTTTTTGTTTTTGCCGGGTGAATATTAAAGAGCAGTTAATGGATCGCCTTCAAAGATGACACCATCCCAACCCGTCTTCATAAAATGACGAATATTTTGATGATCATCACCTGTTGGGTTAGCTAATACATCCTCTCGATAATACTTACCAAAGCAAGCCAAAGTGTCGTCAACGCTTAGCGAATGCTTTTTGCCAAATCCAAGAATTTTGCATGAGCCGTTATTTTGTCCGGCTTCATTCGTGGTTCCACCATTTTTAAATGCGGTAGGCGTAAAGACATAATTTGCATCGATGACTGACATTGTGTCTTCAAACTCTATACTTTCTGGTTGAGTTTTTAATTGCGTGATAAAAGACTGCAATTCCATATTATCTCCATTGTTCGTTAATAAAAGCGAGTGAAAATTTCTCTAATTTGGTGCTCTGATCGAACTTAATTAAGGTCGGTATCGTCTCTTTCATAGCCATCTGTCATGTCTTGTATATATGAGTCCGGGCACTGTATCAGACAGCTGTATGAGCTTCATATCGCTCATGTTTCAATTGGATTCCTTTATACGAGAAAGACAAGCTAACAGAACCAGCCCTATGACAAACAACATGAGCTGCAACCAGACATGACCCCAAACAGCACCGATTGAAATAGCGAAAGACAAAACGACAATTAGATAGACTTTCTTTTTTACATCACGACGCATGCTATGAGTATGTTGCCACTGCTTCAAAGGAGGGCCAAACCACTTATGATCGAGCAGCATTTGGTGAAAACGAGGTGAGCTTTCGGCAAAACATCCCAGCGCTAAAATCAGAAAAATCGTGGTTGGCATCAAAGGTAAAATAACGCCAATGATGCCAAGACCGACAAACATCCAACCCAAGCAGATTAAAATGAGATGTTTGATGCGTGTCTTCATATTGCTCGGTTTACGCTCTCGACATAAATTTACCTGTGTCAGTATTGACCCGGATAATTTCACCATTCTCGATATACTCTGGCACTTGAACTTCCAGTCCTGTTGATAATGTGGCTGGTTTAGTTCGCGCCGCAGCAGTAGCACCTTTTATACCCGGTGAAGTTTCAACGATAGTCAATGACACCGCGGCTGGCAACTCAATAGCAACGAGTTGTTGTTCTAATAAAACCGCCACAATATTGTCCAAGCCATCATGAATAAAGCCTAGCGCATCTTCAATATCAGCAGCATTAATCGCATATTGTTCATAACTTTCGTTATTCATGAAAATATAACTGTCGCCATCCTGATAAGAGAACTGCACTAGCAGACGCTCACAGTCGACTTCTTTGAGGAAGTCCTCCCCTTTGAAAGATTCATCACGTTTTTGTTTGGTTTTAAGATGGTTAAAACGAACTTTATAAAGTGTGGATGCGCCGCGTGAAGATGGGTTACGAATATCAATATCCTTAACAACATAAGGCTCATCATGCACTTCGACTACCATTCCACGTTTAAGATCACTGGCCTTGGGCATATTTTTGTTCCGGTTATCATAGAAAAATCCGCATTATACGTTACCCAAGTCACAGCGGAATGCGTCTTTATCTAGAAGTCATTAAAGCAAATCGGCGTTATTGCGGCTTTACGTTAGAATGTTACCTATTGTTTATCGATAATTAAAAAGGAACATGAATGGCAATTCAGTGGTATCCCGGCCATATGCACAAAGCCAGTAAAGAAATGAAAGAGATCCTGCCTCAGGTGGATCTGATTATTGAAGTGCTGGATGCCCGAATTCCTTTCAGTAGCCAGAATCCTATGCTGGCAGAGATTCGCAAGGATAAACCTTGCATCAAATTATTAAATAAATTTGATCTCGCGGATGTTTCTCTCACTGAGCGCTGGCAGCAGTATTTTGAACAACAGAGTCATACCAAGACATTAACCATGGTGGCTCAGCAATATGACGGTATCGCTGATTTGCTCACACTATGTAGAAATATGGTGCCAGCAAAAGCAGAAGCGGGTAGACCAATCAATACGATGATTATGGGGATTCCCAATGTGGGAAAATCAACATTGATTAATAGCTTGGCCGGTAGGCAAATTGCTAAGACAGGAAATGAACCTGCTATTACCAAAATGCAGCAGCGGATTCGCCTGGAGCAAGGTGTCGTTTTGCATGATACCCCTGGCGTCTTATGGCCAAACCTAGAAAATCCGCATGGCGGCTATCGTCTGGCAGTCACAGGTGCAATCAAAGAAACAGCAATTGATAATGATGATATTGCCCTATATGCCGTTGAATATCTAATGAAAGCCTATCCGGCTCAACTCAAAGAACGATTTGGCTTGTCTGAACTTTCAGAGCATGCACTTGAAAACATGGAAACTATCGGCACAAAACGCGGGTGTTTACGATCTGGTGGCCGAGTGGACTTAGATCGCACAGCGAAAATTATTCTGACAGAGTTAAGAGCCGGTATGTTGGGTAGGATAACGCTGGAAACACCTGAGATGATTGAAGCTGAATGGCAGCAGGTTTTAGTGGCTCGGGAAGAAAAAGCAGCAAAAAAAGCAGCCAGAAAAAATAATAGAAAGAAGAGATAAGCGATGTGTGTTGAATCACATCGGCATCGCTTACAAATAATAGGAGAACGACCTATGATACGTTTATTAACAAGCATACTGTCTTTATCCTTATTGGTGGCTTGTAGTTATATGTCACCCTCGATAAAACCACCCGCCGAGGGGGATTTATCACTTCAACAAGTCGCTATGGATATTCAGGCTAATAGCGGTAAACGTGTACGTTGGGGAGGCAAAGTTATTGCCGTCGAGAACACCGACCAGCAATCAGAAATACTGGTTGTCCAATTTCCTCTTAATCGCGCTGGACGACCTGATGATAGCCTTAACAGCGATGGTCGGTTTTATGTGCGGAGTGCCAACTTCCTTGATCCGGAAGTCTACAAACCAGATAGTTTTATTACCGTTTTAGGGCAGGTCGTTGACGAGAAAAAAATGATCGTTGATCAAAAACAACTCACTTTACCTGTGATTCAATTACTCAAAGATCAGCGTTGGCCTGCCAATAATCCCGTTTCAGGTCTGCCATATAATCCGAAACATGACTGGCCATTTGTCGGTTATGGCTATTATGGAACGGGATCCTACTCCCCATAAAAAAACGAGTGAAATTTATTTAATTAAATAAGAATGATTTGCATTTAGATTTAAATGTATCTATACTCACCTCCACATTGTCAGGACGAGGTGAGTTATGAAAACGGCACAATTTAATACACATGGAAGACACAGCATTCATCTGGCATTTGATGAGACGACACTTGAAACCCTAATCCGCGAGGGTAAGCTCCACGCAGCAGACTTCAATTGCCTGGATAGAAGCTCAAAGAAAACAGTTTGGAATATGTTGCTATCTGCAGCAGCAAGGAAATTAAAATCATGAATATGCCACTTAGTAGACCCGAGTGGCAGCGTGATTGTCTGTTAGTCGCCATCAAAGAACTGGTGGCTTACTATCAACTTAGCCCATCAGCATGCTTGGCATTACAAATAAGCCGTAACTACCGTTTATTGATCACACAAGACGATCGTCTTTCTATCAAAACACTTTGGCAATCTTATGCGAAAAGTTGGTGGGATGTTTACTGTCGTCACCGGAACCTCAACCAGCGCACAGCATTTTCCTTTTCTTAACATTTTAACGGAGTCACCATGGCCAGTAGAGCGTGTAAACCAGCGACCATTTTCGAATCAAAAACAGTCGATATTCAACATTGTCCTGATTGCAAAATGGTTCATCTCACAATGGGCTCGATTACAGTCAGAATGAGTGAACATCATTTTTCTGAGTTTGCTAAAGACCTTAGCCGCGGCTTATTTGAATTCAACACAACGATCAATGAGCAACCAAGTTTGCGCGTGATGATGTAGCAATTTTGCAACAATAGTCAGAAATTTATTAAAAAAACAAGAAGAAATAATGATAATCATTATTAACTAGTGTATGTTTCCCCTCTGTAAAGTTTTGTAAAGATTTAACATTAGGGGAATATAAGTGAAATCAAGACTGACTGTGTTGGCAAGTAGTGTAGCGCTTGCGACTTCTATCGGCCTTTATTCATCATCGTCAATTGCTGAAGGTAAGGCTGCCGAGTTAGATACTGTAACGGTTATTGGTGACGATGACGCTGCACGCAAATTACCAGGTTCAGCAGCTGTCGTAAGTCATGAACAATTAAGGACCGAAGCGACAACAGATATTCATCAGGTGTTGAAAACGGTACCGGGCGTTTATATTCAAGAGGAAGATGGGTTTGGGCTTCGTCCTAATATTGGTATTAGGGCGGCATCGCCAGAACGCAGTCAGAATATTACTTTGATGGAAGATGGTGTGCTGATTGCGCCAGCTCCATACTCAAATCCCGCAGCATATTATTTTCCTACCACATCAAGATTGCACTCTATTGAAGTGCTTAAAGGGGCGCCATTACTGCGTTACGGTCCTCAAACCGTGGGCGGTGTTGTCAATTTAGTATCCACTCCGATTCCTGAAACTAATCAAGGCAGTGCGATGTTTATGATGAACGATCGCGGCTCTGCTGATTTGCATCTCAATTATGGCGGTAAAACTGGTCCATGGGGCTACTCTATTGAAACAGCTCAGCGCCATTATCAAGGGTTTAAAGATATTGACCGTAATGATGATAACAGTGGCTTTCAACTTGAAGATTACGTCGCTAAACTCTCATGGGAAGGTGAACGTAATAAGTTCTTATTTAAAATTCAACGTTCGATGGAAAACTCTGATGAAACTTATGCCGGGTTGACTGATGTAGATTTCCATCGTGATGAAAACCGTCGCTATGGGCTGACTCATATCGATGAGATGGATAACCAACACACTGGTATTAACCTGACTCATGTGTTTGACTGGAGCGATAACCTTACCTCTACCGTCACAGCCTATCGTAATGAGTTCAAGCGTAACTGGTTTAAATTTGATGGTCGTAACCCGGAAACCGGTGACAATATTCTTGAAGATGCTAATAATGGCAACACTAACGCACAAGCAATTCTGGATGGGACTCGTGATGTCACTGGCTTACGTTACAAGAATAATGATCGCACCTATGATTCATATGGTGTGCAGGCTAACCTCAACTGGCTGGTAGGTGAGCATGATGTCAACTTTGGTGCCCGCCAGCATTATGATGAGACGGATCGTTTCCAACCAGTAGAAGTGTATGACCAGGTTAATGGTCAGCTTGTCTATCAGGGCACAAATGCAGTTGGCTCCAGTGACAACCGTCTTGAAGAAGCTCAAGCACTCAGTCTCTGGATTACAGATGACTATCAAGTCACAGACCGTCTGTTATTGAACTTGTCATTGCGAATGGAAGATGTTGAGACCAAAGCGCGTCGGTATGCTGGTGGTGCGGCTCGTTCATCAGTGACCGATAGAGTGGATAATGATTATCGTGAATATCTTGCCGGTATCTCTGGTACCTTTGATTTGACCGATAACTGGCAGGTGCTCGCAGGTTTTCACGAAGGAATGATTCCACTTAGTGCTGGTGCAGAAGATGGTACTGAGCCGGGTAAGAGTGACAATTATGAACTTGGTCTGCGCTTCAACCATGGCGTATTCTATGGTGAAGCCATTGCTTTCTATTCAGATTTCAGCAACCTGGTGGAGCAATGTTCAGTCGCCGCACCATGTAGTAATGATGCTGAATCAGGTTCTTTCAGTGTTGGTGGTGCCGAAGTTAAAGGTCTTGAATTTCAAGCCGGGACTTTATTCACTGCGGGTGACTTCTTGATTCCTGTTGATCTGGCTTATACCTATACCGACGCCGAAACCACCTCCGGTGATGAATTTGCCAGTGGTCAGCAATTACAAAATATTCCTGAGAATATTCTCAGTTTGCGGGTCGGTATAGAACATAATAGTGGCTGGAATAACTATGCCGTCCTGAAGTATATCGATGAGACCTGTGTATCGATTGGTTGTAACAAATCTGACAGCCGCCTAGATAAAAATGATGCATTGACTACAGTGGATCTGATTAGTCGTTATCAGTTTTCCAGGGGACCTGAAGTGTTTGTAAAAGTGGAAAACTTGTTTGATAGACAGGAAATCATTTCACGTAGCCCGTTTGGTGCTCGTCCGAATATCGAAAGAACGGTTTGGGCAGGATTAATAGTAGACTTCTAGTCTTTCACTTAAACCAAATAAAAAGGCAGTTTCGACTGCCTTTTTCATGTCTGCTATCAGCGAAACTACAAATTTAAGTTCAATGCTGGCAAACTAAAAAATATTCTCAATTAAAGACTTCTCTCATGCACGGTAAAAGAAATATTGTCAGTGTCATCGTAATGACTATTTTGGCTATCATAATTTTGCTGAAAGTAATGAGTGGCTCACTTATCAATCATGCTGCACAACTCAAGCTCGACGAAATATACATTAATGAAGACTGGCTAATGTCTCGTTACGGTATGGGGAAAATACAACCTGATGTCTCATTTCTCATTGATAACAAGATGTTTTCTCAGTTTGGTCATCAACTTTTTATTGATGCCAAACCATTAACGCATTTACAACGTCCTCTATTAGGTGGCATCAGCATGGAAGATATCATTGTTTTGACCACTGATGACGCATTGATTCTTCTGACTCGTGAAGGGGAGTTCATCGAAAAAATGGGCGCTGAAGCAGGCATTCCTGCCCCCATTCAAAATATCGGTCTTTATCATGGTGAGCCTGTTTTACAAACACGCCAAGCAATGTGGCGTAGTAACTTTATGCTGGATAAGTGGGAACCGATTTCATTACAAGGCGTCTCATGGAGTATGCCGCATCCTTTACCACAATCCGTGCATGATGCACTCAAACAATTTTTCTATGGTAAAGGCATCAGTGTTCAGCAACTTCTAATTGATATACATAACGGTCGTATCCTTGGCGATCTGGGTATTTGGTTAATAGATTTACTGGGACTCATGATTGTTTTCTTATCTCTGACAGGTTTATGGATGTGGGGTAGACGACAGGGGTAGTTTCTTGTCATGATGCCTTTAACAAAGGAGCCCAACATACGATGAGACAGGCAGATTTTCCCTATTTGCCAAAAGACTTTATTGAGACTGCTGAAGGTCTTATTTTTGCTGTGGTCAGCTATCACCCTCATCAACAAAAGATTGGCTGCTTTCTGCGGTATGTTCAGAATGGAGGTCAATGGCAAAAGATTGATACTGAACAAGCTAACCGTCTTTTGGATCGTCATTACCCACAGTACTTATTCAAATCCAAGCAGTTTGATGCAGAGTTTCATGCCGTCAAACCCGCTGATGTCACGGTTCATCATCAACCAGAACGCTGTTTAAAAACGCTTCTTGAACGTCCAGCTCACGATGAAATAGAAGAAAAATGTCACCGCCTGATCGAGATATTGTCGGGGTATGGAGTTGATACTAGCGCCATAGGACTGACTGGATCAATGTTGATTGGCCAGCAAAAGAAAGGCTCAGATATTGATTTGGTCGTTTATGGGCGTGATGCTTTTTATAAAACTCGTCTCGCAGTAAAGCAAGCCATTGCAGAGCAGCAATTGTCCTCACTAGATATTTCATTGATGAAAGATAATTTTCAGCGCCGGGGGGGATCGCTTAATTTCGATGAGTTTGCTTGGCATGAGGCACGTAAATATAACAAGGCAGCCATTGATGGAACCAAGTTTGATATTGGTATGGTCAGTTTGCCTGAAGAAGTTGTGGTCGATCACCATCACTACATGAAACAGGGTATTTCTACCCTCAAAGCGGTGGTGATTGATGATAAGCAAGCATTTGATTTTCCAGCTCGTTACCTTATAGATAATGAAATGACACCAGAGGTTATTTCGTTTACTCACACGTATGTTGGTCAAGCACAAAAAGGTGAAACGATTGAGGTTGCAGGAGCTGTAGAGTGTGATTCGGCATCAGGACAACGACGTTTAGTTGTCGGTTCAACCCGTGAAGCAGTTGGTGAATATATAAAGGTGTGCAAAGAATTATGAGTGAAGTAGATAATCCCGCAATAGCAGATATCGGTGTCGTTGGACTGGCCGTAATGGGTCAGAACCTTGTCCTGAACATGAATGATAAAGGATTCAAAGTCGCCGTATTCAATCGTACCACCAGCAAAGTGGACGAGTTTCTCAACGGGCCAGCCAAAGGTACTAATGTTCTTGGCTGTCATGATTTGAAAAGCTTTGTCAGTAGCTTGAAGCCACCGCGTCGGGTGATGCTTATGGTGAAAGCTGGCCCCGTTATTGATGCTTTTATTGAGCAATTGGTGCCTTACCTTGAAAAGGGAGACATCATCATTGATGGTGGTAACTCGCTATTTAATGACAGTGATAGAAGAACGCAGGAGCTACGTCAGAAAGGGATTCTATTTATAGGCAGTGGTGTATCAGGAGGAGAGGAAGGAGCAAGGCATGGACCTTCTTTGATGCCGGGAGGAAATAATGCGGCATGGCCCGCCGTTAAGCCTATTTTCCAGAAAATATCAGCACAGGTGGATGGTGAACCCTGCTGTGATTGGGTAGGAAATGATGGGGCTGGTCACTATGTGAAAATGGTACATAACGGAATTGAGTACGGCGATATGCAACTCATCTGTGAAGCTTACCAGATGATGCGTGAAGGTCTCGGTATGAGTGGAGAGGAAATTCATCGCGTCTTTGCCGAATGGGATGAGGGCGTTCTGGACTCTTATTTGATCGAGATTACACGTGATATTTTGGCTAAGCGTGATGAGAATGATGAGTTACTTCTCGATCATATTCTCGACACGGCCGGACAAAAAGGCACGGGAAAATGGACAGGGATGAATGCGCTGGATCTGGGGATTCCTCTGACATTAATCGGTGAAGCTGTGTTTGCGCGTTGTTTGTCCTCTCTAAAAGACGAGCGTGTGACGGCGTCAAAAGTTTTACCTGCCATCACAGCACGTTTCGACGGTGACAAGGCGGAGATGGTTAACGCTATCCGTGATGCTTTATATGCATCAAAAATAATCTCTTATGCTCAAGGGTATATGCTGATGCGTGAAGCGGCTAAAACGTATGGTTGGCAGCTCAATTATGGTGGCATAGCGCTAATGTGGCGAGGTGGTTGCATTATTCGTAGCCAGTTTCTTGGCAAAATTCGTGATGCGTTTGATATTAACCCTGATCTACAGAATTTATTACTGGATGATTTCTTTATTGACGCTATCACCCATGCCCTGCCTGGATGGCGTAAAGCTGTGGCTACAGCGGTCAGCATAGGTGTTCCTGTCCCTACATTTAGCAGCGCCCTGTCATTTTATGATGGGTATCGTAGTGAACGCTTACCTGCCAATTTACTACAGGCACAGCGAGATTATTTTGGTGCTCATACATATGAACGAGTGGATAAGCCACGTGGCGAATTTTTCCATACTAACTGGACAGGACATGGTGGCGATGTTTCAGCATCTAACTATGATGTATAAGCAACGACAGCCATAAATAAAAAAAGCGGTCAAATGACCGCTTTTTTTATAGGCCCTGATTGAGTTTGCTATGTCTTGTTAAGGTCAATAATTGATTAGGCTCACCCACAATAAATATATTGCCATCATTATCAACGGTCACTCCTTCAGGTTGTTTCATAATGGGCCATAGATTAAAGATCCCTTTTTTTAGACTCTGCTTTGAGAGTGTATTGCCACTTAAGTTAATTAGATTCAACTCATGCGAAGCTTCACTGAGTACTAATAGGTAAGGTGATTGTTCTATATAAAATAAACTGATACCAGCGAAGTCCTTTACCAGCTCAGGTAAAGTTTGATTTAACTTCTCTACATCCACTTGGGTAATATCTCTGTCTGTTTCATCAGTCATATGATTCAGAATCATAGGGGGCTCTTCCTGTAAGATAAAAAATCCATAATGGGGGGACCAGGCTAATCCCTCCATAGCATGGTTATCTAATCTTGCCCAATTCATATGTAAGTGTTTACTGTCTGAGTAATTTACTCTTTCTGTTTTTTCATCAATAGTGAAGAAAACCAGCTTTTGTCTTCTCTCCTCGGTGACTACAAATTGGTTCTGACCAAGGTAGGCGACACTCTCTGTATCGATAAAACCATCCAGATCAATTCGACGGACAATATCGCCTTGTTTTGTGAGTTCGATGAGTTGTTCAGGGTTATTGAGAACAGCAAATAAATGATCTGTTTCTGGTTGGTAGCTTAAACCAGACAGATTATCTTCGATACCAGCAATAGTGATCGGTTTACCAACTGAATAATGGGCGTTGAGATCCCAAGGATTAGTCTCTTTGATTTGAGCTTCGGTGTTTGTGTAACTCAGCAATAATATGAGACTGAAACAGGCTAATGTTAACGTTAACCAGTGACCGGAAATGCGTTTCAGCTGTTGCATGTTTACCTCATTTATTGATGACAATAAGTTGAGCTTAGTCATGCAATCTTAATCAAAGCTGAAAATGGGTAGGCTTATATGTAAAACATGAATGGGTAGAGCAGGGTAGTCAAAAAAAAGCGGAACTGTTGCCAGTTCCGCCAAACAAGCTGTTCATCGCGTTATTTATGATCAGCTTTCAACTTTATCCTGTATTAATTGTTTACAGTAATGAATGATGATGATCGATGCTCCTATTAATAAAATAGAAGAAGCGATTCCCAGAATCCGCCATGTATCAATATTTTTCATATCAAGAATCAGATAACGGGCTAAAGCAACAATCGCTATATACAACGGTATCTTGATAGGAAGTTCACCCGACTCGTAATAAACCGCTACCATCGTCAGAACCTCTAGGTATATGAACATAAGTAGCAGATCAGTGAGTGATACATAGCTGTTGGTAATCATGATGTTGACTTCGATACCAATGGCTACCATGGTGGCAATCGCAACAAGAATCAAACCAACATCTTGTGCAAACAGCAGTGATCGACTTACAGAATTCTTTATTCGGTGTTGCATCGTTTTTTCTCCATTAAAAAAACACACCACACAAGAATGACTGTTTTTTAAACATGCTTTTGTAAGTTGTTTAAGAAGCAGAGATCCAAATTTGTGTGGATGGTCATACTAACAGCCATGAAAAAAAAATGTTTTGTTTTTGTGTCCAAAAAATGGCAATAAGCAGGACTACGAGACAAGTTCTCAAGACATTTTGAGATAGAAAGAAGGTAAGATTCACGCATCATAAAGTCGTTATGATGCGTGATGATAGCCGTTTAACGGCGACGACGGCCAGTTGGAACTAAGAGTAACAGTGTGCCCAAACCAATACTGATGGCACCGAGCCATTCAGGTACATGGTAAATTTCTTTTTCATCAACTTGCAGCTCAATGATACCGAGATCCGCTTCATGGGTTTTCTTGGTAAATGGAATGTCATCGATCACTAAGCCCGCTGTACCTGCAGCAATAAATAAAATACCGAGTAATTTAAGCAGCATTATTTATTCCTGTTTATTTGTTATGGCCTGGCGCATTTTCACTATTGCCCGGCTCATTGGGATCATGGCCTGGTGGCATTGTTTTATGTGGGTGGTAGTGATGACAGGCACTCAGCAATAAGAATGCGCACAGACTTAGCAACTTTAAAACATGAATAAACATAGGTTTCTCCACAATAAACATATGCGCATACTATCATTGGTGCTCATCAAAGGCTTGTGAAAAGGAACTTGATGGCGGATCAATGGCTCACGGCATCGATATATTGATGTGAGACTGTTTCAGGTGACTGATGATATCGATCGGATTCTATTAAGTATCGGGTTGCGCAGCCAGTCAGGGAAAAAAATAAACCAGTAAAAATGATGCAGTTGAGTGTTTTTGAAAAACGAATAAACATATCAGTCAATCCAATCAATCATTGATGATTAGATGCTATATCAATTTAATTGGATTGACTGATTATTTTTAATAATCAAAGCATAAAGTTGAGAAAAAGGCGTTCTAACTCAACTAATCTTTTTGTTTTAGTTCTGTTGATACTTGAATATATTGGTCAAAATTCTGAATATAATCATCCATATTCATTTCTAACATTTGTCGATATTCTTTTACAAAAAATTCGATAGTTTCATCTCTTGCATCAGCCATATCCTGACTTTTAGTCCAGCCTGATGCGCTGAACCAGGCGGTGTATCGGGCCAGAGAATACATAAATGAAGCACTAACTTCGCCGGCCGCTACTCCTTTTTCCATCTGTTCATTAGCCAGTGCGATAAATGCATCCGCACGGTTAAAAAAGGCATTATCTCTCTCACTCATAAGGTTTCGCTTTTATTTTTTATGGTTTGGCGGTATCACCAAGACTAGAAAACTAAGCATAAGCAATGAGTGAAAACTTGGCTAAGGAATCATCCCTGTATATTGATATGAAAGAAGCTTTTTATTGTGCTTCTTTCATCAGATAGGCCGGTAACATGGCTAGAAAACTCATCAAAGCAAAAATCAATAGAACGGTTTGTTCACCATACCAATGCGAAATGAAGCTAAATAATCCCCCTAGCAATAAAAACAGTCCAATGATGGTATTTGAGAGAGCCGTGTATATAGCCCGTTTATCCTGATCCGCGATATCGACTAAGTGAATTGAGCGTCCCATTCGAACACCTTCATAAGCGATCATCAGCGCGAATAATAAAAAGGGCAATATCCAGTTTGTCTCTAGTAGATGATAGTTGGCCGCAATCACCGTGAAAACAAGAGCAGTACCCGCACTAAAGCCTGAAAAGAACAAGACTTTCCGGCTGGAAATATCGGCGAGACGACCCCAGACATAACCGCTGATCAAACTGGCTAATGATGAGGCAAACAATAAGCTGCCTAAACCACCGATAGAGTTATCCATTTGCTTTGCATTCAATGCCAGCATGAACGGTGGTGCAAGTGCCGTCGCTATCAGTAATGCACGAGTCAGGATAAATAGTCCCAACTCACGATCAGTGTATAAATATGAAAGGTTCTTTCTGGCAACGATAAAAAGATTCTTACCCCCTTCTGTCGCGCCTTTTCGTTCTTCTAATGTTGAAAATAATGCACAGGCGAGAATCCAGAAGCCTGCAGCAAAGAACAGCCCTATGGTTACCAGCGTTAATTTATCAACGACTTCAAGAGAAATAAGCAGCGCATAGGTAATCACTAACCCGGCTGATAAAGAGGATGCTGCGCCAGTCGCTGTGCCTCGCTTGGCCTTACTGACTGTTTTGCCCAGAACATCTTTATAGGATACAGAACACAAGCTTCTTGAAAGTGCCAGCACGCCTAATAGTGAAACTATAACAATACCGAGCAGCGTACCGTCTAGCGTCATCACCGCTATGCCCATGCCTGCCGCACTCAGACCTTGAATCAAACTCCCCAATACCCAAACATATTTACGTAGAGCCAGAGAACGTACGGTATCAGCAATAAATAATTGTGGTAGAAGCGATCCGGCTTCTCGAATGGGCACGAGTAAACCGATGAAATAAGCAGGTGTCCCTAGTGTAGTAAGAATCCAGCTTAAGATGAGTTTAGGATTTACAAAGGCATCAGCCGACTTTGTTAGTGATAAAGAGAGAACATGCGTTGAAAAGTTTCGTGGTTGTTCGTCACAGGCTTCTTCCGGTATGTCTTTACAAGCTCTGCCATCATCTTCTGCAGTTAGGGTATTCCACGCTAGTTCAGCCGCGCTTTCAGTGAAATCATTTTCTTGCTTTGGCACAATGCAAAATACCCTTAATGTTCAGCTATATCCTAATCTTCATCCACATCGTCTGTATCAATTTGCCCAGAGATACGGCGACGGATGTGCGACCATGACATACCGACGGCTAACACCGCTGAGATAAGGAATAGGGCGATGTAGCTGAGAATAGAGAAATCATCAATGCCCAGTAAGCCAAGATCAACCAGCCACCAGATAATAATTGCAAAGAACGCCAGTGCGAGTAATAAGCCAAATCCACCTAGCGAACGAAACGTCGCTCTCAGATAAATCGTCCAGCCGATCATTAATAACACCGTTGTCATCGCAAATGGTGGTGTTTTAAACGTTCCCTGGCCAAAAAACGCATCCTGAGCCCAGTGATAATAGCTATAACCACTCGGGTTGTAACTGACAAAGACCAGAAGTAAAGCAAACAAAAAACGTACAAAAAAACTCTGGGAGTTGAAGCGTTGGGCCATGTGGTGTCCTTCTTATTTATCGTATGCAGACTGGGAATACATCATAGCGTTTGTTTTATGTTTAGCAATGCTCTCCACTAGATAGTAGACAAGTGAAACATTAATTAGCGAATCTCAAAATCAGTGAATGTTTGGTCTGGTGATTGCTCACTGATGTCAAGTGAAGTGACTTCAGCAAATCGTGGGCCTTGATTAGCCCACTTGAGCATGCATTCCAGTTGCTCGGTTTCACCTTGAATGAGTAGTTCAACTCGACCATCAGTCAGGTTTCTGACCCAGCCCGTTACGCCGAGTTGATGAGCTTGTTGCTGGGCCGAGTAGCGGTAACTGACGCCTTGAACCCGACCACTGATGAAACAATGTTTTTGTTTTATTCCCATTCAATCGTGGCGGGTGGTTTGCCTGAGATATCATAAACAACCCGAGAAATACCGGCTGTTTCATTAATGATACGACGTGAAACCAGATCCAGAAAATCATAAGGCAGATTGGCCCAGCGGGCTGTCATGAAATCAATCGTTTCTACAGCGCGTAGTGATACGACATAGTCGTAACGGCGACCATCACCCATCACACCGACTGATTTCACAGGAAGGAATACAGCAAATGCCTGACTGGTCTTATCGTACAGGTCGTGTTTACGCAACTCTTCGATAAAGATGTTATCGGCTTTACGTAGTAAGTCAGCAAATTCTTTTTTCACTTCGCCAAGAATGCGCACACCTAAGCCAGGGCCTGGGAACGGATGACGATAAACCATATCAGATGGCAGACCGAGTTCTACACCTAACTTGCGCACTTCATCCTTGAATAATTCACGTAGAGGCTCAACCAGTTGCAGTTTCATATGCTCTGGCAAGCCACCGACATTATGGTGAGTCTTAATAACGTGAGCTTTACCGGTTTTGGCTGCTGCAGACTCAATGACATCTGGATAGATAGTGCCTTGAGCCAGCCATTTCACATTTTTTAATTTGGCGGATTCTTCATCAAAGACTTCAACAAAGACACGGCCGATGATTTTACGTTTTTTCTCAGGATCGGCTTCACCCGCTAACTCATTCAGGAAACGATCTTCGGCATCGACACGAATCACTCGAATACCCATGTGTTTAGCAAACATCGCCATAACCTGATCACCTTCGTTTTCACGAAGCAGACCATTATCAACGAAGACACAGGTTAACTGGTCACCAATGGCTTTATGCAGAAGAGCAGCCACAACAGATGAGTCGACGCCACCTGATAATCCAAGCAATACTTCGTCATCACCGACCTGTTCACGGATAGCTTTGATGCTGTCTTCGATGATATTGGCTGAAGTCCACAAACACTCGCAGCCACAGATATCTACAAGAAAACGCTCAATCATGCGCTGGCCTTGTGTGGTATGCGTGACTTCGGGATGGAATTGAACACCATAAAAGTGGCGCTCTTCATCGGCCATGCCAGCAATAGGGGCGCTGTCGGTGCTGGCGATAATTTTAAAACCTTCAGGCAATTCAGCGACGCGATCACCATGGCTCATCCATACATCGAGCATACCCCAGCCTTCAGCGGTAGTATGATCTTCAATATCGCGAAGTAATTCAGAATGACCTCGAGCACGAATCTGTGCATAACCGAATTCACGGTGATTGGATGATTCTACCGCCCCACCAAGTTGGGCAGCCATGGTTTGCATGCCATAACAAATGCCTAAGACGGGTAAACCCATCTCAAATACCGCTTGTGGTGCGCTAGGTGCCGCTTCTCCAATCGTTGAGTCTGGTCCACCCGATAAAATAATACCTTTGGGATTAAACTCACGGATTTCGGCTTCAGTTATTTCAGGATTGCGCAGTTCGCAATATACGCCGGCTTCACGAATACGTCGTGCGATAAGCTGTGTGTACTGAGAGCCAAAATCAAGAATAAGGATGCGGTGGTCGTGGATATTGCTGCTCATTGAGGTATCTTCAACTCTGTTAAATAACAACTGCCCCAGAGAGGGGCAGTTGTGAAAGGATTAGTTAACGCGGTAGTTCGGCGCTTCTTTGATGATGGTGACATCATGTACATGACTCTCACTCATCCCGGCAGAAGTGACTTTTACGAATTGCGGTTTGGTGCGCATATCTTCAATAGTCGCTGAGCCGGTGTAACCCATACTGGCACGGATACCACCAATAAGCTGATGAATCACGGCGCTCAAGCTGCCTTTGAACGGTACACGGCCTTCAATACCTTCTGGAACAAGTTTGTCAGCTTCGCTGGACTCTTGGAAGTAACGGTCACTTGAACCTTGTTTTTGCTGCATGGCACCCATTGAACCCATACCACGGTATGATTTGTACGAACGGCCTTGATAAAGTTCGACTTCACCCGGCGCTTCTTCCGTACCGGCAAACATGCCGCCAATCATGATGGTGTGTGCACCAGCAACTAAAGCTTTAGCAATATCACCAGAGAAGCGAATACCACCGTCAGCAATAACGGGAATACCCGTACCTTCTAAGGCTTTTGCGACGTTACTGATGGCGCTGATTTGAGGAACACCGACACCGGCAACAATACGTGTAGTACAAATTGAGCCAGGACCAATACCTACTTTAACCGCGTCTGCTCCCGCTTCAACTAAGGCTAGAGCGGCTTCAGCTGTGGCGATGTTTCCGCCGATGACTTGTACTTGTGGGAAGTTTTGTTTGACCCACTTAACTTGATCTAAAACACCCTGAGAATGACCATGTGCTGTATCCACAACAATGACATCCACGCCAGCAGCAGCTAAGGCTTCAACACGGGTGTTACTTTCAGCACCGATACCCACTGCAGCACCCACACGTAAGCGTTCTTGATCGTCTTTAGAAGCCAGTGGGTTATCTGTTTGTTTTTGAATATCCTTTACGGTAATCATGCCTGTAAGATGAAAGTTGTCGTCGATGACGAGCACTTTTTCAATGCGGTTACTGTGTAAAAGTGCCAGGACTTCGTCACGTGATGCGTCTTCTTTGACGGTAACCAGTTTGTCTTTTTTCGTCATAATTTCTGAAACAGGATTGCTGTAATGTGTTTCAAAACGCAGATCACGACTTGTGACGATACCGACCAGATCGTCCCCATCTACCACAGGTACACCAGAGATGTTGTGTGAACGGGTCAGCTCGACCACTTCACCAATGGTGGTATTCGGTGAAACAGTGATGGGGTCACGTACAACACCGCTTTCAAATTTCTTGACCTTACGAACTTCATTGGCTTGTTGTTCGATAGTCATGTTTTTATGCAGAATACCTAAGCCACCTTCCTGAGCCATCGCAATGGCGAGGCGACTTTCGGTGACGGTATCCATCGCTGACGAAAGCAGTGGGATATTGATGGTGATGTCACGTGTTAACTTGGTGGTTAAATCGACATCACGAGGGAGAACGTTTGAGTACGCAGGTAGGAGTAATACGTCATCAAACGTCAGGGCTTCTTGAGCAATTCTCATCGGGCACGTTCCTGAAATTACCTGTAATATGATCCTGCAATTATATCAGGAATATCTAGCGTTATGGCAGTACAATCTACATCTAATCAGAGAAGCGCAGTAGCAAATCGCGCGGTGAAAGATGTGTATCCAGTTTCTCGTTTAGTCAGAGAAGCCCGTGTGTTGCTGGAAGGCTCATTTCCATTACTCTGGGTGGAAGGCGAGATTTCTAACTTGGCCATGCCTGCCTCAGGGCATATTTATTTCACGTTAAAAGACGAAGCCGCGCAAGTTCGCTGTGCGATGTTTCGTAATCGCAATAATCAATTACGTTTCACGCCTGAAAATGGCATGCAGGTTTTATTGCGTGTTCGTGTCAGTTTGTATGAGGGGCGTGGTGAGTTTCAGCTTATTGTTGAGCATATGGAAGAGGCGGGAAGTGGTGCATTACAGCGAGCATACGAAGCCTTAAAACACCGGCTTGGTCAAGAAGGTTTATTTGACCAGGCGCACAAAAAAACACTACCGATATTACCTAAAGCTGTAGGCATTATCTCATCGCCAGATGGCGCAGCTGTGCATGATATTGTGAGTGTGTTGAAACGTCGTTTTCCTGCCGTGGATGTGATCTTATATCCCGTAGCCGTACAAGGTGAAAGTTCAGCGGGGCAATTAATTGCTGCAGTGAAACTGGCTGATCAAAGACGCGACTGCGAAGTCATCATCATTGGTCGTGGTGGAGGCTCTTTGGAGGATTTGTGGAGCTTCAATGATGAGCAATTAGCACGCACTCTGTTTGCCTGCGAACTTCCCATTATCTCAGCCGTCGGGCATGAGATTGATTTCACGATTTGTGATTTTGTCGCTGATGTCAGAGCTCCGACACCATCTGCCGCAGCTGAGTTAGCAGTGCCGGATGCCCAGCAGTATTTGCTCAATTTTCAACGCTATCAGCAGCAAATGACACACATTATTCGTCAGCGTCTCACTTCTGAAAAGCGACATTTGCAACATTTACATCGCGCCCTTCCTCGGCCTGAATTGATTTTACGACAACAAACACAATGGCTTACTCAACAAAAAAGACTATTGGATTCAGCCTGGCATCGACAAATACTGAATTGCCAGCAAAAACTTGATTATTTATCGGTCAGGTTAAAACATCCGAAAGCACAGATCGAAAAGCAACGCGCGATGTTAGAGGGCTTGTCTCATCGTTTGCAAACTGCGTTCAGAACTCAGCAAAAAAGCATGCATCAGCAATTTTTGTCATTACAGTTCAGGTTACAGAGACAGGTGCCACTGTCTCGATTACATGAACAACAAAACCTGGTACATACATTGAATAAACAGCACCACCGTTTAATGCGTCAGCATCTCGATAAAGCAAGACAATTTCTGGCACAACAGGTGCGGACGCTTGCAGCGGTAAGTCCCTTGAATACACTGGATAGGGGCTACAGCATTACCAGTAGGGCGGATTCAGGTGAAGTAATCACCTCGGCATCAGCCGTTGCTCCAGGTGATAAGGTCTTAGTACGGTTGCATCAAGGGCAGCTAAGTTGTGAGGTGAAAAACGTTGATGAAATTTAATGGCTGGATATTGTCTTTTCTCTTGTTAATTTGTTCAGATGTCTTGGCAAAGCTTCCAGAGCAATCAGCTGTTCCCGGTGGGGTCGTCATTTTGCCTGTTGGTAGTATCGAAGAAACGAAACCTGATGTACGTTTTGAAGACAAACCTGTCATGGTGGTGAAAGCAGATGGTCTTTGGCAGGCAGTTGTTGGAGTTCCATTATCAGCAAAAGCGGGAACGTTGCGTATCGTTGTAAAACGTGGTGAAGAAAAAAGTACGCAGTTATTTTCGATTAAAGATAAACAGTACCCGACACAGTACATTACGGTAAAAGATAAGCGGAAAGTGAATCCCAACTCGTTGGATATGAAACGAATTAATCAGGAATCAAGCCGTATTCAACAAGCATTAACCGCATGGACTGACACTGATAGTGAAACAGTGAATTTTATCTGGCCTGTGAAAGGACGCGTAAGTGGTTTATTTGGTCGCCGCCGTGTTTTTAATGGTGAGCCAAGAAAGCCGCATAGCGGCATGGATATCGCTGCTAAAACTGGCACGCCTATTCAGGCACCAGCGTCAGGTATTGTCAGAGGGACAGGCAATTACTTTTTTAATGGCAATACGGTCTTTATTGATCATGGTCAAGGTCTGATCACTATGTTTTGTCATTTAAACCGTATAGACGTAAAGGATGGTCAGACAGTCAATCAGGGGGATATTATTGGTACTGTGGGGGCCACAGGCCGGGTGACTGGGCCACACTTACATTTGGGTGTGAGTCTTAATGACGAACGAGTAGAGCCACGCTTATTTTTCCCACCTGAGTCAGAGTTAAAATAACTCAGAGGTAAGGTTTCAGTAATTGTGTTAACTGGCCGAAATCAATCGGTTTAGTTACATAAGCAGTAAATATGCCTGCCGCGGCGTCCTTATTTTCCTGCATTGCCGCTGCGGTTAAAGCTATCACCGGTATGGTCTTCATCTCATCTGAGGCTTTGATCGTTTTGGTCGCTTCTATTCCTGACATGCCGGGAAGGTTGATATCCATAAGTATTAAATCTGGACGTCGTTCCTCAATAAATGCCAGCCCCTCTTCTGCGGTGGCACAACTATGAAAGCTAACATTCGAATAGCGTGAAAAAAACACTTCAATTAAACGAATATTTGCCGGATTATCTTCAATATAAAGTACATGACGTGATGAGGTTTCAATCTGCGTGTCTGTTCGACGGGTTGGGGTTGACTTATCACTCATTTCTGAAGATGGGCGCTGAGCTGAATGCCATGCCGTTTGTTGTGTGGATAGTGGCAGTTCAATCCAGAAGCTGCTGCCTTGACCCTCAGTGCTGGCGAAATCGATTTTACCGCCCATTGCTTCAATCAGGCGTTTACTAATACTCAGCCCTACGCCACTGCCTTCGATATTGGCATACTCTTGTCCCAGTCGCTCAAAAGCAGTAAATACATGGGCTTGTTTATCAGCTGAAATACCATGTCCTGTATCGGTTATGGTCATTTTTAGACAACCGCTTTGCGGCAGCAGGCGTGTTGTAACGATAACTTGACCACCGGCTTTGTTGTATTTGATGGCATTACTGACCAGATTAATAAATACCTGTTTTAGTTTGGTCAGATCAGCAATCACGACCGTATCATTTTGTTCAGGGACAGTAACCTTGACATCATATTTTTTTGCCATGGTTTCCAGCATTGGCAGGCACGCATCAAATATACTTTTGATGGAAATATGTTCAGTTGATAACTGGATATTACCCGATTCAATTTTAGATAATTCCAGCACATCATTAATTAAGTTAAGTAAGTGCTCGCCACTCTCAATGATTTGTTTGATTTGATGTCGTTGTTGTTCTGAAGGACTGGGATCATTATCTGATAGCAAGAGTTGAGAAAAGCCCAGGATGCCATTTAAAGGTGTGCGAAGTTCGTGGCTCATGGCAGATAGAAACTCAGACTTCGCTTTATTGGCTCGTTCCGCTTCGAGCTTGGCTTGAATCAAGGCCTTTTGTTCTGCCTTTTGTTTAGAAATATCGCGTGCAATACCAGTAAAAAAGTGTTTGTCATCCCATTTAAAATGACTGATGGTCAGCTCGATTGGAAACAGATTCCCACTTTTATGTAAAGCTTCTAGTTGAACAGGTTTGCCGATAATGTGACTATCTTCTGTTGATAGGAAGCGAGCCATACCTAGTTTATGCATATCACGATAACTGGCTGGCATTAATTCAGTAATGTTTTGGCCTATTATCTCTTCTGGGGCATAACCATAGAGTTGTGCTGAAGCTTTATTAAAGCTGACTATAACGCCATAGGCATCAATCGTGATGACGCTATCGATCGTGGTGTCTAGTAACGTCTTTAGTCTGAGGCTTTCTTGTTTGGCCTTGGCTTCCAGCGCTGAGCGATTGGCCAACTCTTTTTTTATCGACTCTGTTTTTTCCTGGATTTCCTTGGTCAATATTCGGTTATGGTGACGTTTTACCAGGTAAAAAAAGATAATAGTCAGACTCAATCCGCTTAATATAAGTACTAACCACTTGAACAGGACGATCTCACTATCAGATGCTGTATAAATGAACTCATCCAGATCTCGGGACTGATCATTGATACCTAACTTATTATAAGTCTCAGCAATTTGTCTCCAACGGCTGAGGGTGACATGACCAAATTCTACGGTAGGGTAGAGACTGAGTTTTAATAATTGTTCCGCTTCATAATTGACGTGTGCAGGTGTTTTGCGTTGCGTATTATATTTTTCTAATACGAGATCAATAATTTCGTCGGTATGTTCTGCCGTGTATGTCCATCCTTGATAGGTTGCTTTTCGAAAAGCATCCACCAACTCTGGATTATTTTGAATATAGCTTTGCGTTGTAAAGAGAATGTCACTATAAAAATTGATGCCGTAGTCCCTGGGGGAAATTACTCTGTAAGGCTCATTTTGCTCTTGCATGTAGAAGGGTTCATTCGAAATATAGGCTGTGACGCCATCAATGCGACCACTGATCAAATCATTGAGATAGTGTTTGCTGGGGGGAACAAAATTAATCTTTGACGTATCAACATGCTGTTGAAGAAAAATGGCCGTTAAATCATCAGCCTCAGATTGCCGGTTGATTGTCCTACCTACAAAATCTGCTGCAGAATAAATGCCGGAGTCAGCTTTGACCAACCACACATATGGACTGCTTTGAAAGGTAGCGCCTAATGCTACAAAGGGACGACCTTTCATATATTCCATGACTATCCCGGTGCCGGATATGCCAAAATCTACATTTCCATTCTCAACTTCATCATAGGGATGGTTGAAACCGGTCAGAATCTCAACATCTAATCCTGCCTGGCGATAAAACCCTTTTTCTTTGGCGGCATAGATGCCCGCAAACTGAAACTGATGTTGCCAGTGTAGTTTTATGGTGACATGCTTAAGATCGGTATTTTTTGAATTTTCTTCGGCATGCGCTGTGCTGCTGAAGAAAAATACAAAAAATATGAAAAACCATCTTACATTCATAGACATAGCCAAATCAGAACAGTGTCTATGTTAACTGAACAGATGACTCTGCCGCCAGTAATGTCACATCCTGAAGTCACGGCCCAGATAGACGCTTAATACATTTTTATCTTTCAGAATATCTTCAGGGGTTCCACGCGCAATCACTTCGCCTTCGTTAAAGATATAAGCACGTTGGCATACCTTCAGGGTTTCTCTGACATTATGATCCGTGATCAATACACCAATACCACGTTGGGCCAGCTCTTGAATAATGCCCTGAATGTCGAGAACAGAGATGGGATCAACACCTGCAAAAGGTTCATCTAACAGAATAAACTGAGGATCCATTGCCAGAGCGCGTGCAATCTCCACGCGCCTTCTTTCTCCACCTGATAATGCCATACCTTTCGAATGACGGATGTGTTCAATGTGGAAATCTTTTAGCAGTTGTTCCAGTAATTGTTGTTTGGAAAGATCGTTCAGTTCTGTCCGTGTTTCGATGATGCCGTAAAGATTATCTTCTACACTGAGTTTGCGAAATACTGAGGCTTCTTGTGGCAAATATCCAATCCCCAGTTTGGCACGATCATGGATTGGGTAATGAGTCAGTTCCTGCTGGTCAAGATAAATATAACCATGATCAACCGGTACCAAACCCACAATCATGTAAAAACTGGTGGTTTTGCCTGCACCATTTGGCCCTAATAGACCAACGATTTCTCCACTGTTTACGTCCAGTGAAATATCTTTAACGACTTGCCTATCACCATATTGCTTAGCAAGCTGATGCGCTGAAAGAATACTCATTACTCGTCGATCGCTTGTAAATAATAGTCGTTAACCCAGCCAATAACTGTCTCGCCGTTAAGCATTCCTCGGATTTGTGCCCAGCCTTGTTGGCGAGTAAGCACAAGCACACGAAGATTTTGATCAAGCGTGCCTAGACGCTGATAACCGGTTCCTGGTCCAGTTCGTACATTTAAACGACTTGTGGTGATGACTTCTGGATACTCTTTTGCAGGTAATGGTGCTTCTGCAGCAGGTTTTGGTGTGGTTGGTGTCGCTGTTTCAGTTTGAGCGGCGGGTTTGGGCTCATTAACTGCCGCTTTTGGCGCGTCAGCTTTCTTAGGTTTGGCTTGACTTGGTTTGTCTTTTTTCTGCTGCGTCATGGGCTGAATAATCATATGAATACGACCCGAGTCGTGCGTTTCACCGCCCACATTGACTGGTGCAGAATTGGCAGTGACTACATTTCTGGCTATGTCATATTCAATACGATTACCAATAAACTCATCACCATTTTGCCAGACATGGCCTTCACCTATCAGATAGATCTTTTGCTTGTCGGCATAATATTCCATGCGAATAGCTTTCGCTTTAACGGGGGGCTCTCCGGGTTTGTGAACTTGTTTGTATGTAGCTAATTTACCGACAGAAACAGCTTTGGTGAGCTGTTTATTTTCATCGTAGTGGAAAGTGATGATATCACCTGTGATTTTTAATGTGCCCTGCGTGAGAATCGCATCCCCTTTGTATTGGGTGACGCCTTCCTGATCGTCCATCTGTGCATGGTCAGCTTCAATATTAATCGGTTTTTCACGGTCACTCGGCAAGGCCCAACTGATTGCTGGCAACATCAAACATACCGTTAATAATTTAGTTAGCAGGTGCATCGTATTGTCCTTTCACCCTGGAATGCAGGTTAATGGTTTCATCATTCATATCTGCATGTAGGCCAACTGAGTCAGTATCTCCGTTCGGAGTTTTAATCGTGACAGCATGGTCGGTATATGCAGTGTTATATTGTGTATCAAGCGTGAGCTCATCAGTCAGCATTTTAAATGCCGGGTTATTTTCATTAGTGATAATAACATTTCCTGTTAGGAGGATAGTTGTGTTATCGCCTTGAGTGTGGCCGTGATCTGAAGTGATGACCCAGGAATCTCTACCTGGCTTGAGGAATTCTGCAATAGGATCAATGATTTCTGTGCTGTCATCAGCCGGGTAGTGGGCCATTTCTTTACCTTTGATGACCCTTGCTGGTGTGCCATTGATATCCATGATTGTCATTGTGAAGTCTGTCATTGCGTAATCACTGCTACGATGAATCTGATTATTTTCAGGTTCAACTGGTTTGCTATCATCAGACAAGAGCAGCCAGATGCTTAAGATAGCTATCAGAGGCAGTAATATACGTAGATATCGAGGGAGATTAAAAATGGCGTTCAATTTGGTCTTGCAGGTTTCCCTGTCCTTCCATAATTAGCTCACACACTTCACGTGCAGCGCCATGACCGCCATTTGACGTGGTGATGAAGTGAGCATGCTTTTTGACAATAGGATCCGCGTCTTGCACGGCTATGGCTAATCCAACACGGCTCATGATGGATAAGTCTACCCAGTCATCACCGACATAGGCGCATTCTTCTGGTGATAATTTGAGTTCTTTTATTAATTGTTGAAAGACGGGTAGCTTGACTCGCTGACCCTGATAGACATATTTGATACCTAAACTCTGCATGCGATGTTCGACCGTGCGCGAGGTCCGGCCAGTGATAATGGCGATTTCAACTCCGGTAAATTGCAATAACTTCATACCGTGACCATCGCGTGAGTGAAAAGCCTTGTACTCTTCACCATCATCACCAATGATAATTTGACCATTAGTTAAAACGCCGTCAACATCAAATACGACAAGTTTAATTTTCTTTGCTTTTTCTAAAATATCCTGCATGACTCTCTCTTAGACCACTCCGGCACGAAGCAGATCGTGCATGTTGATGGCACCACATAGCTGTTGATGTTCATTTTCTATCAGTAAGGCATTTATTTTGTAGCGTTGCATTAATTCTAATGCTTCAGCCGCCAGCATGTCAGCACGCCCCGTTTTACATTCACGTGTCATAAAGGCTGACAGTTTTTCAGTATGAATGTTAATTTCTTGTGATAACACTCTGCGTAAGTCACCATCAGTAAATACGCCTAAAATGTGATACTGATCATCGACCACTGCAGTCATGCCCAAGCCTTTGTTAGACATTTCTATCAATGCCTGGCTAATCAGGGCCTCTTCATCAATGGTCGGAATGGCATCGCCGGTATGCATAATGTCAGAGACTCGAAGTAACAGACGGCGACCTAACAGCCCCCCTGGATGTGAGCGAGCAAAGTCTTCTGCAGTAAAACCGCGTGTTTCGAGTAAGGCGACGGCCAGCGCGTCACCCATGACTAATGCTGCTGTAGTACTTGAGGTGGGGGCGAGACCAAGTGGACAGGCTTCATTAGCGACACTGACATCGATATGTGCAGTTGCACACGTCGCTAATGTCGATTCCGGTCGGCCCGTCATGGCAATAAATGGAATGCCGAGGCGTTTTATCAAAGGTAAGATAGTCAGTATCTCACTGGTCTCGCCTGAGTTGGATAAGGCGAGCACTACATCTTTATCAGTGATCATGCCCAGGTCACCATGGCTGGCTTCTCCGGGATGAACAAAAAAAGCCGGTGTTCCTGTACTTGCTAATGTGGCAGCGAGTTTACTGCCAATATGACCTGATTTTCCCATACCAATGACGACAACGCGTCCCTGACAATGCAGCATAAACTCACAGCCCTGCATAAAGTCATCATTAATACGCTCGTGAAGCGCTTTAACGGCTTCGATTTCTGTGTCAATGACAGCGTGGGCGAGCGCGCTGAGTTTGGCTTTATCAATCACAATTAACTGAGTCCAGGCGTATTTTGATAAACAAGTAATCCGTTGTAGGAAACGTAGACAAATAGCATCAATAAACCAGCAACGCGGCCTATGCGTCCATTCGCACTGTAGCGAGCAAATAAGTATAAGCCTACAGACAAACCAATCATGAATGGAAGATCCCTGTACAGTAACATCGGATCAATGTGCGAAGGTGCAATCAGTCCAGGCATGGCTAACACGGCAAGAATATTAAAAATATTCGATCCAAGAATATTACCGACCGCAATATCGTGTTCATTTTTTAATGCAGATATCACAGAAGCAGCAAGTTCAGGGAGGCTGGTACCTATAGCTACAATCGTCAGTCCTATAATCAAGTCACTCACACCAAGCAGGTGAGCAATGCCCGTTGCACCCCAAACGAGTGATTTCGAGCCAATCAGTAAAGAGAAAAGGCCAATGACAAAATAGAACGTTGCCTGTTTGGCGGTCATTTTGGCGCTGCCGTATTCTGCTTCAAATTCCGCTTCCATGGGGTCTTGCTTATTGCTACCTTTGATTGCTAACCAAGCCATCCCAGCTAAGGTCAGCATAAAGCCACTAAACAGAATAATGCCATCGCCCCGGCTGAGATCATTGTCTAGTAATAACAATAGCGACAACACCATGACAAACAGTAATACCGGAAATTCACGTTTTAACGTATCTGAGTGGACGGTGAGTGGGGCAATGAGCAGGGTAATAGCCAGCACCAGACCGATATTAGTGATATTTGACCCAATAGCATTACCAATCCCCAGTGCTGGCGCACCATCGATTGCTGCTAATGCTGACACCAGCATTTCAGGAGCCGAGGTGCCAAAACCCACAATCGTTAAACCAACGATAAGGGGGGATACACCAAAATTGGTGGCAATATTCGCTGCGCCATCAACAAATCGATCTGCTCCCCAGATTAAAATTCCGAAACCCGCGATAATGGCTGATATAAACAGAATAGTTGTCATTAGCTTCCACGTTGATTAAATGTGAGATATGAAAAAGCCGGGATATACCCGGCTTTTCATTATAAGGATTCGTTTGTGAGTTGTCGTTAGATCATTCTTCAAACAAATCGAATTCATCATCGTTACTTGGCGGATTGCCGTCATGAACGAGATATTCACGATGCTGAAGGTAAGCATCACGTACATAACTGTATTCGTCTGTAGCAGCCTCGTTTAACACTTTTTCAGCACGTAATAAGTTAGCACGAGTATCCACTAATCTGACTCCACGGAAAGCATTACGAGCACCGGGTCCCTCAACATAAGTAACGGGGTCGGTGTAATAGTCACCCACTAAACCAAATGAGTCACGCACTGTTCTGGGACCAAAGAAAGGTAGAACAATATAGGCACCAGGCTCTACGCCCCAGGCTCCAAGTGTCTGACCGAAGTCTTCGTTATTTTTGTGGTTCCCACTCAGACTGGCAACATCAAAAATACCGGCAACACCCACGGTAGTGTTGAGAACAAACCGACCTGTATCGTTGGCTGCTTGTTTAAATTTGAACTGAAGAAGATCATTGATAATGACGGTGATGTCGTTCAAGTTGCTGAAGAAATTACTTACACCTTGACTGAGGGGGGCTGGCATCACTGTGTCATAGCCCTTTGCAACGGGTTTGAGGATAGCTTTATCGACCGTGTCGTTAAATTTGTACATTGCACGGTTGTATCCTTCAAGCGGATCCTTAGGATTATTGCTGGTAGCACAGCCAGTTAACAGCAATACTGCCGCCAAAAAACCGAGTTTGAAAACTGAGCGCAGGGTAGACATCGAATTATGATCCTTTTAATTTTATTCTTATCGACCCGAGAAATAATCGCACGCCGAGTTATGGCAATGCAAGTCATCTGTTGCGTTTATGACATGGGAATGTGAACTAAGTGGCAAAAAAACAACATGGTGATTATTCACAGACACCAAAAAGATTGATTGGTAATGTCTGTGTCTTTTAACTTTTTATTATGTCGGTTGTTAAACATAAAGTCCGAGAAGACTTTGGTGCAGGCTAACCAACTATGATTTTTTGCGTATTCAATACACTTGTCTCCAGACAAGTTAAGTGCTTTTTCTGCTGCTATCGTGAGGTCTTCATCAAGATAGCCTGTAATGCCTTCTTGAACGATATCAGCAGGGCCGGTAACAGGATAGGCAGCAATAGGAACGCCGCAGGCCATCGCTTCTAATAAAACTAGACCAAAGGTATCTGTTTTACTTGGAAACACAAACACATCCGCTGCGGCGAGATAAGAGGCAAGCTCCTTGCCGAATTTGGCTCCGGTAAAAATGACATCAGGATACTTTTGGCGAAGATGTTCAAGATCGGGCCCATCACCGACAACGACTTTATTACCCTTGATATCTAATTGAAGGAAGGCTTCAATATTTTTCTCAACGGCGACCCGCCCCATGTTCATAAATACGGGGCCAGTTAATCCCAGCTGTTGAGGGTTTTCAGGAGTGAAAATTTCTGTCTCTACACCACGCCCCCAAACCTCAATGTTCTGGAAACCATGTGAAAGCAAGCGCTGTTTTTGTGAGGCTGTAGGGACCAAAGTGTGTACGGCTTTACCATGGAAGCGTTTAAGCCAGGCATAACTCCAGCTCAAAGGAATAGGCAGCCTGAGTCTGATATATTCAGGGAACTGGGTATGGTAAGACGTTGTGAACTGAATACCGTTTCTAAGACACCATCGTCTTGCTGCCATACCCAGCGGGCCCTCAGTGGCGATATGGATGGCGTTGGCTTGATAGCTATCGAGTAACTTTTTGACTTTCCTGCCAGGTAATAAAGAGAGAGGAATACTCGGATAGGTGGGACAGGGGATAGTCTTAAATTGTTGTGGCGTAATCAGATGGACATCATGCCCCAACTCGATTAAATATCGACGAGTCTGTTTCAGGGTACGTACAACCCCGTTGACCTGAGGTTCCCAGGCATCGGTGATGATGACAATCTTCATTAGGCTGCCTGAGCAATAGCGTGAGGCTGCTCGATAATATCGGCCCAGTATAAAATTTCCATTTTACCGTTAGGGTGTTCAACAAGTGCGGTGCAGCTTTCTACCCAGTCACCGCAGTTGAAGTAATCGACATTGTTGATGCGGGTGATTTCAGCGCGGTGAATATGACCACAGACGACACCATCGACCCCTTGTTTCGCCGCTTCATGTGCTACGGCCTCTTCAAAATTACTGATGTATTGCACCGCATTTTTTACTTTGTGTTTTAAGAATGCCGCCAGAGACCAGTATGAAAAACCCATCTTACGACGAACATAATTAACAAGTCGGTTTGCTCTGAGTAAGTAGTCATAGAGCCGCCCACCAATTTTGGCAAGTAGTGGGGAAATTTTGACGACACTATCAAATTGATCCCCATGTAAGATTAATAACTTTTTACCTTCAGCGGTGGTATGGACTATCTCGTTCTGAATTTCGATATTGCCAAAAACGGCTCCGTCGAAGTCACGGAGTAACTCATCATGATTGCCTGGTACATAAATAACCTTGGTATCGTGTTTAGCTTTACCAAGTAGGGTTCGGATAACATTATTATGTGCCTGAGGCCAAAACATGCGTTTTTTCATTTCCCACACGTCAACAATGTCACCGACAAGATATAAATAATCGCATTCAACCTTATGCAAAAAATCGAGTAAAAAGTCAGCACTGCAGCCTCGAAACCCCAGGTGGATATCAGAAATCCAGACGCTGCGAACTTTTAACTTCTCTTTGTGACTCACTTGTGTTTGCATAATGTGTCGTTTCCTTAGTATTTTGAGGGCACACTAACGAACTTATATTGCAGCATCATGAATATTTTGTTGCAGAATGATGACGATAACTTATTGAATTAATTGTCGTATCATTAAACAATAGCCAAAATGAGACGCCCAATGAGCAATCCATTATTAGAAAATTACCCATTACCGCCTTTCTCTGAAATCAAACCTGAGCATGTAGAGCCTGCTGTAACACAAACGATAAGTCAGGCTAGACAAGCAGTAGATAAATTACTGACACAGGTGAGCCATCCCACATGGGAAACCTTGGTTGAGCCAATGGAAGACATTGATGTGTCAATCGATCGTGTTTGGTCTCCAGTCAGTCATATGAACTCTGTAGTGAATTCGGATGAATTAAGAAAAGCTTATAACGCTTGTCTGCCGATGTTGAGTGAGTTCGGTACAGAGCTGGGACAAAATGAAGACTTGTACCGTGCTTATAAACAGCTGGCTGAGAGTGCGGTGTACCCGTCGCTGGATACTGCCCAGAAAAAAGTCATTGATAATGCCGTCAGAGACTTCCGTTTATCCGGGGTAGAACTTAATCAGGCTGACCGTGATGAGTATAAAAACATCACGCAAAAACTGACCGAACTGAGTGCTAAGTTCGAAGAAAACCTGATGGATGCGACACACGGCTGGAAAAAGCATATTACGGATAAAGACATGTTATCTGGATTACCTGAGTCGACCATTGCCATGGCAGAGCAATTTGCCAAACGTGACAATGTTGAGGGCTGGGTATTTACGCTGGATTTCCCCTCATATATGCCGGTCATGTCTTATGCAGATAATCGTGAATTTCGCGAAGAAATGTACACCGCCTTTGCGACTAAAGCTTCTGATCAGGGACCGAATGCCGGCCAGTGGGACAATACTCAGGTCATGGCCGATATTCTCAAGCTTCGTCATCGTTTAGCTAACTTACTTGGCTTTGCTAACCACGCTGAACGCTCTTTAGCGACAAAAATGGCACAAAGCCCAGAACAGGTGATGGATTTCCTCAATGATCTGGCTGAGCGTAGTAAACCGATAGCCATTAAAGAATTTGAAGAATTAAAAGCCTTCGCAAAAGAAACAGCAGGCATGGATGAATTACAAGCATGGGATGTCACTTATTTTGCCGAGAAACTACGCCAGCAACGCTATAGTATCTCTCAGGAAGAGCTCAAACCATATTTCCCAGAAGATAAAGTCGTGAATGGTTTGTTTGCTGTGGTAAACCGCTTATACGGATTGGTTATCAGTGAACGGACGGATATCGATACCTGGCATAAAGACGTACGTTTTTTTGAAATCCGCGAATCAAACGGTAACTTACGTGGCCAGTTTTATCTGGACTTATATGCTCGCCAACACAAACGTGGCGGCGCATGGATGGATGAATGTCTGGTGCGCCGAAAAACAGCCAAAGGTCTGCAAACACCGGTGGCTTTCCTGACTTGTAATTTCTCTGAGCCTGTCGGTGATAAGCCGGCCTTATTCACTCATGATGAAGTCACGACCTTGTTCCATGAGTTTGGTCATGGTCTGCATCATATGCTGACAAAAATTGATTATGCCGGTGTGTCAGGAATTAACGGTGTTGCTTGGGATGCGGTCGAGTTACCCAGTCAGTTTATGGAAAACTGGTGCTGGGAAAAAGAAGCCCTAGCGTTTATCTCTGGCCATTATGAAACGGGTGAACCATTGCCCGATGATTTGTTAGAAAAAATGCTAGCAGCAAAGAACTTCCAAAGCGCCATGATGATGATGCGCCAATTGGAGTTTTCATTATTCGACTTCCGCATGCACAAAGAATATGACCCAGCGTTAAGCGATGGCGAAAAAGAAAGCTACATCCAAGGCATAATCGACGATGTGCGCAGTAAAGTAACGGTGGTGCCAACAGTTGAATACAACCGTTTCCAAAATAGCTTTAGCCATATTTTCGCTGGCGGCTATGCTGCGGGTTACTACAGCTACAAATGGGCAGAAGTATTAAGCGCCGATGCATTTTCTCGCTTTGAAGACGAAGGTATTTTTAATACGGGAACTGGGCAAAGCTTCTTAACTGAAATTTTACAAAAAGGTGGAAGCGAAGAACCCGCTGTTTTATTCGAACGTTTCCGTGGCCGCGCACCAACGACCGACGCACTGTTGCGCCACTGTGGAATTAACACATCAAACAATACAGCAGGGACTTTGTAATGGGACAAAAGATGATTCAGAAACGCTTTATCGCTGGTGTTGTTTGCCCTAAATGTGGCGAGATGGATAAAATCCGCATGTACTGTGATGAAAACGGTGACGAACTTCGTGATTGTGTTGCCTGTGGTTTTACTGAAACCTATACCCAACATAAAGAAGCGAAAGAAGCCGAAACCAGCGAACCTCTTTACGAAGAGCTAACGACCCGCGTAACTCCAGTAGGTAAAACCATTTACGACGACGAAGAGAAGCCGCTCAAAATTATGGACCCCGGTGCTAACCGAAAAGATCATTGATATTTTGCGCCAGACTCACGCAATAAGCCCATGTATTCCCACATTCTGAGCATGGGCAGCTACACTTCAAATAAGCATAATTTGAAGGAGCTTTATCGTGAGTCCAAAGTCGACCTCATTAGCATCTATATTCATCATATTCATAACCAGTGGCTGGGTACTATTTAGCCACTGGGAAGCAGTACCACTATGGTTAAGTATCCCTTGGGCATTAGGCATATTGGGTTCACTAGCTAGTAGCGTAATAACCCCAAAAACTCCTCTAGAAAAAGCCGAGCCTACCGTCCCAGATGCGAATAACTCTGATTCTGACGCAGCCGATAATATTAGCCATATTGCAATTGCCAGTGCTGACGTTTCTTTTGCCGCAGACAAATTACGCGTTCGAATCTTAGGCGAAATGCAAAACGTAAAAGTGATTACAGACTCAGCAGTTCAAATATCTCAAAATATAGACAAAACAGTGGAAGACTCATCGCTACTAACCAATATCGCCAAGCAAACACGTACAACGAGTAAAGAAGGGCAAGAGGCCGTTAAACGCGCAAGTGAAAAAATGGATAAAACCAGAGATCAGGCCTTGAATACTGCAGAACTAATTGCACAACTTGAAGGCAGCTCTACAGACATCTCAGATATCACTAATTCTATATCAAGTATTGCAGAGCAAACCAACTTATTAGCCCTTAATGCCGCCATTGAAGCCGCACGCGCAGGTGAGACAGGGCGAGGATTCGCCGTGGTTGCTGATGAAGTTCGAAGCCTAGCAAACCGTACATCTGAAGCGACAGAAGAAATTGCTCAAAAAGTTACTAAAATTAATAAAGAAACTCAATTAACCAATGAGAAAATGAAATGCTTAGTAGATGAAATAGAAGAAAGCCGTAATGAAACAATCAATGTTAATAAACAGCTAGAAGAAATTCTAACTCTGACCCAAGAAGTTGAAGAGCGTGTAATTGGCACAAACAAACGCACACTCGAAAATAAAGAACATCAAGTTCAAGTCAATTCAGCGCTAGAAGAATTCTCAGTCGAAATGCAAGCCTCAGAAATAGATATCCAAGGTATTTCTGAACGAGCTATGGGTCTAGCTGAACTAGCTGAAAAAATTTACGACCAAACGGGTACTGAAGGTTTAAATGGATTTCACCAAGTAGCAGTGACAGAAGCACAAAATGCATCCCGAGAAATATCAGCGAGTTTAGAACAAGCCATTGACTCTGGCGAGCTAACTCAAGCGCAAGTGTTCGACTATAACTACCAAGAAATACCAGACACAAATCCTCAAAAATATAACACCGCCTACGATGCTTACTCTGATAGAAAATTCCCTAGCGTTCAAGAACCTATTCTAGACCGCCACTCAAATATTCTATATGCAGGGGCTGTTGATATTAATGGTTATTTCCCGACTCATAATAAAAAATTCAGCCAGCCTCTAAGCGGTGATTATGACAAGGACTTATTAACAAATAGAACCAAGCGCATCTTTGATGATCGAACGGGAAAACGCTGTGGCTCTAATCAAAATGAGTTTTTGCTACAAACGTATAAACGCGACACTGGTGAAATTTTGCATGATTTATCAATACCAATTTATGTGAAAGGAAAGCACTGGGGCGGATTCCGGTTGGGTTATCAAAGCTCCTAAAAATTAATAAACACATACCATTACAACCCCTTCGTTTTTTAACCGAAGGAGTTGTCTAATATTAGCAGCTCAGCAAACTGATATTTTTTAGCTAGATTTACATAACTTAAATAATACCTTGTGCCAGCATAGCATCAGCCACTTTTACGAAACCTGCGATATTCGCCCCATCAACATAGTTAATGCTTCCATTCTCACGAGTACCATGTCTTAAACACGCTTTATGGATGCCCTTCATAATTTCCAATAAACGCGTATCAACTTCGTCACGGGTCCAAGAAAGGCGCATTGCATTTTGGCTCATTTCTAAACCTGACGTAGCTACGCCACCGGCATTACACGCCTTACCTGGTGCGAATAAAATACCGTTGTTTTCAAACACCGCAATCGCCGCAGGACTGCAAGGCATATTCGCCCCTTCTGCAACACACTGCACACCGTTTTGAACTAATAGCTGCGCATCATCAATATTTAATTCATTTTGAGTCGCACACGGTAAAGCAACATCCATTTTAAAATGCCAAGGAGTACACTTAGGAAAATATTCTAAACCTGCCTCTTTTGCATACGCTTCAATACGACCGCGCTCTTCATTTTTAATACGCTTCAACATAGACAGCTTTTCAGTCGTAAAGCCTTTCTCGTCATAAACCGAGCCTGCAGAATCCGATACAGACACAACACGAGCGCCCAACTGTAACGCTTTTTCCACAGCATGCTGGGCCACATTACCCGATCCTGAAATACCAACTCGCAACCCTTCAATAGAACAGCCTGATTTAAGCAGCATTTCTTGAGCAAAATAAACAAGGCCGTAACCCGTAGCTTCCGGTCTAATTAACGAACCACCAAAGCTTAAATCTTTACCCGTAAATACGCAGTCAGTACGATTGGTAATCTTTTTAAACATCCCCGCCAAATAACCAATTTCACGAGCACCTACACCAATATCACCCGCAGGCACATCAGTGTCGGAACCAATATAACGATACAGCTCTGTCATAAAGGCCTGACAAAAACGCATAACCTCTCCCTTACTTTTTCCTTTTGGATTAAAGTCAGAACCCCCTTTACCAGAACCCATAGGCAAGGTTGTTAAAGAGTTTTTTAAGGTTTGCTCAAATGCTAAAAATTTAAGAACTGACGGGTCAACAGAAGGGTGGAAACGCAAACCACCTTTATACGGACCAATCGCAGAATTATGCTGTACTCGATAACCACGATTGACTTGAGTAAGGCCATTATCATCAACCCAGCACACTCGAAATTGAATAATACGCTCAGGTTCAACCAAACGTTCTAACAAAGCATCCTCCGCGTAATGAGGGTTCTTGGTTATAAAAGGCCAAAGACTATGAATAACTTCTGAAACAGCCTGTAAATATTCTGGCTGACAAGGATTTCGCTTAGTAACAACTTCTAAAAATTCATCAACCGATTCATAACGCATGAAAAAACCTCATAAAATAACCCACGAAAAAGGGGAATGCATTCTCGCCAATATAAAAGTTAAAAGCACCTAATTTATTGATTATTTTTTAATATATAGAGACTAGAAGGCTGAGATTAGGACGCTTGCAGAGAGGGTTTAAGTTACTTAAAAGTCTGATAAGTTTATATTTCCTAAAAAAGAATAGAAGGGTTTGTCGCCCTAAAGGACGACTTACATTTAATAAAAATACCATCTGATTACCAAAACATATCACTGAAACAACACTATAGGTGGTCTTTTGGCCAACAATGAAATACCTTCAATTGAATTTAAATTTCACTTTAAATTCAAACTATTTTTATCTCCCACAAAAAAGCCCAGCAACGCTGGGCTTCATTTACGCAATAATATCGATATCTGAATTATTCAATAATTATTTACGAATACCTTCTAGGTATAATTCAATTTCTACGTGAGTAGAAGCAGGCCCTAAGTTATAGGTAATACCATAGTCTGCTAGCTTCAAAGTTGTTTTACCTTCAAAACCGACACGGTAACCTCCCCAAGGATCTTTACCTTCACCAATCTTTTGCACAGGGAAGCTAATTGTTTTTTCTACGCCATGTAGAGAAAATGTACCTGTTACTACAGCATTATCATCATTTTTAACTTCAAAATCTGTACTTTTGAAAACTGCTTTTGGGAATTTTTTTACGTCCAAAAAATCAGAGCCTTTTAAATGCTTATCACGCTCAGCATGATTCGAGTCGATACTGGCAGTTTCGATAACAACTTCTATTTCAGATTTTTCTGGTGATGCCGCATCGTAAGAAAAACCACCGTCAAAGGTGTTAAAACGTCCTAATAACCAACTATAACCAAGATGCTTAATTTTAAATTGAACAAACGCGTGAGCACCTGCTGTATCAATTTTATAATCTGCAGCTTGTGCTGACACTGAAAACAATGAAGCCAGTGTTAAAGCCGATGTCGTAACTGCGGTTAGTAATAACTTTTTCATGCATCCTCCTAAGGATAGTTTTATTTTAAATCAGTTGTAGGGCGAATCATTTTCAATAAAGTATTATCTTTATTAATAACATGATGCTTAATTGCGGCCATGGCATGCAATGTCACCATTAAGATCAAACTCCAAGCAAGTAGCCAGTGAATATCACCTGCAATATCTTCTTGGTTTTCAAAGCTAATCGACATAGCAGGTACTTCGAACAACCCGAATACCTCAATGCCTCGTCCATCAGCTGTCGAAATTAAATAACCCGTAATCATCAGTGCCAACATGACACCGTATAAGAGTAGGTGTACATAATGTGCCGCCTTTTTTTCAATTGGGCCGCCGCTAATTTCAGGATTGGTATTAATCCAACGCCACGTAATTCTTATGATCCAAACGATTAATAAAGTGAGACCAATACTTTTATGAAGATCTAGCGAGCCTCTATACCAGGCGTCGTAATAGGTTAATTCAACCATATATAATCCAAGACCAAATATGCCGAAAATACCAAGAGCCATCAGCCAATGTAAGGCAATTGAGACCCACCCATAACTGCTTCTACTGTTCCATACCATGATGTATCTCGTTGCTAATGCTGTATAAATTTAATGATCTTAATCAATTAACCTACTGTACGCTGAAACTACTTGTTGAAAAATAGACAAAAAAGGGAAACTATTGTGCATATATGCACAACTTGGGCATAACTTATTACTTAGATTTTTAAATTCAGGAATAGCCAATGACACAAGCCAGTTGGGATGACTTTCGTATCGCTTATCAAGTTGCAAAGTCTGGCACGCTAACCAAGGCGGGTAACCTGTTGCAAATGAATCACGCAACGGTGCTGCGCCATATAAACCGCTTAGAAGAAGCCCTTGATACTAAGTTGTTTATCCGCCATCAGCGCGGTTACCAATTAACCGATGCCGGTGAGTTAGTGGTTAAAGAGATACCCGACATTCAAAAATCTTTTAGTCGTTTAGAAAATCTAATGAGCAGCGCAGAAAAAAATATCAGTGGGAATTTACGCATTACGACCTTAAGTGATTTTTCACCACTATTGAATCCAGCGCTAAAAGCATTTCGCCAAGCCTACCCCAAATTACGCATTCAAATTATTGCTACCGATGATGTTATTCCTCTAGCAACTGGGGCTGCACACGTATCATTGCGAGCAGGTGGCCAGCCTAATGAACCAGACTTGATTGTGAAAAAACTTAATCCCCCCGATATTAATTACTATGCCGCTGATTCTTATGTTGAAGAATATGGATTGCCCAGAAATGAGAATGAATATAATCAACATCTATGGGCGCTTCCAAGTAATGAAAAACGAAAAATTCCTTTTGTAAAACAGGTACTTAAGCACATTAATGAAGAACAGATTATTTACCAAAGCAATCACTTTCCAGATATTCATAATGCGGTAATTGAAGGAATGGCTATTGGTCCGATGGGTGTTCATCACGCGAACAAATGTGATAACTTGCAAAAGTTAGAT
>NZ_DBNG01000034.1:0-25648 GCF_002299105.1 Methylophaga sp. UBA678
AAAGCCCATATCCAACATACGATCCGCTTCATCGAGAACCAGCACTTTCAGTTGATCTAACTTTAAACAGTTTTTGCTATGTAAGTCATTTACCCGGCCCGGCGTGCCGACGACGATATGTGTGCCATGTTCTAATGACGCAATTTGTGGACCGATAGGTTTACCACCGCATAAGGTGGTAACTTTAATATTCGGCATTAAACGCGCGAGCTTTCGTAATTCGGTAGTGATTTGTTCTGCCAGCTCGCGGGTTGGGCTTAATATCAATGCCTGCACCCCAAAAAAACGTGGGTTGATGCTGTTGAGTACGCTGATACCAAACGCCGCCGTTTTACCGCTACCAGTTTTTGCCTGAGCGACCACATCGCGGCCTTTTAATAACCAGGGTAAGGTTTCTGCCTGAATGGCTGTCATGCTGTCATAACCTAAAGAGGTTAATGCATCCAGTTGCGGCTGAGATAAGGGGAGAGACGAAAAAGCGGTATCTGACATAGGAACTCAATTAATAATCACGAATATGCGTGATGGCTGTTCAGCGGATATGAAAATAAGACCTAGCATTGTTCCGCAATCAAGACTGAACTTCTTAAAGGGAGAGAGATAAACTCAGGGAGCTAGTAGTCCTTTGAATATAGGAAAGAATTATACCTTGCTCACCCGTGCAAAGCGACATAACACTTCGTCTTCATCTCAGAAAGGCGTTAAGGATTTTGTTCAGCGAGTTTTTCGGCTAATGATAATAAGGTGGTGGTCTGTTTTTTGATCAGTTCAGAAATATCGGGATCGAGTTGTTTCAACCATCTTTCCGGAATCGCTCCCACACCATATTTCGCGCCGGCTAACATACCGGCGAGAGCACCGACGGTATTAGCATCTCCCCCCATATTCACCGTCTTAGTGATACAGTCTTCCAGACTATTGGTCGTATGAAAAAAGTGCAGCACGGTTTGTATCGTATCAACGATATAACCAGAGCTATGCCCAGGGTAGGGTGAGAAAGTAAACTGGGGCTCTTTTTCAATGAATTCAGCAATTGTTTCTTCGGCCAAATCAGTTTCTTGGCGAATTAAGTGTTTTACCAAATAGCCCAGCATCTGACTGGCTCGGTCAGAAAGGCTATTGTGATGAGTAAAATGATTTTGTTCACACAGCCAGCTCTCAAACGCCTCATCCTGATATAGACAAATCAAAGCCAGAGGCAATATGCGGCTACAGGCACCATTACCCGCATCGTGATCATCATAAGGCGCCATCAAGTCACCGGTATTTTTATAACGACGAATACCTCGAAGGACGGCTTCGCTGATGTCAGTCGGATGTTTGCTCAACCACACCACAAAGTAGTCAGCCACCACTTTAATATCCCAGCCTTGAGCATCAATAATCGCCTGACTGAGTGTGAGTGTCATCTCGGTGGCATCCGTTACATGACCCTGTGGTAAACCTAACCAGCCACCACCGGTAATATCTTTATGAAGGCCGTAAGTCTCGTGAATTTGTTCCGGGGTCATAAATTCTAAGGTGGCACCCAGCGCATCACCGCAGGCAAAACCAAGATAGGCGCCTAAGGCTCTTTCGTAGAGAGAAGATGCGGTTATGGTTGTATCTGAGTTCATTGCTATTGAGCCTCAATTATCCATTGTCGAGTAGGTCTGAACATTTATGTGTTCCGAAAAGCTGTCGGCAATGATAAAACTGAGCATTCACCCTCACATTGATCCTGATCATGAATGGTGTAAAACGAATGATATTTATTTAAGTGGGAAGGGCTGAATAGTTAGAACTACAGTCTTTATTATTCAATAATGGCGGCAGATTTAATTTGTGCCCAGACCTCATCACCGACAGAGACACCAAGGTGATGAAACGAACGTGAGGTAAGACGACACAGTAAATAGTTCGCACCTACCTTGAGTCGAACCAATAAAATGGCCGGGTGATCGCCTTGGCTGACTTCTTCGATACGGGCACGTAAGGTATTGGCAATGCTGGAATCTTCATCAGGAGATAGAGTGAGACTGACATCTCGCGCCAGCACTTGCAGACGCACCTGACTGCCGATAACAAAATTCATATCTCTTACCCACATCTTGCCACCATCAAATGCGGCTTCAGCAAGATGCCATTCGCTCTGGATCTGCTCAATCTTAGCTTCAATAATCACACTGGCCTGCTCATCTAGTTGTGACGATAAATCCAGCCGGGAAAGGGTGTGATTAAGTGCACCTGAAGCCTCAACCTGACCTTCTTTCAGCAATACAATATGATCGGCTAATCGTGCGACTTCTGTGGGGGAATGGCTGACATAAATCACCGGCATTTTTAAGGTGTCATGAAGCTTTTCTAAAAAAGGCAAAAACTCACGTTTTCTGGCTACATCGAGTGCAGCTAAAGGTTCATCCATTAATAACAGTTTTGGGTTCACTGCCAGACTTCGTGCAATGGCGACCCGTTGTTTTTCACCGCCCGATAATTTGGCCGGTTTACGATCCAGTAAATGTTCAATGCCTAATAAAGCAATGGTTTTATCCAGAGGAAAGTCGGTATTGCTTTGTTTTCTACGTTTAAAAGCATAATTCAAATTGGCCATCACAGTCATATGAGGGAATAAGGCCGACTCCTGAAATACATAAGCAATTGGGCGCTGGTGGGGTGGGACAAAGATGTTGTCATCCTGCCAGACATCGCCATTAAACACGAACTTGCCTTGGGCTTTTTCCAGACCCGCCATACAACGCAGAATGGTCGATTTCCCCGAGCCAGATGGACCAAACAAAGCAGTGACACCCTGAGCAGGTATGCTCAAGTCAACATTCAGCGTAAAGCCTGGATGCTGAAGATAAAAGCGGGTTTCGATGCCAGACTTGCTCATGCGGGTTTTCTTTTATTAGGGTTAAACAGGTAGAGCAATAACAAGGTGACAAATGAAAACGCGATCATAATCGCCGATAGCTCCCAAGCCTGGTCATATTCTAAGGCTTCGACGTAGTCATAAATCTGCACAGACACAACCCGCGTCACGTCAGGAATATTGCCGCCAATCATTAACACCACACCAAATTCACCGACTGTATGAGCAAAGCCCAGAATGCCACCGGTTAAGAATCCGGGTAGTGCAAGCGGTAAGGCAATAGTGAAAAAGCGATCTAACGGGCTGGCACCTAGCGTGGCAGCGGCTTCCAGATAATGCTCATTAATATTTTCAAAAGCCAGCTGTATCGGTTGCACGACAAAAGGCAGGGAATAAAAAATAGAGGCAATCACTAGCCCGCTAAAGGTAAAAGGCAAGGTGCCCAAGCCAAGTGCCTGAGTTAATTGACCCACCGGCCCTTCAGGGCCCATGGCCACTAATAAATAAAAGCCAATAACCGATGGCGGTAATACAATCGGCATCGCCACCAATGCCTCAATAGCGACTTTGGCACGACAACGGGTGCGAGCGAGCCACCACGCGATAGGTGTGCTGATCAATAACAGCAAAACGGTCACAATACTGGCCAGTTTTGCCGTGAGTAAGATGGCAGCTAGATTCGCGTCGCTAAACATGATGCTTTACGTTAACCCGTGCTCAATGTGAATAACCATAGGATTCGATAATCGCCAGGGCTTTGTCTGATTTAAGGTAGTCGAGCAGGGCCTTTGCAGCATCATTGTATTCCGCTTTTTTGAGTAATACCGCATCCTGACGAATAGGTGAGTAGAGGTCTTTAGGCACAATCCAACCTGAGCCTGAACCTAGCTTGCCTTGTTTCATTACTTGCGACAAAGCCACAAAACCCAGTTGAGCATTATGTGTAGCAACAAATTGATAGGCTTGGGCAATGTTTTCTCCCATCACGATTTTGTTGGCGACATCGTCGTAAACACCCAGATTATTTAATGTCTCGACAGCAGCTAAGCCATAAGGTGCAAGCTTGGGATTAGCTAAAGACAAATGTTTAAACTGACCTGTCCTCAATACATCTGGACTTTGGCTATCCACAAAATCTGCTTTGGGTGACCATAAAATCAATCCACCCTGAGCATAGGTAAAACGGCTGTCTTTAACGCTAAGCCCATCTTCTTCAAGGGCGAGAGGTTTAGCTGCATCGGCGGAAAGAAACACATCAAAAGGGGCACCATTTTTTATCTGGGCAAAAAACTTACCGGATGAAGCAAAAGACAATACCGTGTTATTCCCCGTCTCTTTATCAAAGGCAGCCGCAATTTCCTGCATAGGTTCGGTGAAATTAGCCGCTACTGCCACCATCACGGTTTGCGCCTGTACGCTGCTCATGGCAAATAAACAAAAAAGGGCAGTGAGAAGTTTTTGTATTGTTGTCATTGTGTAATCTCAGTTTTAATTGGCTACAGCAAGGATCACGTTGGACGCTTTAATTAATGCCGTGACTTGTGTGTCTGGTTTAAGGTCCAATTCATGAGCACTGTCATTGGTGATCGTGGCAGCCAGTGTTTTGCCCCCGTTGAGTTCAATAATGACTTCTGTATTGATCGCGCCCTCATGACAGCGTGCAACTTTGCCTGTGAGTTTATTGCGAGCACTGGTTTTTAGCTGATGTTCTAGGGTCAGAATCACCCATGAAGCCTTAATCATCGCGTAGGCTTCTGTTCCTTGTTTAAGTTCAAGATGCTCGAGACTGTCCGACGTAATATTGGCGACAATTTCATCATCACCGCCGATATCCAAAATCACTTCGTTTGAAATCTCGCCTTGTTTGATCGTTTTCACTTTGCCAAGAAACTGATTACGGGCACTGGTTTTCAAATCAAATCTCCTGATGAGCTGATAGTAAGCATCAAAGTCATCAACGACCTCGTTTAATTGATGCAGAACACGCTCACGTTCTTCATCCACCCGCCGATACGTGCTGACCAATCGACGGCCATGATCAGTCAATTTGGCTCCACCACCATCACGACCCCCTTTGCGTCTTTCCACCAAAGGGCTCTCAGTCATATTGTTAATGGCTTCAACAGCATCCCATGCCGTTTTATAAGTCATACCTAATGCTGTGGCAGCGGCACGAATTGAGCCTGTCACATCAATCTGTTCCAGCAACGCCATATGATCGTATTTACGACCACGACTGAATAAAGCCGCTGTGGTTTCTGCATGTTGTTCAGTCATATGGTTTTTATTGTCTCTAAATGTCGATAGTAAGTAACACTATATATCGGTATGGTAAACACTACAATCTCAGCTTTAATGCATTGCGTGATTTGTGATTGGTTCAAAAATGAGAGAACTAAAAATGACGTGCTTCTCTACAGTAGTGCAGAGAGTAATTACTGATACATTATCAGCACGCTGTAACAGGAAGCCTTCCGTCAATGGAAGAAATTTGAAGTGTATGAAAAAAATGATTATTGCTTATGTTAAGCGAGTTCGCATCAAGTTTTTATCATCAAATGCTTTCGAATGTTGCTCAACAATTAAAACTATGGAATATTGACCTAATATCAATAGATTGCATTGCGATTTAAACATCAGTTCGTAAAGGATTTAAAGGAACATAGAAATGGAACATTCAATATGAATATCGCTTTTTCTCCGAAATACTCTGACTTCCAAGAGAATCAAAATATGGCTCCATTTTTCCAGTCTGTTTCAACTTTTTGGCTCTACTTCTCAAAAAAATTAATCGCGTTTTATTAAAAATAAAAATATTGGAAGTGTAGGGTCGGAATTATGAAGCGACTTTTTTATATTTATTATGAAGTCAAAGGCTTCATAAAAGACACTGTTAGTTGCTAAGGCAAGCTATGTGACTATCTCACAGGGTTCTGAGAATTCAAATATCTATATTCGGTGTTGGAAATTTATTAAATTTTATGAAAAGTATTAACTTATTATCTCTTTCTCAGGCTCATGAGTCATTAGCTCCTGACGAGTACAAGTCATTCAGACAGCACTATGAAATAGATATTGATGATGCAGAGTTGGGTGATATAAAAGTATTGATAAACGAGATGTTATCTCTGTTGTCATTTGTCAACATTTACAATGATTTTTATGTGGGCTATAAAATACAACACATAAGCAAAGAGTTTGACTTGCTCCGCTTTGGGTCAAATTACATAGTAAATGTTGAGATTAAGAATGAAAGCACTGAAGAAAAGATAAAAAATCAGTTAACGAGAAACAAATATTATCTTCAACATATTAATAAAGTCATCCACAACTATTGTTTTGTTGCTTCAAGTAAGGTTTTATATCAATTGAACTCTTCGGGTGATATCGAAACCGTACCATTAGAATCGCTAGTCCAGTTGTTGACTAGTCAAAATTTAATTAAGCTCGAAAGCCCTGATGTTCTTTTCAACCCATCTGACTATCTGGTCTCTCCATTCAATTCAACGACCAAGTTTCTAGCTGGGCAGTATTTTCTGACTGGACAGCAAGAGACAATAAAAAATCAAATTACTAAAAACATCACGAGCCCTTCAGCCTCTGTTATTTCACTAACTGGAGGAGCAGGCACAGGAAAAACTTTGTTGATATACGATATTGTAAAGTCTCGTATGGGGGCTATGAAAACAGTAGTTGTGCATTGTGGGCAGTTGAATGATGGACACCAAAGGCTAATCAACTCAGGCTGGCATATCGTCTCAATAAGAGATTTTAGAAATTATGATTTGATTAATGTCGATCTAGTTGTAGTCGATGAAACACAACGAATATACGCAAATCAGTTCGATCAGTTAATAGTAGAAGCAGCGTCGAAAAATACCCATTGTATTTTTTCATACGACAGGCAGCAAACACTATCAAGGTCTGAAGCGCACACAAATATTGAAGGCAAGATTAATTCTATTGTTGGTGCTTACAAATATAGCTTGTCGGACAAAATAAGGACAAACAAAGAGATTGCGAATTTCATTAAAATGCTATTCGATAATAAAAGAAACAATATAACTGTATCGAATTCTGGGAATATTGACTTCGATTACTTTACCGACTCATCAAATGTTAAAAGTTACATCTCCCTGATAAGTAGTGAGGGCTGGGAGGTTCTACGGTTGACGCCATCTCAATATAACAATGAACATCATGAGTCATATTCTGAAGTTACTAGTAAGAATTCACATCGGGTCATTGGCCAAGAGTTTGACAATGTTGCAGTGGTAATAGATGAATACTTCTCTTATGGAGCTGATGGAAAGCTAATCTATACTTCAAGAACATACTATGATTCAGTGAAAATGTTATTTCAAAATATAACTAGAACTAGAAAAAAGCTAAAACTGATAATAATAGGAAATAGACAGATTCTAAACCGGTGTTTGTCAGTTATGAAATAAGCCTCGAATGAGGCAACTAACAAGGCGCTGCTGTCGGACAATTTCTCCTGCGCTCCAAAATTGCCGCAGAGCGCGGCGTTAGCTATATAAAGAAAGGAGCCTGAAAACCGGGACTTCCCCAGTTTTACCTGGGGAAATGTTCTCTACCTGTCCCCCCCATGACATTATTGGTGGAGGGGCCCGGGGTTGCTCTTTTATGGCGATGATCATCAACACGAACGAATGAAGACTACTACTTATGCACAGAGATGTATAGATGACAACACTCTTTTCATGGACGGGTATCGATACACATGGCCCTGCATCGATTTATATTGCTAGTGATAGCCGAATTTCTTGGGAAAAAAATGCTACTTGGGACGTGGGCCGGAAGTTGTTTGCTTCAAGAAATTTCCCTGAAGTGTTTGGCTATTGTGGCTCAGTCTCTTTCCCTATACAGATAATAGGTCAACTAATTGAGCACATTGATGAGGGACTATTGTTCAGTGAGAGCGATTCCGTCGAAATAAAAATTGAGAAAGTCAGGGGCGAGATTGAAAAGAGCCTTAATTTGATGCCCAAACCTCAAAGAGGAACGTGTCAAATATTATATGCGACTCGACTGGGTAATAGAATGCGGTCTAGCTTTCATGCCGCCAAGATTAAGGTGGCTCATGAAAGGGTTTCTATCGAAGAAATTGAATTACCTGAAAAGTCTGGGTTAATTGCAAGCTCTGGTAGTGGAAAGGCTTCTTTAAATACATGGAATGAAGAATGGATTGGAAAACCTAACCAAGACCCTCATCAATCAGGAAGAACCAGTAGAAATGTTTTTAGTGCATTTTGCGATTCACTTGGATCTAGGGAGGATCCATACAGTGGGGGAGCACCACAACTTGTCGGCATCTATCGGGAAGGCCCATCAAAGAATTTTGGTGTAATACATAGAGGAAAGCGATATCTTTATGGAGTTGAAGTGGCTTCTTCGAATGGTTTGAACTCAATTGAATGGCGAAACGAATTATTCGAAAGATGCTGCGGTGAAACTATGGAAGTTTTAAAAAAAGCGCAGCGTCAGCCAAAATTAAGAGAAATAAGGAACCCATAGCTAACAAGGCACTGCAAACTGCCGCTGAGCTTGGCGTTATAAGCCTTATGTAGCTTCTCTTCCAAACTTCAAATGTTAACGTAGTTAGATATGACCGACTTGATTCATGTTACAAGCCCAGAACGTGCCCTTAACATCATAAGAGAGGGAGCATACATAACTGATAATAATCCAGGTCACTACGATGCTGGAATGAACTTTCTAGGTGTGCTTGGAGAGTATGCGAATACACAACCCACCAGGGGGGCCAAAATTCATTTCAAATGGCATGGAGAAGTTTCCGATCCACTACCTTATGATGCCTACAATTATCACACATCAAGGGGTCAGCCAACTTGATTTGGGGTGTTATGTTCATTGAAGATGAAACTTCTTACTAAACTACTTTATAAACGAATTGGAGAGAGTGTCCTACTGTCATGGGAGGTACCTTCTGAATTTTGGAAATGGTATAAAACTCTATTTTCTAAAAGGCCTTTGTGGAAGAGGGTCTTAATTTTAGCGTCCTTATTTGTTATGGGGATGCTCCTTCCCTTTTTTCTAGAAGCTGTCGCTTTCTTAGTTTTCGAAAACACCGATGTGGATATTTACTTAAGCATCATTAGTGGCTTCTTATTTATGCTTATGTTTCCTGCCGGCGACTACTTTGGAAAATTTATAAAGAAATATGTTTTTATCACTACAAAAGGAATTCGTGTAAACGACTATGAGCCGTTCGCCACATCTGGAATAGAAGAGTTTAATATTCAAAAGGTTAAGTTCGATGGGACCTTGATTCGAGTGCTTATCATGACTCACGAAATTAATGGTCGCATATTATTAGGTGTGTCAGATGGTGTTTCTGACCAAGAAATTTTCGATTGCTTTTCAAAATTTTCTAAGCTCAACGACAAATTGAGCTACGATGGAAAACAGAATCAATAGAATCAAAGGCTCAGCCAATTTGATTATTTTCTAAAGTCAATAGGGTCAAAATGTTTGGTTTTCAGTGATTTAGTTGAAAGTTATCTGCATATTTTTTTGAACGGTGATGTTAAGCCTTTTTGCCATGCGAATAAGGTTTGAGCGATCCATCTGAAGCTGTTTGGCGGCCATTGCCCAGTTACCATCGGTTTGTTGCAATGTGTGGGCGATGACTCTTTTCTGAAAGGCTTCGGTCGCCGCTTTTAAACTCATATTGGGCAGGCTGTTAGATGGGTTAGTATCCAGCTCAGTTAAGTTGCCTATGGGTTTATCAGACGTGATTTCAAGTAACTCAGAAGTGAGTGACACAATCGCCTGATGAGGTGAGTTGGCTTTTGCTCTCAATGCTGCTCGGCTGATCACATGTTCTAGTTCACGCACATTGCCGGGCCAGGAATAATTGAGCAGGCTGGTGTTGGCTTCTGACGTTAATCGGAGCTGGCGGATATTCAATTGGCGACTGATACGTTCGAGAAAATACCCAGCCAGCAGCAATACATCCTCTCCACGATCTTTCAGGCTGGGAAGGTGGATTGGGTACACCATCAGACGGTGATAAAGATCGGAGCGGAACTGTTCATTCTCGACTTCTTTTTCCAGATTCCTATTAGTGGCAGCAATTATGCGTACATCCACATGTTCGACTTTATCTTGGCCAACAGGTTGAATCTCACCTGATTGCAATACCCGTAATAATTTGCTCTGTGTGCTGAGCGGTAATTCACCCACCTCATCCAGAAATAAGGTGCCACCATTTGCCAGCTGAAACTTACCGGCACGTGCTTTATCTGCACCGGTAAATGCGCCTTTGGTGTGGCCAAATAACTCACTTTCAACCAACGACTCTGGCAGGGAAGCACAGTTTAAATAGACCAGTGGTGCCGTTTTACGCTCTGAAAGTTGATGAATTTTCCTGGCAACCAACTCTTTACCCACACCCGTTTCACCGGTGATCAGCACCGTAAAATTGGAGCCAGACACCAGCTCGATATTGTTTTTCAGCGTTTGCATGACAGGGCTTTGCCCAATAATCTCGCCGCCGTCTTTTAATAAGGCTTCCTGGGTTAACTCTTTGACCACTTCCTGGGCATGATGGGCACTGAGTTCCAGTTTTTTGAACTCTAATGCCGTTTTTAAAGTAGCAGCGGATAAAGCGGTGATTAATTCCAGCGTTTTTAATTCGATGTCATCAAAAGCATGCGGTTTAAAGCTATCTAAAGTGACAACACCAATAAGCTGATTGTCTGAATACAGGGGTAAGCCCATACAGGAATGAATCGGTAAGTTACCTAATTGAGATACCAACAAACCATCATAGGGATCGGGTAAATCACAGTCGTTAGCAAATAACAGAGGTTTGTTTGACTCACAAATGCGCTGCAGCCTCGGGTGTTCTGCAAGTAAAAAGCGCCTACCTAATACGTCAGACGATAATCCCTGCATGGCCAGAGGTGTCAGCATGCCATCACGAAAGCCGAGTAATACCACAGCATCACAGGATATGGCTTTTCTTATCGAGCCTAACAGGCGATCAAACCGATCTCCGGTATTTAAGCTGTTGGCTAAGTCTAGGGCGACTTCCACTAAAAGGTGGTGGCTGTTTAATGACATTGTGCTGTTCTTTTTAATCAGGTTATAAAAACATGAATAGGTCATTATGACTCTATTTTGTGTAGGTCATAAAGACACAAGTGATGAAGTATAACTGACTAAGTGATTGAATTATATAAGCAGGCGTGTCTGGCATAGCTTCTGCAATGTGTGAGTAGTAATACATAAAAACAGCACAGCGAGGACAACATGTTAGATACACAAACTATTCAAATCGTTAAAAGCACTATTCCCTTACTGGAAGGGGCAGGCACAGCGGTCACTGATCATTTTTATCAGCGTATGTTTACTGCCAATCCAGAGCTAAAAGATATCTTTAATTTAAGCAATCAAAAAAGCGGTCGTCAGCAATTTGCTTTGTTTAGCGCGGTTGCAGCTTATGCCAAATACATTGATAACCTGGGTGAGCTAGGCGAGTTGGTCGAGCGAATCGCACAGAAACACACCAGTTTTGATATTCAGCCTGAGCAATATCAGATTGTCGGTCATCACCTGATTGAAACCTTAAGAGAGCTAGCGCCAGATGACTTCACTGATGACGTCGCTGAAGCTTGGATAAAAGCCTATCAGTTATTGGCTACCGTATTAATCGATCGCGAAAAAACGCTTTATCAACACAGCAGAGAAGAGCAGGGTGGTTGGACCGGACCTAGAGCGTTTCGGGTCAAAGACAAAATCAAAGAGTCTGAGTTAGTGACCAGCTTTATTTTTGAACCGGTGGATGGGCAGCCGATAAGACAGTACCAGCCGGGCCAGTATATTGCCGTCAGAGTGAAGCCTGATGATGCCGAGCATATTGAGATTCGCCAATATTCACTTTCAGATAAATATCACCCTGATCATTACCGCATTAGTGTGAAGCGTGAAAGTTCTCCAATCAAAGGCATGGTGTCTAATCATCTGCATGATGCGGTGGAAGTGGGCGATACAGTCGAATTAATGCCACCGGCGGGGGCTTTCTTTTTAACCAAGACTAGCCGATCGGTGATGTTGATTTCTGGCGGAGTTGGCTTAACGCCAATGATGTCTATGCTGGAGACTTTAGTCAGTGATGAAGACTACCAGCACGATATCTTCTTTTTACATACCTGCAAAAATGCTCAGCAACATTCATTCAAGCCGCGTTTGGCAGAATTGAAACAGACTCACTCGAATCTGCATGATTTTTATTGGTATAGCGAAGAAGCGAATGTCTCAGAAGATATTCATACTGGTTTGATGGATATCAACCTGCTCAGAGACAAAGTCGATTTCGACAATGTTGACGTGTATCTGTGTGGGCCATTGGAGTTCATGCGCTTTGTTCGCCTGCAATTGCATGTGAATGGTGTGCCATCAGAGCACATACATTTTGAAACATTCGGTCCGCATGACGATATTATTTAACCCCAAGCAACAGCCGAGCCCGAAAGGGCTCGCTGTTTTATCTTTTGGTATCTGTTTATGACTATAAAATCTTGCCGAGCATTGTTTTCACAGCCTGTGTTTGATCTCGCTTTCAGGCCATTGTTTTTACTGGCGAGTCTATTTGGCATCATCGCTTTGCTGTATTGGGGCGGTGTCTGGAATGGATGGATAAATCCGAGTCATGCCTTACCCGCCGCACTCTGGCACGGTCATGAAATGATGTTTGGTTTTGTCGGTGCGGTGTTGGTTGTCTTTTTATTAACGGCCGTACAAACCTGGACAGGTTTACGCTCCATTCATGGTCTGCAATGTGCATTATTAGTAGGGTGTTGGCTTGTTGGGCGTATTGCGATGTGGCCAGGAGTCGGCTTGCCATCATGGTTAGTGATATTGCTGGATAGCAGTTTCTTTATATATGCCGGACTATTCCTGGCTAAGTTGATTTATCAAAAGAAACAAAAGCGTAATTATTTTGCTGTGGTGGTGTTGCTGCTGCTGATTTTCACCAATGTTAACTTTCATCTATCTAGTCAGGCGCAGCAGTTTGAAACAGCAAGTAACAGTCTTTATTCAGCCGTATTTCTGATTACGCTGATGATGGCAGTCATCGGTGGCCGTGTTATTCCGATGTTTACGGCTAATGCCACTCAGATCCCAGCCAGACCTCGACGGCTATGGTTGGACAGGGCTGCGTTGTTTTCTATTTGGTTAATTGTGGCGGTGTTTTTCCTGCAATTACAAACATGGATACCTGCTGGTGTTCTGGCGGTAATGCTGTTGATAGCGGCATCTCTCACAGCCATAAGGTGTGCCTGCTGGCGGTTTTTCACCACCTTATCTCACCCTCTATTATGGTCATTACACCTGAGTTACTGGTGTATTCCTCTTGGCTTGTGTTTACTGGCCTACCATTATGCCGGCGGTCATGTGAGCATGAATGATGCTTTGCATGTGTTAACTGTCGGCGGCATGGGCGGGCTTATTTTAAGCATGATGTCACGAGTCTCACTCGGCCATACCGGCAGACCGATTATTGCGTCTTCAAAGATTAAAATCGCTTTTATCTGTGTGCTGATAGCCGGCTTAGTCAGAGCGCTGATGTTTAGCGTATTTTCAGCCAGTTTATTGAGTCTATGGCTCAGTATCCTGCTATGGGTGTTGGCATACAGTATTTTTCTGTATCAATACACACCGATTTTATTAGCTGAAAGGAAAGGTTGAGCTCGATAAAACCTGTCGCTATATGAGGATGATTTAAATAGGTATAATTTATGCCTATTTTCTATCCCGTTACTTTAAATTATGACGCATGCTTTAAAACGACTCATGCTATGGCTGGGGATTGAGAAAAACAGAACCAGCCATAGCGAAAAAGTGATCTCAGCATTCGGGGCAATGGTCGGTATTCTCGTGACCATCCTGATGACAAAATGGCTGTCACAGCATATTGCAATCAGTGCGGGTTCAGAGTTATTGATTATTGCCTCTTTCGGTGCCACCGCCGTACTGGTGTTTGCTGTTCCTCATGGTGCCTTATCACAACCATGGCAAGTGATTGCAGGTCATCTAATTTCTGCCGCTGTGGGCGTCACCTCCCAATATCTTCTTGGTGCAACACCATTAGCAGCCGCTATTGCCGTGGGTTTGGCGGTGGGGCTAATGTATTACACGCGCTGCATCCATCCACCCGGTGGTGCCACTGCATTAAATGCCGTTCTGGGCGGAGCAGGTATCACACAACTGGGCTACAGCTATTTGCTTTTCCCTGTATTGATGAATGTCATCGCCATCTTGCTAGTGGCGATTATGTTTAATGCCTTATTTCACTGGCGACGCTACCCAGTGCATTTATCCAGACTTGTTACGGAACCTGTTCAATTAGAGGTGCCATCCGAAGACGTCTCTCTGACCACCGAAGATTTTAATGCCGCTATTCGTGAGCTGGATTCCTTCGTGGATTTAACTGAAGAAGGCTTAAGTGAACTCCTCGAAAAAGCCAAACAAAATGCCTTACTGCATATCGAGCATCCAGAAAAAATCAGCACAGGCAAGTTTTACAGCAATGGCAAAATTGGTCACACATGGGCCGTTCGCCGCGTGATCGACGAAGGCAAAGAGGGCAGTAAAAATGATGTGGTTATCTACAAAAATGTAGCGGGTAATGACCTATACAACACCGGCATGCTGGAACGCGAAGCTTTTCGTCAATGGGCCAAATTTGAAGTCTACGAACAAAATGGTCGCTGGTTGAGGTTAAACTAGCGAACATTACATATTTATCACTCGATCCTTCTGAATGTTGCTCAACAACTAAAACTATGGAATATTGACCTAATATCAATAGATTGCATTGTGATTTAAACATCTGTTCGTAAAGGACTTAAATGAACATAGAAATGGATATTTCAATATGAGCTTCGCTTTTTCTCAGAGACATACTGATTTCCAAGATAACTGCAAGCTGGCCTTATTTTTCCGTCAAGGTTTAAGCTTTTGGCCTCATAATTCTTTGAAGAAGAAATTACTTTCATTAATAATCAAAAAGTTAGAATTATTGAAAATGAATTATAAGGCCGCCTGTTTAATATTTATTATGTGGTCAGTGGCCTCATAAAACATACTATTAAAGGTAAAATCAACCAAGGAGTATCCATGGAAGAAACTGATAAGAAAGTATGCGGCATCATTATGCCAATTTCGTCGATTGATGGCTGCTCCGAATCTCACTGGGGAGATGTTTTATCAATACTTAGTGAGGCCATTTCTGATGCCGAATATGAGCCTAATCTAGTAAGCAACTCGGATGATGTTGGGGTCATTCAAAAAAGAATAGTGCAAAACCTTTATGAAAACCCGATAGTTGTTTGCGATGTTAGTGGTAAAAATCCTAATGTAATGTTCGAGCTTGGTATGAGGCTAGCATTTGATAAACCAACTATCATCGTAAAAGATGACAAGACAAGCTATTCTTTCGATACTTCTTCTATAGAACACCTTGAATATCGTCGAGATCTAAGATTTTCAGATATTGTCGAATTTAAAAGTAAGCTCAAAGAAAAGATTATTAGAACCTATAAAAAAGCAACTGAAGATCCAGAATATACAACTTTCCTAAAGCATTTCGGCGAATTCAAAGTGGCTAAGATTGATACAAAAGAGGTGAGTGGCCAGGAACTAATTATGGATGAGTTACGCAGTATGAGAAGAAGCATTAACATGCTTGAAAGAGGATCAGTAAATCGTAAAAGGCCTAGTGGAGACATCAGCGTATGTTTAAAGCGGGTAGACGATATAGATATGGAAACAATAGCACCGGATATTTTGGATATCGAAGGTGTTAACGCCATTTCCCTGAGAAAGGTTCGTGATCACAACCACTTAGACGTTTCTACCAAAGGTGAATGCGATGAATCCCTAATTAGATCTACATTAGCTGATTTGCTACCTGAGGCTAACATACGCATATCTCGTTTGCCGAGGGCATTAAAAGACCTTTAACAAGTCAAAGTACTCGGACGCAGCATAGCTGCGCCGGTGTTTAAGGCGTTAGCTGCAAAGGATAACCATGAATATCTTTGAAGAAATAATAAAATGGCCAGTGATTGTGCAAGGAGCTTTAGGCTCAGCATTATTCTGGCTAGTTTTGCTTCTAGGACAGAAAACTGCCGTCTTCATTTCGAAGAAGATTACTGAAGATCGGGATGTGGCGACATATTTTAGTCTTTTAGCCAAAGCGGGGCCGACCCGTGAATTTCGCTTTGATGGATTGTTAACTTGTTTGTATGCGGGTTTTCATTACTTTTTAAAAGCAGCCATTATTGCCTTGGTTTCGTTAATTGTTTCACCAATTAATAATGTCATCCCAATTGTAGGCTACTTAGTGTCGCTGTACTTTTTATTTAGATCTTTATCCTATGTTCAACATTTTTCCTCCCTTGGCTCCAAAGAGGATGCGATAAAAAGATTATTGGATATTGGAAATAGATATACAGAGGATGCAGCTAACAAATAAAGGTAGTCGGACGCGTAACCGCGTCGCTACTTTTGGTGTAATATTTTGTTATTAATCAATTTTTTAGAGGTATTCCAATACTAACCATATTGGGCGTTAGGGATATTTAGGGTCAGTGTAAATACTCCCTAAATATTCTGCTCGCTGGGACTGCCAAAAAGCGCTAGCCCCATACTAAGATCGTTATGTTCTTGGAGACATAAAGTGCTAGGAAAACTATTCGGAAAGAAGAAAGAAAAACTCAAGGAGAATGAGGTTAGAATTGTTCTTCCAGAAGAGAGCTATACCCTAATTGAATACAAAAACGATAGTCTACCTTGTATAGCGGCTATTAATTCTTCTCTGTTAGATTTCGAACATCGAGATATATTCCGATGGCATTTATCCGTGATAATCGATTTTAACGAAGGAGAGATTATAGATAATGGAATGCCTTCAGAAGAAGAACGAAAAATAGTTGATCCATTCTGTGACAAATTAGATGAAGAAATAAAGGCTGGCGGCAATGCGCTTTTCTTGGTTCGAGAAACATGGAATAAAACTCGCCGATTGGTCTGGATGGTATATGACCCTGAAATTGCAAATCAACACCTTCAGTATTTAATAGAGCATTATCAATACCCTCGTCAATTTGACTATAGAATGGAGGAGGATATTGAATGGAAACAACCAGAATGGTATTTCAGAGCGGTAAGAACATAACAAGGTGGTGTTATTCGCCGCTACGCGGCTGGGACTGGCTTTAGGCTATGCTCCAAGCCAGTCTAAAATAACAAATCAATAGGGTCATACAAATCAAAGAATCAAGGGATCTGCATGATCAAGGGGGCAGCAAACTTGATTTCTTGCAATTGATTTCCAACTCACACATCTCATCAAGTTACCAAATGAAACTCATTACTGAGTTCTTAGTCAGTACTCCTCTATACATCATTTCCAACGGAGGAGAAAAAATATATGGATTATATTGGCCCAGTCAGCTCTGCTGTTATGGCCATTATCTGGCTTGTTTATTTACAGTTAATACTTAGTCAATATCGCCGAAATAATCGGCCTTATCTTATTTTCCATCATGCCCAAAATGAAAACCCTGATGCGCTGTGTATGTTAGTGAATATGGGTGAGAGACCTGTTCATGTGGTGTGTGTACAAGCCGTGATAAAAATGACGTCCGGGGAGGAGTATAAGCTTGCTGTAACAGAGTTTGAGCGCATTAATGTGACCGAGCAGGATGTGCAGCAAACTTTGCGTCAAGGGCCGTTGCTCAATGGTGGTTATCTGATTTTAGGTACGTTTCGAGACATTATTGAAAACACTCAAAATAAAATAGGTTTAAATGCTTCACTGGAAGACGTTGAATGTCTCGAGTTAAGAGCTGCGGTAATTCATGCTCCGAGTAAACACCCTGTTGGGGCGAAGCGCGCATTTGTGCTGAAGCACAATACCGGCACTTGCGTTTATCCAAAAGACATCAATACGAGACAGATGGTAAAAAGACAAGACAAGCAAGAGGTCGCGGAGTGGATTGAGTCTGAGCTACACCCACGTGAGAGTAAGGAATAGTCATGGCGATGAGTGAGGCTTAGAGAGTAATATTAATCTAATGAATGATTAGATTAAGTCATTGGCTAGCTGCAGTGATGACTTTTGTCAGGAGATAAAAATTGAATCAAGGAAGAGCAACCCTGTTTTCACACAGGCAAGTTGGCATCGCGACTTTTCTAGGTACACCGCTTTGCGGACTGAGCCTTATTGCTATTAATTATGTGCGTATTGGTCAATACGGCAAAGCCATCAGCTCGTTCATTCTTGGTATGATTTCTTTATGCATCCTGTATGTAATGAGTGCGACTGTCTTGAGTTGGGTGCCAGCGTTGATTCAATTTCTGCTTGCTGTGCTGGCGATGCACTTTATTGCCAAGCGGATGCAAGAAGCGATCTTTATTGAGAACCTCGCTTATGGTGGAAAAAAGTCAGGGCTACTCGCTCTCTGGTTTTGGTCATTTTTCACTTTAGCTTGTTACGTTATTGCCGCGCTGAGTTTGATTTATCTAATTGATACCTAGTTGTCCTCCAGATCTGTTTTGCGTGTTCAGATTGATGTGCGTGGGAGTAATCTCAATGACGGAAAACGCCAAAACCTACGTTTAAATTGGCTTTCTAGTACCAAGGTACAATTGATTGAGTTATAGAAGCGATTTATTCTGTAGCTGTAATAAATTAATTTCTCAATAAAGCCAACCTTGGTGTGAGCCAAGCACGGAAAGCTTCAGGTCTTTATAAGTTGTGAATAAAGATGGCTGAGTTGCACAATAACAAAGGCTTATGTAATGAAGTTATTTAGCAAGAATCTAGTAATCGCTCTCGGGTTGTTAATTATGGCGCCGTTGACTGCCAATGCAGCAACTGTCCACCTTGATGCAAAAACAAACACTTCTTCGAATGCTGTTGAACTCAACCTGAAAGCAGGTACTTATTCAATCAGCCCATTTAAAGATGACACATACACAGCGTGGAATGCCTGGGGTAAAGTTCAAGGTTGTGGTGCTGATGGTACAGGTTGTTCAAAAGGCTGGGTAAACAACTACTCATTCACTACACCCTCTGGAACTACTAATATCATCACTAGCGATACTGGTAGATATGCGACTGCTGATTTAGCACTGCTGAATGCACTTGGTGCAACATTTACACTGTTATCAGATGCCACTGTTCAGTTTTTTATCAATGACAGTGTATACGGAGATAATATCGGTGGTATGTCATTAAACGTATCTGCTGTGCCTATTCCTGCTGCAGCATTCTTGTTTGCTCCTGCATTATTAGGTTTCATGGGCTTACGTCGTAGAGCTCAAAAAACAGTCGCTTAATACCCAGACTGTTAAACCGATTAAAGCCGTAATGATTAAGTTCATTACGGCTTTTTTATTGCCTGACAGAAACTTATGGCAAGATGAGATGGCAAATAAACTGTTTTTTGTTGCTGAGAGAATAGTCTTTCGGCGATTGAGTAAAGAGATTGTCATTTACCCATAGAGTTAATTATATGAATATGAATCAAGCTGATGACGACTCAGGCTATGCAGAGGAAACATTAACCTTTGAGCAAACGAGGGAATTGCCAGGAAAGGTATTACTTGAGTTTGGTGCGCCTTGGTGTGGTCATTGTCAGGCAGCAAGTGCAGCTATAATCGAAGTGGTCAATGAACATAGTGAACTGCGTCATATCAAAATCTATGACGGTAAGGGTAAGCGATTGGGCCGTGGGTTTAAGGTTAAGCTATGGCCGACATTGATACTGCTAAACAATGGTCAAGAAGTGGGTCGTCTTGTGAGGCCATTACGTGCTGAAGAGGTTCATGAATTGCTGTCAAAGCTCAACTAAGCCAAACTAGTTCCAGCCCTGTCCCGACTGATTTTCTCTGAGAATAGTTATGCATAAAGACCATGTGCGGCGGTTTTATGAGGTTTTATGGAATGCTCACAACAAGGCATCCATATCTTCTATCCTATGTGATGATGTGACTTTCCGAGGATCATTGGGTGAGGAAAAACGCGGGCATGTCGGGGTCTCTGAGTATGTTGATATGGTCCATAAAGCATTGGGCAATTACACATGCATTATTGATGAGCTTGTAGAAGAAGGCGATAAAGTATTTGCCAAAATGACCTTTACTGGCATTCATCGAGATGTGTTTATGGGATATCCCCCCACACAAAAACGCTTAAGCTGGCAGGGCTCAGCTTTGTTTACTTTTAGACAAGATCTTATTTCTGATGTATGGGTGTTGGGAGATTTAAAGAGTCTGGAGGAGCAACTTCGTCATCAAGATAACCAGGACCCACTACCCAGACTATCTGAAAATAAATAGCCTGGGTATCTCGGCGTTATTCTGAAAGGGCCGTAACGATTTGTTGTGTGTTGTATTGCATCAGTTTGATATAGGTTGGAGCCGGTCCATTTTCTTCAGATAACGACTCCGGATAGAGTCTGCCGCCTGGTTTTGCCCCGGTGGCGTTAGCAATCTGCTTGATCAAACGGGTGTTATTAGAGTTTTCAAAAAAATAACGTGTTACGCCAAGCTGTTTAATCTGGTCGATGAGTTTAGCGATGGTAGCTGCTGAGGCTTCGGTTTCTGTGGATACGCCCTGGGGTGATAAGAATCTGACGCCATAGGCTTTGGTGTAATAACTAAACGCATCATGGCTGGTTAAAATGTCACGTTTATCCGTTGGCAGGCTTGTCAGCTTTGCGTGGATACTGGCATCCAGTGCCGTCAGTTTTTCTCTGTACGCTTGAGCAGCCTGTTGTATTTCATTTGTCAGATCGGGTCTGATTTGAATCAAGGCCGCCTCAATATTATTAACCCAAACTTGAACATTATCGACATCATTCCATACGTGTGGATCGGCTCTGAAGTGGCCATAGCCAGCTGTTACAGAATAGGTCTCAATACCTTTTGAAACAGCAATCGGAGCTGTGGTGGTGCCGGCGGCTTTCGCTAAACGTTGAAACCAGTTCTCTAAACCCATGCCACTTAAAAAGATGACGTCTGCGGATTTGATTAATTTTACATCACCTGGGGAGGGCTCGTAGCTATGTGGGTCACCATTAGGTGGCACGATACTGGTCACTTTTACATGCTCTCCACCTACGTTTTTGACGACATCAGCCAAAATGCCAAAGCTGGTGACAGCATTGATAGTGTTAGCGGAAGCGGATTTGATGACAAAAGTTAGGCCAATAAGAATCAGATAGGTGAATAACGGTTTGTACATAGTGAACCTTTTGTTTTGATACTAGAGTTTGTAGTGATAGAACCACTGCTTTAACACCCCTTGTGGGGCAATGCACAGAGAGACAAGATAGATAAAACTGCTGGTCAAAATAATAGTTGGTCCGGACGCCGAACCTAAGTGATAAGAAATCAGCAGACCGATAAAGCCAGATAAGGCACCACTCGATGCAGCAATGACCAGCATCATTGGCAGTGTTCTGGCCCAAAGCTGAGAGATAGCAGCGGGTAACATCATGATACCTACAGCCATAAGCGTGCCCAATGTCTGAAAACCGGCGACCAAGTTCAACACAACCAGAAATAAAAATAAGAAGTGATAAACAGGGCCATAACCACCCACGGCTTTTAAGAAGCCGGGGTCAAAGCATTCAACCACCAGTGGTCGGTAGATAATGGCTAACACAATAAGACTCAAGCTAGTTACGCCACCCACCAGATACAATGATTGGGCATCAATCGCCAGTATGGTGCCAAAGAGTACGTGTAAGAGATCAATATTTGACCCACGCATTGAGCCGATTAATACGCCCAGTGCCAGTGAGGTCAGATAAAACGTAGCAAAGCTGGCATCCTCTTTTAATATCGTGGTGCGACTGACAAAGCCTGATAGTAATGCCACGCTGATACCGGCAACCAAACCGCCAATGCCCATAGCAATCAGTGATAAGCCTCCAGCAACCAAAAAGCCTATCGCTGCGCCAGGTAACACCGCATGACTCATGGCATCACCGATAAGACTCATTCGACGTAGCAATAACAACACGCCGACGGGCCCGGCACTCAAACCCAGTGATACAGAGGCGATAAGCGCTCGTCGCATAAATCCGTAATCTGCAAAGGGTTCAATCAGTAATTGGTAACTGGTCATGGTGTTTCAACCTGATTAAACAGTGTCGGCTCAAGCTGACCAAACCAGGATTCAGACTGCTGCACTGCTTTTAATACATTGGCCGTGGTGAGCACTTCTTTGGTTGTACCCCAAGCAATAAGCTTTCTTGCCAGTAGTAATACATTGGGAAAGTAGCCTCGGATTTGTTTTAAGTCGTGCAATACGGCAATGACAGTCCGACCTTCTGTATGCCAACGCATAACCAGGGCAATCAGATCTTTTGTTGTCTGGGCATCTATGGCAGTAAAGGGTTCGTCCAATACAATCACGTCGGCATTTTGCAACAGTAAGCGAGCAAAGAGGACGCGTTGAAATTGTCCTGCAGACAGCATACTGATTGGTTGTCGTTCAAAGTCTTTCAAACCGACTGTGACTAAAGCCTCCTTGGCTTTATGGGCTAAATCCGTCGATATACCACCAAAAGGACCTGTCTGTTTCCATAAACCTAGTAAGACGGTTTCATAGACCGTGATTGGAAATTGACGATCAATATCAGCTGCCTGAGGTAAGTAACCGATGCTGCGAACCGAGATATTGTGTCGTTCAAGTGAACCTTGAGAAGGGCTAAGTTCGCCCATAATCGTTTTTAATAACGTGGATTTGCCAGCACCATTAGGCCCAGTAATAGCTGTCAGACTGCCAGGAGTAAATTTGCCAGATATCTGCTGAATAACAGGCTGATTTTCATAAGCAACACTGACATTGTTCAGTGAGATGACGGGACTGCTCATGGGAGTGATACCGCCCAGAATATCGCTGATCACAGCGCGATATTAATAAGTAGAACGACAATCAGTCTCTGATAAGCCGGCGCGCCCAAAACTGAGCCCTGAAAAAAGTGGTGTTTATTCATTTATATCAGTCATGCCTTTTTTGTTGGCTTATGCCAAGCAAACGAGATTGAATCTTGCATTACATCATTGAACGCGTAGATGCCGAGGCCGTGTTAATTAACCAGTTATTTAGCCAGTCCAGATTAGCGGTGGCGATGGTCGTTTCATCTGACATCATCCCATCAAGGGTTTGACATGCTCATGAAATGCAGCTAACTCAGTTTCTGAGACGGATTCCAATGTAGGTATTTCTGCCGTGATAGGGTTAACAGGCTTGTCATTGATGCGTAGCTCGTAATGTAAATGCGGGCCAGTAGAGCGACCTGTATTACCTGAATAGGCAATGATTTGGCCACGAGAGATTTTTTGTCCTCTGTGTACCAAAATTTTGCTTAAGTGTAGATAGCGAGTTGAATACGGGCCAAATTCTTTAATGACAAGATATTTACCGGCGTAACGATGATTGGCGACGCGTTCTACTTGGCCATCACCAGTTGAGATAATGGGAGTACCTATTGGCATGGCAAAGTCTACGCCGTTATGTGGTGATATTTTGCCTGTGATGGGATGGTGACGTTTTGGATTGAAAGGGGAGCTGATGCGGAATGTGTTCCGGGTAGGGTAACGCAGTAAAGCGGGTATCAGATTGTGTCCATCTTTATCGTAATACTGACCATCGGTATGCAGGTAGGCATTGAAGTCGATTTTCTGCCCAGCTAATCGAATAGCGGCAACATAGTTATTACCCACCGGCGTATCGTCTAGCATTTCACGTTTAATGATGACTTGAAACTGATCGTTTTTACGCAAATCGCGGCGGAAGTTAATTTTATTTCGAATGAGTTTGGTCAGCATCATGATAGTGGGATCACTGATCCCAGCATTGGCTGCAGCCAGTTAGAAACTATTGCTTATTTCCCCTTTAAGCACCACGGTTTCCCATGTTGTGGGAGCGATGGTTTCATTGTGGCTGAAATGATTGTCATCCTCTTTTTGATAAACGATAATCTTCTTGGGGCTACTGACTACAGATAATGCCGTCAGAGTGTCATCGTTGTTGAATGTAAAACCTAGATGCTGACCAGGGTGTAATACATCCATCTCCAGATAGGGCTCATCAGCCTCAAGAATGCCGTAGAGTGTCTGGATGGGAAGGCTAAAGTGTTTGAAAATGCTTTCAAGGCTATCGCCGGATTTGACTTTGTAATGGACGGTATGTGTTTGAGGTTCAGTTGTACTGACAGGTATCGATTGGGCCGGGTCGTCTGTTGCCATTGCCTTATTCGGCTCAGTGAGTTCATTTGTATCTGATGTAGAGCTAAGAGCTGGGAGAGCGACAGGCTTTGAAATGGTGATGTTTGGTGTATCGGTTATGCCCGAGCCAAGGCGCAAGACTGTCAGAATCATCATCGCCACTAAAATGACAAACAAAGCAATATAAGCTGGGGCAGAAAGGGGCCCTTTACGATGTACTTTTTTCATAGCTGAATCTTTTAAATCAATGATATTGGAATATAGTGGTGATAATCATCGATGATTATTTTGATATATCATATCACTTAAACTGAAGAATAAAAGCATTGATCATAGTCAACTTCAATCAGGGCTATCGATATTGTTGTATAGCTGCTTTGGATGCATGCAAACTTGAAAGTTCAGTACCTGAAAAAATCAATTGAAGCCGATCGCAATAACTGATCTTCAGTTGGCTTGCCTGTCTCGCTAAGTCAATAAATATAGATCAGCATACTGAAGTGACAAACTATTCTTTATGTTACAAAAGCCTGAAAGCGAGTAGTCATGGGGGCAAGAACCTTCTGGGCAATGTAACATTGCTTTATAAAAGATATATTATATCATTGCTCAATTTTTGAGCTGATGCATCACGGCTTGAATCTATTGTCGCCAGTTCTCGGAACATACAGGATCTTCAAGCCTGGAGATTATGCCGAATGCTCAGCAGAGACGCTGGAGAGATGGGGATGCCGAGTGTGTCAAAGCTGGGATCACCTATCGCTTGCCTGATGGAAAACTGGTGTATGTCCCCGAATAATAGCTATCGATTTGATGGCTGATGTTGAGTTGAGTAAAAGAGGGTAGCTTATGATTCCAAGTACCTATGACGAGTGGTATGTATGCATTGTTGATGAGTGCAAAATTGAACTTAACCAAAATTACATCAACGAACGGTTATCTATTCTGACTAATGATACGTTAGAGGAAAGTCGTATCTTCAGGAAAAAATATGGTGATAAACACTGGCGTGATGTGATTGGTTGGTTTAATCACGTTAAGCAAGAGAACGCTTAATTCTAACTATAGAGTGGGAGATAAGATGAAAAAGAAAGCATTGGCACTGGCCTTGGGCTATGTTCAGCTATTCCCGGTTTTTGTTTTTGCTGCAGAACGTATTGAGCATGAATCTCATGTTCACGGGCTTGTGGATATGACGGTGGTGATTGAACAGGATAAAGTGAATATCAGCCTGGACTCACCGGCGATGAATATGGTCGGTTTTGAACATAAAGCCGAATCAGAGCATGATGTAAACAAAGTGCGTGAAGTGGAAGCAACGCTTAAGACGGCACCACAATTATTTGCCTTTAAAGGCAGCCGTTGTGAAGTGGATGATATGGCGGTGGATGTGTCCGGGCTGATAGGCTCTGATGAACATGAACATGAACATGAACATGAACATGAACATGAACATGAACATGAACATGAACATGACCATGAACATGAACA
>NZ_DBNG01000014.1:0-130 GCF_002299105.1 Methylophaga sp. UBA678
ACTGGCTTCTAAAAAAGGTCGTATCATGTTTGTCGGTACCAAACGTGCTGCACAAGATGCGATTCGTGAAGATGCTGAACGTGCGGGCATGCCATATGTCAACCGTCGTTGGTTAGGTGGTATGTTGACT
>NZ_DBNG01000014.1:429-757 GCF_002299105.1 Methylophaga sp. UBA678
GGTTAGGTGGTATGTTGACTAACTTCCAAACCGTTCGCCAATCAATTAAACGTCTGGATGCTATCCAGGACATGATCGAGTCTGGCAAAACTGAAGGTCTGAAGAAAAAAGAAGTCTTAGATCTGGCTCGTGAACAAGAAAAATTAGAAAAAAGCATCGGTGGTATCCGCAAAATGGGTGGTTTACCTGATGCAATGTTTGTTATTGACGTTGAACATGAACGTATCGCTATTCAAGAAGCCAAAAAATTAGGTATTCCTGTTATCGCTATCGTCGATAGTAACAGTAATCCAGATGGCGTTGATTACGTTATCCCTGGTAACGATGA
>NZ_DBNG01000014.1:1047-1389 GCF_002299105.1 Methylophaga sp. UBA678
TTACGTTATCCCTGGTAACGATGACTCAATGCGTGCAATCCGTCTATACACTGCAAACATTGCTGATGCCATTCTGGAAGGCCGTGCTTCTGTGACAACAGCAGATGCAAAAGAAGAATTCGTAGAAGTTGCTGAAGAAAGTGCTGAATCAGCCAGCGAATAATTTCTACTAGTTTAATTCAGCAGGCTCGCCCGTGGGTGGGCCTGTGTTGTATATGAGCTCAGTGATGAGCATTCATAAAACAATCAGATTAAAAGGGTTAGAGCAATGGCAATTACTGCAGCTTTAGTAAAAGAACTACGTGAGCGTACAGGCTCAGGCATGATGGAGTGCAAAAAAGC
>NZ_DBNG01000014.1:1680-133907 GCF_002299105.1 Methylophaga sp. UBA678
GGCATGATGGAGTGCAAAAAAGCACTCGTCGAAGCAAATGGTGACATTGAAGTCGCTATCGAAGAAATGCGTAAATCAGGTTTGGCAAAAGCGGATAAAAAAGCAGATCGTATCACCGCTGAAGGTATCATCACTATTGAAACAAGTGCGGATAACAAACATGCGATTATGTTGGAAGTGAATTCAGAAACTGACTTCGTAGCGAAAGCAGACGATTTTGTTAATTTCGTATCTGCGGTAGCGAAAAAAGCGCTGGAAGCACAACCTGCCGATCTGGACGCGTTAAAACAATTAACACTGGAGTCTGGTGAAACAGTTGAAACTGTGCGTCAGGCGCTGGTAGCTAAAATTGGCGAAAACATTCAAGTTCGTCGTTTCACTTCATTAAACACTGAAGATGGCATCATTGGTTTCTATCGTCATGGTGACCGCATTGGTACTATGGTTCAGTTAACTGGTGGCAACGAAGAATTAGCTAAAGATTTAGCTATGCACGTTGCAGCTAATCGTCCACAAGCCATTTCTCCAGATGAGTTATCTCAAGAACTGCTGGATAAAGAACGTGATATCGTGGCAACTCAAGCACGTGATAGCGGTAAACCTGAAAACATCATTGAAAAAATGATTGAAGGCCGTATGGCGAAATTTGTTAACGAAATCAGCTTGGTTGGCCAACCATTTGTTAAAGATCCAGACGTGACAGTTGAAAAACTGATCAAACAAGCCGGTGCTTCAATTGACGCTTTTGAGTTCTTTGAAGTCGGTGAAGGTATCGAAAAAGCAGAAGATAATTTTGCTGAAGAAGTAATGGCACAAGCCAGAGGGAAGTAATTTATGACACAAACGGGAAGTCAGCCAGTTTTTAAGCGTGTCTTGCTCAAACTGAGTGGCGAGGCATTGATGGGGGATGCGGAGTATGGCATCCAGCCAGAAGTGATTTCCCGTTTTGCCAAAGAGATATCTGAGCTGAGCGCGCAAGGCGTTCAGCTCGGTGTCGTCATCGGTGGCGGAAATATATTCCGTGGTGCTGGTCTCGCCGCTAGTGGCATGGACCGTGTCAGTGCCGATCATATGGGCATGTTAGCGACAGTGATGAATGCCTTGGCATTACAAGACGCTTTGGAGCGAAACGGTACTTTCTGTCGTGTCATGTCAGCTATCAGAATTCATGAGGTCTGCGAAGATTATTTACGCCGTCGTGCTATCAGACATCTTGAGAAAGGGCGTGTAGTTATTTTCGCTGCCGGAACGGGCAATCCTTTTTTCACGACTGATTCTGCAGCGAGTTTACGTGCTGTGGAGATCGGTGCTGAACTGATGTTAAAAGCGACGCAGGTTGATGGTGTTTATAACGCTGATCCGAATAAAGACCCAAATGCCGTTCGTTATGATGAATTGAGTTATGACGAAGTCATCAATAACCGCCTTGCTGTGATGGATACGACAGCTGTTGTGATGTGTCAGGAGCAAAAAATACCTTTACGTGTTTTTGACGTACACAAAGAAGGTAATCTGACAAAAATTATCTACGGCGAAGAAGTTGGAACATTAGTCAAATAGGATTGAATATGATTGAAGATATCAAGAAAGATGCTGCTGATCGTATGAACAAAAGTGTTGCTGCACTTAATACAGCAATGGCTAAAATTCGTGCAGGACGTGCTCACACCAGCTTATTGGATCATTTGCATGTCTCTTACTATGGTTCTGATGTGCCATTGAGCCAAGTGGCCAATGTGGGTGTTGAAGACTCAAGAACATTAACGGTAACGCCATGGGAGAAAGATATGGTGTCTGTCGTTGAAAAGGCCATCATGACATCTGATCTGGGTGTTAACCCAAACAGTGCCGGCATGACTATTCGGATTCCCATTCCTCCTTTAACGGAAGAACGCCGTCGTGACTTAGTCAAAGTGGCAAAAAATGAAGCTGAAAATGCACGTATCGCTGTTCGTAACATTCGCCGTGATGCTAACAGCACGCTAAAAGATCTACTGAAAGAAAAAGAAATTTCTGAAGATGAGCAACGTGGTGCTGAAGAAGATATTCAGAAGCTCACCGATGCAACCATCAAACAAATTGATGATGTGCTTGCAGAAAAAGAAACGGACTTGATGGAAGTGTAACCGGCTGGTTACACTCTCATTGACCACCTCTGAATGAACCCTCAGAAAGAGAATATTCCTAAGCATATCGCCATTATCATGGATGGTAATGGCCGTTGGGCAAAACGCCGTTTACAACCACGTTTTATGGGGCACCGAGCTGGTGTGAAAACGGTGGCTGAAATAGTGAAACGCTGTGCCGAACTTGGTGTCGAAGTGCTCAGTTTATTTGCCTTTAGCAGTGAAAACTGGCGTAGACCAGGTAAAGAAGTGTCACTGCTTATGGAATTATTTAGTCACGCCCTCGACAATCAAGTCAAAAAGTTACACGAGAATAATATTAGATTGTGCATTATTGGCGACGTCGATAAATTTTCTCCCGTATTACAGCAGAAAATAGTCGATGCACAGTCACTCACACAAAATAATACGGGACTGATAGTCAACATCGCTGCAAACTATGGTGGGCGTTGGGATATCACACAATCCGTTCGTCAGCTTGCAAAAAAGGTGGCTGCTGGTGAATTAGACCCTGACGATATTAACGAAGACGATATCAGTTCATCACTATCAACCGCTGAACTCCCCGAACCAGATTTATTTATCCGCACTGGCGGAGAACAGCGCGTCAGTAATTTCCTGTTATGGCAAATGGCCTATACAGAGTTTTTCTTCACAGATGTATTGTGGCCCGAGTTCGATAAAAAACAATTAGATGTGGCTATCAGCTCATTTAGTCAGCGTGAAAGACGTTTTGGTCGTACTTCTGAACAGTTGCAAGGTCAATCGGATGCTTAAACAACGTTTAATCACAGCAGCCATTTTAATTCCCCTGGTCGTTTGGGCTATTTTTGCCAGTTCCTTAGTGACATTCACTACACTTATCGCTGCCGTAGCCATACTGGCTGCTTGGGAGTGGCATCAAATGATAGGGATAAAAAGCCCGACAATGCGTGTGATGCTGGTGATAGACCTGATTGTTGTATTGTATTTGGCCATTACACAAATTAATCCATATTTTGTGATCAGCATTGGCATTATTATTTGGCTTTTAGCGACATTAACGATACTCGCCTATTCAAATAACTCTCTGTCTGAACGGTTATCCTATTTATTCAAGAATAAAATTTTTGGTGCGATTAGCAGTATTCTGATACTCACTGTATTTGTTGTCTCTGCTGTCACATTGAAAACCTTTAGTGAAACCGGTGCTTTTCTCTTCTTTTTTGTCATGGTGACAGTGTGGTTAGCAGATACCGGTGGTTATTTTGCTGGTAAACGCTTTGGTCAACATGCGTTGGCACGATCTGTCAGTCCGAACAAAACATGGGAAGGTGTCGCGGGTGCCATTGTGCTTGCTTCAATATGGGCAGCTGCCTTTTATTCAGTAACATCACCTTCGACAATCACGTGGTTTGAATGGATGTTAATTTCTATCGCCACGGTGGCTTCATCCATTATCGGTGACTTATTTGAAAGCCTCTACAAACGTGCTTTTTCTGTTAAAGATAGCGGGAATTTACTACCAGGACATGGTGGTATATTAGACAGAATTGATAGTCTTTTAGCTGCAGTGCCTATCTTCACTTTCCTGATATTAATCATGGGTAGTGTCTAGATGAAATCAGTGACGATTCTTGGTTCTACTGGTTCCATCGGTTTGAGCACATTGGACGTGTTGAGTCTTCATCCTGAAAAATTCAAAGTCTATGCATTAACAGCCAATCAATCTGTTGAAACTATGTTGCAGCAATGTCTGCAGTTTCAACCTGAAATTGCTGTGATGTTAGATGCCAAAGCTGCAGACAAACTGGCTGAAGCGCTTCGTAAAGAAGGCTGTAATACAGTTGTAAAAAGTGGCACCCAGTCACTGGAAGATGTTTCGTCATCATCCAGAACCGATATCGTCGTTGCGGCAATCGTGGGTGCTGCTGGCTTATTACCCACTCTTGCCGCTGCCAAAGCAGGCAAGCGAATCTTACTGGCTAACAAAGAAGCATTGGTCATGAGTGGTGCCTTGTTTATGAAAACTGTGGCAGAAAACGGCGCAACTCTTCTCCCCGTTGATAGTGAACATAATGCCATCTGGCAATGCCTGCCCGTAGCAAACACGCAGCATCATGATTTCAACGGCAAAGGGGTAAGGAAGATAATTCTTACCGCTTCAGGTGGGCCTTTCAGAGACTATGAGCTGGATAAATTAGAAGAGGTGACACCAGAACAAGCTGTTGCTCATCCTAATTGGTCCATGGGGCAAAAAATTTCCGTCGACTCAGCGACTATGATGAATAAAGGTCTTGAGGTGATTGAAGCCCATTGGTTATTTGGCTTACAAAGCCAACAAATCGAAGTCGTGTTACACAGACAGAGTGTTATCCACTCAATGGTGGATTATGAGGATGGCTCGGTTTTAGCTCAGATGGGCAATCCGGATATGCGGACTCCTATTACGAATACCTTATCGTGGCCAGAGCGAATCGCCTCTGGTGTGGCACCATTAGACTTAGTGAAAGTAGGCCGGCTTGATTTTAGTGAAGCTGATTTTTCACGTTTTCCGTGTTTACGTTTAGCCTATAAAGCATTAAACGATGGTGGTACGGCTACAGCTATTTTGAATGCTGCTAATGAAGTAGCAGTGCAAGCCTTTTTGGATGAGCAGATACGGTTTACTGATATTGCGAAAATTATTGAAGATGTTTTAATCGAACTACCTATTCACGAGGCTTCATCACTCGAACAAATCCTGGCAGATGACGCTGCAGCAAGAGAATTGGCTATGAGCAAGATAGGTTTATGCACTCACTAATCTTCTTTTTAATCGCTTTAGCCATACTGATTATCATTCATGAATATGGTCATTTCTGGGTAGCAAGACGCTGCGGCGTCAAAGTGCTACGGTTTTCGGTGGGCTTTGGTAAACCTATCTGGCAAAAAGTGGGTAAAGATGGCACTGAGTATGTGTTAGCGCCTATTCCAATGGGCGGTTATGTCAAAATGCTCGATGAACGGGAAATGCCGGTAAGTGAAGAGCAAGCTCAATTTGCATTTAACCGTCAGTCTTTGGCAAAAAGAGTGGCTATCGTCTCTGCTGGCCCTATAGCCAATCTCATTTTTGCCATACTGGCTTATTGGATGTTGTTTGTCGTTGGTGTATCTGGAATTAAACCCATCATTGATGATGTGCATCCAGACTCAATCGCCGCTCAGGCGGGTCTCAATCCGAATGATGAAATTTTACAGGTGGATGGTAAACGAACCCCAACCTGGAATAGTGTTTATAAGGCACTCATTCAAAAAGCAGAATATGGTGAACGAACTGAGATTTTAGTACTGACGTCAGGAATTGAGCAGCAATATGCTTTAGTCATACCTCAAGTCAGTATTGATCAAGCAGGTAGTATTTTGGACAAAATAGGTATTGAGCCTTTGCGTCCAGCTATTAAACCGGTACTGGGTGAAATTGTGCCTGACTCACCAGCCCAAAAAGCCGGGTTAAAAGTGGGGGATGTTCTCCTGTCCTCACAGCAACAAACCATTGATAACTGGTCGAAATGGGTTGAATTGATCCAAGCAAGTGCTGGTAAAGAGTTGAATATTGAAATTCAACGTAATGAGCAACGCTTAACTCTCACATTAACACCACAAGCTGGTGATGATGGAAAAGGACGAATTGGTGCCGCGGTCGATGCAAGTCAGAGCACGATACCTCAGGATCTTCAAGCGGAATTAAGTTATGGCCCTGTTGAAGCGGTCTGGCAAGCGGTGATACAAACTTGGGATTTTTCTTCTTCGACACTGAAAAGTTTATGGGGAATGATAACCGGGAAAGTCTCAACCGATAATCTTGGCGGGCCGATTAGTATTGCACAAATTGCAGGCAGCTCGGCCGAGCAGGGTGTGACCTCATTTATCAGTTTTCTTGCCATGATAAGTATTACACTTGGCATATTGAACCTTTTACCTATCCCAATGCTTGATGGTGGACATCTCGCCATGTTTGCAGTGGAGGCTGTCAGAGGTAAACCAATCTCTGAAATAACTCAGATGCAGATACAAAAAGTGGGCTTTTTGATTTTGATTATGGTGATGTTTATTGCCTTTTTTAATGATCTCACAAGAGTGTTTGGATAATCAGATTAATTGCAGGTACACTTACTCTTTCGTCGACGGATAGTTATTGCTGATAACAATGAATAAATTACTGCCTATACTCCTGTTTTTGTCTTTTATCTCAGTCGCAAAGGCTGAGTCCTTTACCATCGAAGATATTCGTATAGAAGGATTGCAGCGGATTTCTGCTGGTACAGTCTTTAACTATCTCCCTGTGAAAGTCGGGGATACGATGACGGATAATGATGCAAAAGGCATTATTCGCTCATTGTTTAAGTCTAAATATTTCAATGATGTTGAAGTAGAAAGACAAGACGGTGTATTAGTTATCAAAGTCAAAGAACGTCCAGCCATATCCAGCATCGAACTTGTCGGCAATAAAGACATGGACTCAGCAGAGTTGCTGAAGTCGCTTCGGGAAATCGGTTTTGGTGAAGGCCAGGTTTTTGAGCAAGCCATGCTAGAGCGTGTAGAGCTTGAACTTGAGCGTCAATATTTCAGTCGAGGCAAATACGGTGTGGCGATTAGTTCTGAGGTAACACCGTTATCACGAAATCGTGTAGCTATTCGTATCACGATGGCAGAAGGCGTGGTGGCGACTATCAGTGATATTAACATTGTTGGTAATCATGCTTTTGATGATGAAGAGCTGATGACAGATTTTCAGACCACAACCGGTTCATTACTGTCATTCCTGACGAAGGACAATCAATATTCTCGTCAAAAATTATCCGCGGATTTAGAAACCTTACGTTCTTTTTACTTAGATCGTGGTTTTGTAGATTTTACGGTTGAGTCAACTCAAGTCTCTATCAGTGATGATAAGAAACACATGTTCATCACAATCAATATCAGTGAAGGCGAGAAATATAAAATTAACGAAGTGCGATTAGCCGGTAATTTGATCGTACCTGAAGAAGAATTATTTAAGCTGGTTACAATTCGAGAAAACTCGGTATTTTCACGTAAAGCCATCACTAAGAGTACTGAAAATTTAACTAATCGCTTAGGTAATGATGGCTATGCCTTTGCAAACGTCAACGCGGTGCCTGAGATTGACCGTGAAAAGCGTGAAGTAGATTTGACGTTCTTCGTCGATCCAGGTCGTAGAGCCTACGTCAGACGTATCAATATTTCAGGTAACAGTAAAACACGTGACGAGGTTTTACGTCGTGAATTCCGCCAACAAGAATCTGCATGGATCTCCACAGAAAAGGTAGAGCAGTCTAAGGCCAGGGTGTCACGTCTTGGTTACTTTGAAAATGTGAATGTCGAAACTATTCCGGTGGCTGGTGTACAGGATCAGGTTGATTTAGATTTTGGAGTCACAGAAACACCATCAGGTAGTTTATCTGCCGGTATCGGCTTCTCCCAATCAGATGGTCTGATTTTCAATGCCAATGTGACGCAGAAAAACTTCTTGGGTAGTGGTAAGCACATTCGATTTGGCTTCAATAATAGTAGCATTAACACGATATATAGCTTTGGTTACACCAATCCATTTGTCACAGTCGATGGTATTAGTCAGGGCTTTAATGCTTTCTATCGTGAAACAGATGCTGATGAAGCAAACATAGCAACATATACTCTTGACGCATTCGGTGGGGATATCACTTTCGGTATTCCAATTTCAGAAGAGAATCGTATCAATCTTGGGGTGGGTTATGAACGTACTCAAATTGATCTTCCTTCAGATAACACTATTTCGCGCTATTCTGATTTTATCGATCGTGAAGGTGACACCTTTGATACCGTTACATTAAATCTTGGCTGGTCCAGTGATGACCGTAATAACGCATTATTACCAACAAGTGGTGTGTCGCAAACATTGACAGGTGAGTTTGCTATACCAGGACCATCATTGCAGTACTACAAGCTCAAATACAAAGCGAATGCTTACCATCCGATCAACGACACCTTCACTTTCGCGTTAAGAGGTGAGTTCGGATATGGTGAATCCTATGGTGATACTGAGGAGTTTCCTTTCTTCCAGAACTTCTACGCTGGTGGTATCAGAAGTGTCCGCGGCTTCCAGGCTAATACCTTGGGTGTCAAAGAGGACGATGAACCGTTAGGTGGTAATTTACTGGTTAGCGGTGGTGCGGAAGTTATTTTCCCCGTGCCATTTATGAAAAAAACGTTAAAATCTTTCCGTCTTAGCGCCTTTACTGACTTTGGTAACGTTTATGATGTGGATCAAGATTTTGATGCTGGTTTACTGAGGTATTCAGCAGGTTTGTCCGCTATCTGGATTTCCCCATTTGGTGCAATGTCGTTTAGTATAGCGGCACCGTTGAAGAAAGAAGACGGTGATGAGACTGAAGCATTCCAGTTCTCATTGGGTTCGACGTTTTAATTAATTATTGGAGTTGAGTGTGAAGAATTTGAAGTTTATTTGGCTATTATTTGCATTGTTCATCGCCGCCCCTGCTAGCTATGCAGCAGATTTAAAAATTGGTGTTGTAAATGCAGGCGTGGTGCTTGATAAATCACCACAAAAAGCAGCAGCACTCGCGCGTTTGGAAAAAGAATTCTCCGCAAGAAGTAAATCATTAGAAGCAAAACACAAAGCACTTCGTGCTGCACAAGAAAAATTAAATAAAGACGGGGCTATCCTCAGTGCAGATCAACGTCGTGACAAAGAACGTGATTTATTAAGCGATCAACGTGAACTGCAACGCCTTCAAGATGAGTACAGTGAAGACTTATCGATCCGTCGTAATGAAGAGTTAAGAAAGCTTGAAAAAGACATTGCAGAAACCATTGTCGATCTGGCAAAAAAAGAATCGTATGACATGGTGTTGTATCAAGGTGTCATTTTTGCCAGTGATAAAGTTGACCTGACAAATAAAGTCTTGGAAATGTTGAAAGCTAAAAAATAGAGTACAGTTGTGGGTTTGACACTTGCTCAAATAGCAGAAGAAATTAATGGTAGAGTTATCGGCGATGCTACTTACGAAGTTAGCAGCGTCGGTACTCTATCTAATGCTAAATCATCTCAGCTAAGCTTTTTATCAAATTCGAAATATAAGAAGTTTTTAAAACAATCCCAGGCTGGCGCCATTATCGTCTCAAAAGACATGTCCGAATATGTCGTGACAAATGCCATTGAGGTTGACGATCCTTATGTTGCCTATGCCAAAGCAGCCAGTCTTTTACATCCTGTGAAAAAGCTCTCTGCTGCCATCCATCCATCCGCAGCCATTGATCCTGCAGCCGAGATAGGTAGCAATGTCAGCATTGGTGCACATGTTGTCATTGAGCCAGGCGTTATCATCAAGGATAACGTAACTATAGGCCCAGGCTGTGTTATTGAGCATGACGTCATTCTCAGAAAAGGGGTAACACTCCGTCCTAATGTGACATTATGTTTTGGTGTGGATATCGGTGAACGTACTATCATCCATCCAGGTGTTGTGATTGGTGCAGACGGTTTTGGCATTGCCAATGATAACGGGCACTGGATTAAGGTGCCTCAGGTTGGGTCAGTTAAAATAGGTAGCGATGTTGAAATTGGCGCCAACACTACGATTGACAGAGGCGCTATCGAAGATACCGTAATAGCAGACGGTGTAAAACTCGATAATCAAATACAAATTGGCCATAACGTGACCATTGGAAAACACTCGGTCATAGCGGGCTGTACAGGGATAGCGGGTAGTACATCTATTGGTGAATATTGTGCGATAGGTGGTGGCACCGGCATGACTGGACATATCAATATCGCCAATGGAGTGCAGCTGACTGGCATGAGTATGGTGACAAAGTCCATCAATGAAGCGGGTGTCTATTCGTCAGGTATACCGGTTGAGCCAACGAAACAATGGCATAAAAACGTGATTAGATACCGTCAGATGGATAAATTATTTGATCGTGTGAAACAGCTTGAAGAGCAAGATAAAGACTGATTGCAATGTTGTTTTGCTTTACCAAAGTCTGCTCTCACAGTAACATTGTCGGTCTTTTAAATACAATGATAGTCAAGGGATATTAGCTTGAACACGATTGATATACATGAAATTCAACGCCTGTTACCTCATCGATACCCTTTCTTGTTGATTGACAGGGTTATAGAGTTTACCCCGGGTGAGCGTTTGGTCGGCATTAAAAATGTGACATTTAATGAACCGCATTTTACAGGTCATTTCCCTCAGCGTGTCATTATGCCTGGTGTATTAATCCTTGAATCCCTTGCGCAAGCGACAGGGTTATTAGCGTTCAAGACAGCGGATCAAATCCGCTCTGATGAAGCATTATATTATCTAGCTGGTATAGATAATGCTCGGTTTAAACGACCTGTTGAACCCGGTGATCAACTTAGACTTGAAGTTAAGTTAGAAAAGAACAAACGTAACCTGTGGAAATTTACGGGCGAAGCGAGTGTTGATGGCGAAGTTGTTGTCAGCGCCGATATCATGTGTGTTAACCAAGAAATGCCAAAGTGATACATCAAACAGCTATCATTGATCCAAGCGCCGTTATCGCTGATAACGTCAAAATTGGTCCTTTTTCTGTTATCGGCCCAAAGGTAGAGATTGGCGAAGGGACTGAAATCGCCTCACATGTCGTTATAAATGGACCAACGAAGATTGGTAAGAATAACCGCATCTTTCAATTTGCTTCTATTGGTGAAGAACCTCAAGATAAAAAATTTCATGGTGAAGACACCACATTAGAGATTGGTGATAACAATCTTATACGTGAGTCTGTCACAATCAACCGTGGCACTGTGCAAGGCGGAGGCGTAACTCGTCTTGGCAGTAACAACTGGATTATGGCTTATGTCCATATCGCTCATGACTGTATTATTGGTAACGATAATATCTTTGCGAATAATGCATCACTTGCCGGTCATGTGATTATCGATGATTTTGTGATTCTGGGTGGTTTTACTTTAATCAGTCAATTTAATTACATGGGATCACATTCCTTCAGTGCTATGGGCAGTGTGATTTCAAGACATGTACCCCCGTATGTGCTGGTCTCTGGTCACATGGCGAAACCCTTTGGTATTAATGTTGAAGGATTACGCAGACGTAATTTTACTGATCTGCAAATTAAAAATATTCGACAAGCCTATAAATTTTTATATCGCTCTGGTTTGAAGTTAGAAGAAGCTGAGATGCGCATTGATAACATCAAACAAGAATCAGATGAAATTTCTCTATTATCTGATTTTCTCAAGAACCAGGAGGGTGGCATAATCCGATAACAATCGGATTATGCTTTATTCCATTCTTACTTAGTCATTATTCGGCGTTGCTGTGATTTTGTGAATACTTAAATCTGCACCTTCATATTCTTGTTCCTGAGACAGCCTTAACCCCAAGACGAGTTTAAGCAAACCATAAACGGTAAATCCACCAACAAATGCGATAAGTACACCTAATCCAGTGCCAATAAGCTGTGACATCAAACTAACGCCACCCATACCACCTAAAGCGACTTGACCGAAGATACCAGCTGCAATACCACCCCAAACACCACAAAGACCATGTAAAGGCCACACCCCAAGGACATCATCAATTTTCCATTTGTTTTGTGTGAGTGTGAATGTGAAAACGAATAATGAACCCGCAACCAAACCTGTCACCAGGGCTCCTAATGGATGCATGATATCTGAACCTGCACATATGGCTACTAAACCTGCAAGAGGTCCATTGTGCACAAAGCCCGGGTCGTTTTTACCCACTAGGCACGAAGCAAGTATGCCGCCAACCATTGCCATAAGTGAATTGATAGCAACCAACCCACTTATTCCATCAATAGCCTGAGCGGACATGACATTAAACCCAAACCAGCCTACAGTAAGAATCCATGCACCCAGTGCCAGAAAAGGGATATTTGAAGGTGGGTGTGCAAATATTTCACCTTTTTTACTATAGCGTCCATGGCGTGGACCGAGGTGCAAGACTGCTGCTAATGCAATCCAGCCGCCCACGGCATGAACAACAATTGAACCAGCGAAATCATGAAAGCCGGCACCATATGTGTTAATCAACCACTCTTGAATACCATATGCACCGTTCCATGAAATGCCTTCGAAGAAAGGATAAATAAAGCCAGCAATAAAAAATGTCGCTATGAGTTGAGGGTAAAACTTAGCACGCTCGGCAATGCCACCAGACACAATAGCCGGTATCGCAGCAGCAAAGGTAAGTAGGAAAAAGAATTTAACCAGCCCATAACCATAATTTTCATTCAATGTTGGAGCCGCATCAAAAAAATGTAAATTGTAGGCTATACCGTAACCAATAAAGAAATAAGCGATAGTGGATATGGCAAAATCGACAATAATTTTTACCAGTGCGTTGACCTGATTTTTCTTTCTAACTGTCCCGACTTCTAGAAAAGCAAAGCCAGCGTGCATGGCTAGCACCATTATGGCGCCAAGCAGTATAAACAAAACATCATTTGCGTTATTCACTATCCTATCCCCTCGTTGGTTTAGATATAAAGCACCAAAATAGCAAGAGTCGCACCAAATTAGAAAAAACAATATAAATCAATTGGATGGTTATAATAAACCTGCCAGTGTTGGGTTTTATTGATTTAAATTGGTGCAATATTGTTAGCTTTAGCACTAGATTGGTGCTTCGTGATATCTCATGGTGCATGTGATTAAACGAATTGTTGATCCACAAGCAGCATATAAAAACGTATAATCAACGGCTTTATATAAAGTTGATCAGTAAACCGATGTTGAGGAGACCGCATGGATATCTATGCATCTGATGAAGAGAAAGCAGAAGCAATAAAACAATGGTGGCGTGAAAATGGCCGCTCTGTCTTTATTGGTGTGATACTGGGTATCGCAAGCATTTTTGGTGTACGTTACTGGATGAACTATCAGCAAGTTCAAACTCAGCAAGCGGCTATGATCTACCAGCAAGCGATTGTGTCAGTAAGCAATCAAGATTCTGAAGCTGCTCAAGCCAGCACAGAAAAATTGATGCAGGATAACAAAAATAGTGCTTACGCCGTTTTCGCCGCGCTCCAAATGGCACAGAAAGCGAGTGAAGCCGGTGAGTATGAGAAAGCGAAAGATTACCTGCGTTGGGTGATAACGAATGCAGAGTTATCAAGTCACCAAGCGTTAGCAAAACTACGTTTAGCAAAAGTTGAGTTTGATCGCGGACAATTAGAACAGGCTCTAGAGCAAGTAACATCCAATGATGTGGAGGCCTTTGATTCTCTTTTTGCTGAGCTGGAAGGTGATATTAAATCTGCTCAGGGAGAGACGCAACAAGCGCAAACAGCGTATCAGAATGCCTTGAAAGGGCTCAATTCTGGTGAACCTAGACATACCCTGATTGAAATGAAATTAGATGATGTGGCCGTTGCACATGAAAGTTAATTTGCGCTTATTAACCATTGGTCTCTCACTCACCGTACTTACTGCATGTAGCACCGTAGGCGATTGGTTCGCAGAAGAATCCTATGAGGAACCACCAGAGCCGCTAACTGAATTTGCCAGTGAGTTCAATGCCAAAGTCCTATGGGATAAAGGTGTTAATGATGGTGCAGGTGAAAAGAAACTCGACCTGGCATCATGGTGGCAAAATAATAAAATTTTTGCTGTTGATCATGAAGGTGAAGTGACCGCACTGAATGCTGAAACGGGACGTGAAATTTGGGATGCCGATCTGGATTTTAATGTTGTGACCGGCATCGGTGGTGGTATGGAAGCAGTCTATGTCGGCTCAGATAAAGGTTTGCTGGTTGCTTTGAATGAAGTCGATGGCAAAGAGTTGTGGCGGACACAATTAACTAGTGAAGTGTTGGCTCCAGCGACTTCAGCAAATGGTATTGTTGTGAGTCGTACCTCTGATGGACGAGTCACGGGTATTTCTGCAGGTGATGGTAAGGTCATTTGGTCATACCAGCGCGCTGTCCCTTTACTCAGTTTACGTGGTGCCGGAAGACCTGTGATTGCTGGTGATACCGTCATTGCTGGCTATGACAACGGTAAATTGGTCGCCCTGACATTGAACGACGGTAAAGTGATATGGGAAAAGAGTATCGCTATTCCACGTGGCAGAACCGAGCTGGAACGTTTAGTTGATATTGATGCTGACCCGGTAGTGATTGAAGATACTGCCTACGTTGTGACTTACCAAGGACAATTGGCTGCTGTAGATATCAATTCTGGTCGTGTGTCATGGTCACGTGATATGTCATCACAAATCGGGCTGGATGCCGCTTACCGAGACGCTGTTTATGTGACAGATGATCAAGGTTATGTCTGGGCTGTCCAGGATGGTAGTGGTGATGCATTGTGGCGTCAGACAAGATTGCTGAGACGTCAGGTAACTGCGCCTGCGATTGCGGGTAATTACATAGTCGTAGGTGATTTTGAAGGATATATTCACTGGATAGCAAGAGATGATGGTCGCTTTGTTTCACGTCAGCAACTGAGTGATGCTCCAATTTACAGCAAACCATTAGTTATCAATGGCATTGTCTATGTTACTGCAGCTGATGGCAGTCTTTCCGCTTTGAGAGTACCTGAAAATTGAAACCAGTAATTGCGTTGGTTGGTCGTCCGAATGTCGGCAAATCGACCATATTTAACCGGCTAACAAGAAGCCGTGATGCGCTTGTAGCGGATTACGCTGGTCTGACGCGTGACCGTATCTACGGTACCGCGAAAGAGCCTGGTTATGATTTTATCCTGATTGATACCGGTGGCCTTACCGATCAAACAGACAATATGTCTGATCTTATGCGTAAACAGGCAAAACTGGCGATTGATGAAGCGGATCTCATCTTATTCATCGTCGATGGTCGTGCAGGACTGATGCCTACTGACTCCGATGTCGCCCAGCTTTTACGAAACGACGGCAAACCCGTTTGTCTTGTAATAAATAAAACGGAAGGTGAACGTCGTGAAATTATCTCTGCCGAGTTCTATGCATTAGGTCTGGGTGAGCCTCAGGTTATCTCTGCAACTCAGGGCAGAGGTATAGATGCGCTGTTAGCCGAAATCAAAGATCGCATCCCAGCGGTTGAGAAGCTGGAGGCCGATGAACCTGAGCAATTTGATGAGAATGAAATTCGACTGGCAGTGTTGGGCAGACCTAATGTAGGTAAATCTACGCTGATTAACCGTTTGCTTGGTGAAGAGCGCGTGGTGGCATTCGATGAACCTGGCACAACCCGTGATAGTATTCATGTTCCATTTGAAAAAGATGGCGTCAAGTACACATTGATTGATACAGCAGGTGTCAGACGACGTTCTAAAGTCTCTGAAAAACTTGAAAAGTTCAGTATATTAAAAACATTACAGGCTTTAGAAGATGCTAATGTAGTGATGCTGGTCCTGGATGCGCATGAAGGCATAGTCGAGCAGGATCTGCATTTAGCAGGACTGATTATTGAAAGTGGGCGTGCTGTCGTTATTGCTGTTAATAAATGGGACGGCCTGGAAAAAAGTGAACGTGAATGGGTGACGACAAATATCGAGCGTCGGTTACCTTTTCTGAATTTTGCCAAAACGCATTTTATTTCAGCATTACATGGCAGTGGTGTCGGCCTCTTATTCAAATCAGTCAGACAAGCATTTCAGTCTGCCATGATAAAAGCCCCTACTTCACGCCTGACTCGGGTATTGGAAGATGCGGTTGCTGATCATCCACCGCCACTGGTCCGAGGTCGTCGTATCAAATTCCGTTATGCTCATCTAGGCGGAAAAAACCCGCCTAGAATCATCATTCATGGAAATCAGACTGAATCAACGCCGAACAGTTATAAACGTTATCTGGAAAATACCTTCAGAGACGTTCTAAAGTTACAGGGCACACCGGTGATGATTGAGTTTAAAACCAGTGACAATCCTTACCGTGATAAAGCCGTTAAAAGTGCGGCACAAAACACACCTCAAAGAAAACAGCGTCCTCCGCGTAAAAGTCGTAAAAATTAGAGCAATCCGGGGTCATCGCTCATCAGATTTTCGAGACTGTTGAGCTTGTCCCGGATTTTTTCACGCGTGGCCAATTTCTCGCGCGCAGCGAGAGGCAGATCTGTAAATAGTATGACTTGTTTGTCTATCAAGGTATTGATCAAATCTTCCAACACCCGGATCAAAGATAAGTCTGATGCGTTAAGCGCAGACAGACTATCTGCTTTGTTTTCTGATTGTGTTAAATAAGCGACCAGTTCGTCAGAGTTTACTGATAGCTTTTCTGTTGCGCCAGCTTGAGGGTTATCGTAAACAGCAATGATGTCAGCTGTTTCGTCTCTTTCTACATAAACCATATCTATTCATGACCCCATTAATGTAATGCCATAGCACATTATGGCGTGATATGCTTTACAGTAAACTAAAAAACTGTGAAACTCATCAAGTTTATTAACTTACTATTGTTAAGAAGATGTATACGGAGTCTGTCATCAACACAAATAAAAAAGAGCAGTGGGATGCTCAGGATAGCTACCGTACTCATGATGATCCGTTACTGGCCTGCCTGACGGTTCTCGCCAAAATTCTTAATAAACCACATAGTCCAGAATCGTTGATTGCTGGTCTGCCCCTTGTTGATAATAAACTTTCACCCTCTTTATTCAGTCGCGCTGCAGACCGTGCGGGCTTGTCTTCTCGCATAGTGAAGAGAAAACTGACAAAAATCTCAAATCTTGTTTTGCCGGCTATCCTTTTATTGGATAATGCAAATGCCTGCATTCTCCTTGAAATCAACAAAACAAAAGCAAAAGTTATTTTCCCTGAAACAGGTGAAGGGGAGTCCGAGCTCTCTCTTGATGAATTAGCAGAGCAATATTCGGGATACAGTATCTTTATCAAACCTGTTCATCACTTTGATAAACGAACAGAATTCTCTGCTATACCGCGTTCTGAACATTGGTTCTGGGGCACAATTTTGCGTTTCTGGCCCATCTACGGCCAAGTATTTATTGCATCCATCCTGGTGAATAGTTTTGCTCTGGCTTCACCTTTATTTGTGATGAATGTCTATGACCGTGTTGTGCCAAATAATGCCACAGAAACACTGTGGGTATTAGCCATTGGTGTCGCCACTGTATTTGTCTTTGAGTTATTACTGCGCACACTTCGTGCGTATTTTATTGATATAGCCAGTAAAAAAGCAGATGTGATTCTTTCCGCCACTATTTTTGAAAAAGTGATGGCGGTAAAAATGTCCGCGCGGTCGAATTCTGTCGGGTCATTCGCCAACAGTATGCAAGAGTTCGAATCGTTCAGAGAGTTTTTTACATCGGCGACACTGACAACCTTGGTTGATTTGCCATTTTCATTATTATTTATTGCTGTTATCTGGCTGGTAGCAGGGCCTGTCGCGTATATACCTTTAGCCGTTATACCTCTGACGATACTAGTGAGTTTGATTATTCAGTTCCCTTTATCAAAAACGATTCAACATTTATTCAGGCATTCCGGACAGAGAAGTTCGACATTAATTGAAACGCTTACCGGCTTGGAGACTATCAAGAGTATTGGTGCAGAGACTCCTATTCAGCGTAAATGGGAGCAGACGGTTGGTTTTATGACGAAATACAGCCAACGCGCACGTATTTTATCTGCCACGGCGATCAACTTTACTTCCTTCCTGCAACAGATGGCATCCATCACCGTTGTTGTGTTTGGTGTGTATTTAATTACAGAAAATGAAATCACTATGGGGGCCTTAATTGCCAGCACTATTTTGACAGGGCGTGCATTAGCTCCGATGGCACAGTTAGCCGGGATATTGACTCGATATCATCAATCTAAAGCGGCGTTGAGTTCATTGAATAGCTTGATGGCATTGCCTGTTGAAAGACCATCTGGACGAGAGTTTCTGCATCGGCCTGAATTCAAGGGTGGCATTGAATTTAAAAAGGTGAGCTTTCGTTATCCAGAACAACCCATTGATGCTTTATCTGATGTCTCTTTTAAGATTAATGCTGGAGAAAAGGTGGCATTTATAGGCCGCATTGGTTCTGGGAAAAGTACCATTGAAAAACTCATGCTGGGTTTGTATGAGCCTAATGAAGGCTCTATTTTGTTGGACGGTACTGATATTCGACAGGTCGATCCTGTCGATCTAAGAAAGAATGTTGGCTACGCACCACAGGACGTCGTACTGTTCTACGGCAGTATTCGTGAAAATATCACCATGGTGGCTCCCTTCGCTGAAGATCATGAAGTATTAAAAGCGGCGGACATTGCGGGGGTGACGGAATTTGTCAATCGACACCCATCGGGTTTTGATATGCCTGTCGGGGAGAGAGGTGAAGGTTTATCCGGTGGACAGCGTCAAAGCGTAGCCGTTGCCAGAGCATTGTTGTTAAATTCACCTGTTGTGATGCTGGATGAACCCACTAATGCCATGGACAACAGTACAGAAGAACGTTTTAAAGCCAAATTAGCAGAGCACATTGAGGATAAGACCCTTCTACTGGTGACTCATAAAGCCTCACTTTTGAGTTTAGTTGATAGAGTGATCGTGATGGATCAAGGGAATATTGTTGCCGATGGCTCCCGGGAACAAATTCTGTCTGCCCTTAAAAATGGTCATATTAAAGTGAGTAAGGGCTAGTTATGGCTTGGTTCAAAAAAACGCATTCAGACGATCTGGAGTTCATGTCAGAAGTCAGTGCCGCTTCACTGGAAAGTTCATCTCGAGTTGGTCACTCTTTACTACTGCTTACAGCACTGTTTTTCATCTGCGCTTTCTGGTGGGCCAGTATTACAGAGTTAGATGAAGTGACGCGGGGGCAGGGTAAAGTTATTCCATCCAGTAAAGTTCAAGTCATACAGAATCTGGAAGGTGGTATTCTCTCTGAAGTATTGGTACATGAAGGAGACATCGTCAATAAAGATGATGTATTACTTAAGATTGACGATACGCGCTTTTCCTCGTCTTTTCGTGAAACCCAGTTAAAGTACTGGGAGTTACTGGCTCGTAAAGTACGATTGACGGCCGAAATGGAAGGCAAACCATTAGAGTTACCTGAAGAAGTCCTAAAACAACAACCTGCCTTAGCTGCTAGTGAACGCGCACTCTATCAATCACGCCAACTTGAATTACAAAGTAATATTGATGTTCTTGAGCAACAAGTAAAACAACGACAACAAGAGCTGTTAGAAAACCAGGCGAAGCTCAATAAGCTGACAACGAGTTATGATTTGAGCCGCCAAGAGCTGGAAATGTCTGAGCCATTGGTCTCTGTGGGCGTTATATCTGAAGTTGAATTATTAAGACTTAAACGAGCGACCAATGATTTACGTGGCGAAATGGAAACGACCAGGTTAGCGATTCCTCGTATCCGGTCAACACTTAACGAAGCCAAACAAAAAATAAAAGATACGACGCTGAGATTCAAATCAGAAGCAGCATCTCAGCTTAGTGAGGTACAGTCTGAATTAGCCATAACCAAAGAAACAACGACTTCTCAGGAGGATAGAGTGAGGCGTACCTTGGTGCGTTCGCCTGTGAAGGGTAAGATAAAGCAGTTAAAAATTAATACCGTTGGTGGGGTTATACAACCAGGAATGGATTTGGTTGAAATTGTGCCAGTGGAAGATAATTTATTAATTGAAACCAATATCCGTCCTTCGGATATTGCTTTTTTAAGTCCAGGCCAACAAGCGATGGTGAAATTGACGGCATATGATTTTTCCATTTATGGTGGACTTCCTGCTACATTAGAGAGAATAAGTGCTGATACAATTACAAATGATGAGGGAGAGAGTTTTTATCTGATTTATTTAAGAACAGATAAAAGCTACATAGAGAGTAGTAAAGGTCCATTAGAGATTATTCCAGGTATGACTGTGACAGTTGATATTCTTACGGGTAAAAAAACAGTGCTGGATTATTTGTTTAAACCGATACTCAAAGCTAAAAATGAGGCGATGAGAGAACGTTGATTAATCCGACCATGCCCACCATGCCAGTGAAGGCAGACAATCCAATGCTTTATTGCATCGGTCAAGATGCAAATCAACTTGTGCATATTAAACAGATTTTGTCTGAGCAATATGATGTGCATGATTTTTCATGTGTTGATGACGCACAGTCGGCACTTGCTCAGAAACAACCGAATCTTATTTTATGTCACTTGAGCTGTCTAAATAGTGAGGATCAATCTTTATTCAGTCACAGTGACGCCAGCGCAGAACGTGTACGGGTGCTTATTTTAGGTCCAAAATTGTCTGTATTGGAACAGATATCCATTTTAAAGCAAGGGGCCAGAGGCTATTTTCAGGAAGAGTTACTGGATGATAAGTTGCTGATAGCAATTGAATTAATTCAGAGGGGTGAAGTCTGGGTCGAGCGTCATGTGATTGCCGGTCTGATTGATGAGCTAAATCATGCGCCAACACTCTCAAGCGAACAGCAGCAAAAACTCGATAGCTTATCCCGGAAAGAATTAGAAGTCGCTGAGCTAGTGAGTCACGGGGCGACAAATAAAATGATCGCCAGAACAATGAACATTACAGAAAGAACCGTCAAAGCACATTTAACAGCCATTTTCCAAAAGATGAATATCCCGGATAGGTTGTCACTGGCTATATTTTTCAGAGATTTGCGTTAGTTATATCAAACGACAAAATGTTATGTTTTAATACATCATGTCATTTTTAAGCACAATGGAATAAAGCTTAGGTCAGTCAGTGAGCGTATTACGCTCCGACTGAAGAGGATTAGGATTTGAAGTGATGAAGAAAAATTTAGTTTTAACTCTACCTCTTTGGGTAATGATATCGAGTGTATCAGCTCAAACGTTGCAGAGTGCAGTGATGACAACTATCGAGTCTAATCCTGATATTTTAGCGGCAGCGAGTGAAAGACAAGCTGTTTCCAAAGAAGTTGACCAAGCCCGTGCAGGTTATTATCCAACGCTTGATCTCGCATTAGGTACTGGTTGGGAAATGACGGATAATCCTAATACGCGTTCTTCAGGTCGTGGTGAAGTCAGACTAAATAGAGATGAAGCCAGCTTACAACTTCGTCAAATGCTTTTCGATGGTATGGAAACCAAAAATGAAGTGTTGAGACAAGAGTACAGGACTAACTCACGCGCCTCAGCGGTGTACAGTGCTGCTGAGAATACCGGCCTGGAGGCTGTTGATGCCTATCTGAATGTGTTGCGACAACAAAACATTGTCGAATTGGCTCAGACCAACCTTGAAGCTCACCAAAGAACACATGATCAAATCGTTTTACGAAGTGAACGCGGGGTTGGACGTGGTGCGGATATGGACCAGAGCCTGGGTCGTCTGGCATTGGCAGAAGCCAATCTAATGGAAGAAGAAAGTAAATTGCGGGATGCTGAAACCGCGTTTATCAGAGTCGTTGGTGAAGCACCGGAGTCACTGGAGCAGCCTGAAGTACCAGGTGAGTTTATCCCTGATAATTTAGAAGAGGCTATCGCTAAAGCCGTTGATCATCACCCAACATTGAGACTAGCAAACTTTGACTTAGAATCAGCCAGAGCACAGCATGCCACAGCGAAAGCGCCTTTTTACCCAGATCTACATTTGGAAGTAGGCACTCGTGCTGATCATAATATCGATGGTCAAGTGGGCACAGATAAAGACGTTACAGCTATGCTCAGGTTGCGTTATAACTTACTCAATGGTGGCCGTGACTCTGCGAGACGTGAGGAAACCGCCTTTCTTATTAACCAGGCCGCTGAAATCCGTAATAACACTTATCGTGAAGTGGAAGAGAGCACCAGGCTCTCATGGAATGCCTGGGAGACGGTCAAGCGTCAGATGTCATATCGGCAGCAGCATGTTGATTCAAGTAGAAAGTCACGTGATGCCTACAGACAACAATTCAGCCTTGGACAGCGCACATTGCTGGATTTATTAGATTCTGAAAATGAAGTGTTTAGAGCGGAGACAGCACTGGTGAATACATCATATGATGAGTTGTATGCGCAGTATCGTATTTTGAACAGTATGGGCCTTCTGTTGGAAGGCTTGAATATTAAAGCCCCTGAAACTGCACAAACTATTGCTATACAACAGTAAATTAGAATTTATTGATTATTTTGGCCACGGTCGTAACCGTGGCTTTTTTATATATATGGGAATGACGTTTTTTTCTGGTTTAGAAACGATCGTGGTATTATACGGGGCCCAATTGGCGGGATAATTAAGAGAATTCATGAGTAAGCAATCATCATTTACATACGAAGAATTATTGCAATGTGGACACGGCGAAATGTTTGGTCCTGGCAATGCCCAACTCCCCATACCCAATATGCTGATGATGGATCGCATTACTCATATTGCAAATACGGGTGGCGCTTACGGCAAAGGCGAAATCATTGCCGAGTTGGATATTCATCCTGATCTTTGGTTTTTTGATTGCCATTTCCCCGGTGATCCGGTCATGCCAGGGTGTTTAGGCCTGGATGCAATGTGGCAACTAGTCGGATTCTTCTTAGCTTGGGATGGTAACCCAGGTCGAGGACGGGCTTTGGGCTCAGGTGAAGTGAAATTTACCGGACAAGTCTTACCTACAGCCAAAAAAGTGACTTACCGTATTGATTTAAAACGTGTTATTGCACGCAAGCTAGTTCTGGCTATTGCTGATGGCACGGTATCTGTGGATGGGCGCGATATCTATACTGCAAAAGATTTACGCGTTGGTCTGTTTACATCAACCGATGATTTTTAGGATGTCATAATGAAACGTGTTGTCGTTACAGGGTTAGGTATCACTTCTTGCTTAGGACTTGATGCCCAAACAGTGACAGAGTCTCTTCGCCATGGCCGCTCGGGCATTCGCTTCAAACAAGAATATGCGGATATGGGCTTTCGTAGCCATGTTGCGGGTACCATCGATATTGATTTTAAAGAATACATAGACCGTAAAACATTACGTTTCATGGGTGATGCTGCAGCTTATGCCTACATCGCCATGGAGCAAGCGATTGCCGATGCGGGGTTAAGTGAAGAGCAGGTGTCGAATATCCGAACTGGTCTTATTATGGGATCCGGTGGTGCTTCCTCTTCAAATCAAGTTGAAGCAGCCGACATCCTGCGTGAAAAAGGTTTAAAACGTATTGGGCCTTATCGCGTTACCCAAGTGATGGGTAGTACAACCTCAGCTTGTCTTGCCACGCCTTTCAAAATTAAAGGGGTCAATTACTCTATGTCATCCGCTTGTGCGACCAGTGCACACTGTATCGGTACGGCTATGGAGCAAATTCAACTAGGCAAACAAGATATTGTCTTTGCTGGTGGTGGGGAAGAAGAACATTGGTCAATGAGCTCTTTATTCGATGCAATGGGCGCTTTATCCACCAAGTACAATGATACGCCAGAAAAAGCATCGCGTGCCTATGATGCTGACCGTGATGGTTTTGTTATCGCTGGTGGCGGTGGTGTACTCGTACTCGAAGAATACGAACATGCCAAAGCACGTGGTGCCAAAATCTATGCTGAATTGACCGGTTACGGTGCTACATCAGATGGTTACGATATGGTGGCCCCATCAGGTGAAGGAGCGATGCGTTGTATGCAGCTGGCGATGTCTACGAGTCGCGGCAAAGTGCAATATATCAATGCACATGGTACCAGTACGCCTGTAGGTGATTTAGCCGAGCTAGGCGCTATTAAAAAGACATTTGGCGCGGATATGCCTGCCGTTGGCTCAACAAAATCATTATCAGGTCATTCTTTAGGTGCTGCCGGGGTTCAGGAAGCGATCTATAGTCTGTTGATGCTAGAAAATGATTTTCTTGCTGCATCAGCCAATATTGAAACATTAGATCCCGAAGCGGAAGGCATGCCTATTCTTCGGGAACGCGTGGATAACGCTGGACTGACGACAGTAATGTCGAACAGTTTTGGCTTTGGTGGCACCAATGCCTGTCTGGTGTTCGAGAAACTGGATGATTAAAGAAAAAAGCCACCTTTCGGTGGCTTTTTTTATTGTAGATCGTCGTCAGTGACTGGACCGCGCTTACCCGCATTGGCTTCTTGTATCAGTGTGATCAGTAATTGTTTCTTATCAGGATCATCAAGATATTTTGAGCTGAAGGTAATGCCAAATTTATCGGCATATTGTTTCACTAGCATCACCAAAATTGTTTCGTCTTCCACATCAGGCTCCAGTTTATTTAAATTGTTCGATTATAACGTTTCAACAAGCTATCAATGAAATTGCATTATCAAGAAAGTGGTGAAGGTACGCCTTTAATTATTATCCACGGCTTATTTGGTTCAGCGGATAACTGGCGCAGTATGGCAAAGTATTTTTCGCGCTTTTACCATGTTATTAGCGTCGACTTACGTAATCATGGACGTTCACCTCACAGTAAACAGCAGGATTTCACTGTCATGGCTGAAGATATCAAAGAGTTGTGTGAGGCCATGGAGTTAGGGCAAGTATCTATTCTTGGTCACTCTCTTGGTGGCAAAGTAGCAATGATGTTTGCGGGCATGTATCCAGAGCAAGTATCTAAATTAATTGTGGTAGATATAGCGCCACGTCAATACTTCAGTGCGCATACACCACTGATGGATGCCATGATGGCGCTCGATTTGTCTCAGTTTACCCGCCGAGGTGAAATCGATGATGCATTGGCTCAATCTATTCCTGATAAGGCTGTTCGTCAGTTTCTACTGATGAGTTTAAGTTCTGAAGACGAGACTTTTCAATGGCGGATTAATCTGCCTGCGTTAAAAGCGAATTATCCTGAGTTAATGGCTGCAGTGTGTGAGGACATAACATTCACCATGCCAAGCTTATTTGTTTATGGTGAATTATCAGACTATGTCACTGAGGAGGATCGGCAACAGATTTCTTCACAGTTTGTACATGCAGAATTTAATGGCATAGAAAAGGCAGGTCATTGGGTTCAGGCTGAACGACCACAACAGTTTAAAAAAGTGGTAGAGGAGTTCTTGCAGAATGATTGAGCCGGAATTATTTAAGCAGCTTATTGAGTTTCGCCGTGAAAGAGATTGGGAGCAGTTTCATAACCCCAAAGATATCGCCATATCGTTATCTATTGAAGCCTCTGAGTTACTGGAATGGTTTCAATGGAAGAGTGCTGAAGAAGTTCAACAACGATTAGCCTCCGATAAACGTGAAGATTTAGAGGACGAAATAGCCGATGTTGCTGTTTATCTGGCTTATCTTTGTCATGACTTAGACATCGACTTGAATCAAGTCATTAAAAGTAAAATGCAAAAAAATGCAGCTAAATACCCACGAGATAAAGTCAAAGGTCGTAATGACAAATACGATGAATATTCATAAAGCCTTGTGACAGTGCTAGGATTTAGCTTTTTTTCCGTATTATTTTCTTAGGAAACCCTCATGAGCGCCATTGTTTTCCTGATTCAGTGTAAAGACCAAAAAGGTTTAGTCGCTGGTATCACCAGCTTTTTTGCCGAAAGACAATTTAATATTTTGCACTGCCAGCAATATACAGATACTGAAGTTGGCCAGTATTTCATGCGAATTAAGCTGGAAGATGATGGTCATTTTAATCATCAAAAACTGGAAGCCGAGTTCAGCCAGTTTGCAAGCACTATCGACTTAAACTGGTCCGTTCGCTACAGCGAAGAGCCTTATCGAGTCGCTTTACTGGTGACAAGAGCTTCTCACTGCCCATACGATTTGTTACTCAGAGAATTAGAAGGTGAGCTGAAATGTGATATCCCTCTGATTATTGGTAATCATCGTGATTTAGAGGATATGGCGCGTCAGTTTGATAAACCGTTCTATCATTTACCGATAACGGCTGAAACCAAACAAGCACAAGAAGCTGAGATAAAACGTTTGCTGGCAGAGTTTGATATTGATTTGATTGTGATGGCGCGCTACATGCAAATTTTATCAGAGGATTTTGTCACCGAGTTTTCTGGTCGGATTATTAATATTCACCACGGGTTCTTGCCAGCCTTCCAAGGGGCGAAGCCGTATCATCAGGCTTATGAGCGTGGCGTTAAAATTATTGGTGCTACAGCGCATTATGCGACAGCTGAGTTAGATGAGGGACCGATTATTGCCCAGGATATACAACATGTTCAGCATGATAACAGTCCGCAAGATTTGGTAATGATGGGAAAAGATATTGAACGTATTGTGCTGGCGAGAGCCGTGAAAGCACATATTGAGCACCGCATTATTATCAATGGTCGACGTACCATTGTGTTTTCAGAAGGTGCCTGATTAATCAAAATAAGGAGTCGATTGCATGTCAAGTAAGACGATCATGATTACCGGCGCTACCTCTGGGTTTGGGGAAGCTTGTGCCAGACTATTTGCCAGTCATGGCTGGCAATTAATTCTGACTGGTCGACGTCAGCAACGGTTAGACGATCTTCAGCAGGAGCTGGGTGGTAAAGATAAAGTGGCGACCTGCTGCTTTGACGTGACCGACAGAAAAGCCGTCGAATCTGCGATTAATAGTTTGTCAGAGCCATTTAAAAAAATTGATGTGTTATTAAATAATGCGGGTTTGGCACTAGGTTTAGAACCTGCCCATGAAACCAATTTAGATGATTGGGAAAAAATGGTGGATACCAACATCAAAGGTTTACTTTACTGTACCCGCACAGTTTTACCGATGATGACGGAGCGTCAATCAGGTTACATCATCAATATCGGCTCAGTAGCAGGGAATTGGCCTTATCCTGGGGGTAATGTCTACTGTGGTACTAAAGCCTTTGTCAGACAATTCTCATTGGCGACACGGGCTGATTTATTAGGCACGAATGTGCGAGTGACGAATGTGGAACCGGGCAATGCCGAAACGGAGTTTTCTAGAGTGCGTTTTAAAGCGGACGAAGCTCGTGCAGATAAAGTCTATGAAGGCACCCGCGCCTTAGATGCTGAAGATATTGCTAACACGGTATGGTGGCTGGTGAATACGCCAGAGCATGTTAATGTGACGACGATTGAAGTTATGCCGACACATGAAGCGAATGGTCCAATGGCATTTCATCGCCAATAAAACCTAAAAGACCGGGGCCTCCCGGTCTTGTCATTTCTCAGCCAAAAAGCCAGCTGGTTGGATTAGGATGCGGCTGCTGTTGATCCAGATATTTCATACCTTTCACGCAACGCACCACGACCCAGACAACCCAGAACAGTAAGACCATATAGCCGACTAAAAAGAACGCGAAGAGCACGCCGATAAACAAATATAGAAACCCTATCCAGAATGTTCGAATCTGAAACTGATAGTGTGACTGTAACCATGCCGCAGCATCGTCTTTATTAATATAGGCAATCACGACTGCAACAAAGCCTAAAAACTGAATAAGAATATTAGCGATAAATAATAAGTACACCAGTTTAACTGTGTTCTGACTGGCTTGTGTTGATTCGGTCATGCTGCTTTCCTGATTGATGTTTTGAAACAATCTACCAAACTTAGTGCTTATTTAGCCACTGCATAACAAAGCGACTTATTACCACGAGTACGAATAAGGTCCAGACGGTCATCGCGCCCATTGGTACATCAAACAATAATGCCAATATCAGACCGAAGAAATAGCCCAGAAAGCCAATACCATAACCAAGCAAGAGCTTATGATGGGGTTTCTCAAAACCGCGGCTGGCGAGGGCTGGCAAAATTAAACTGGCAAAGACCAGATATACCCCGACTAATTGCACAGAGGCCGTGACGGTGAATGAAAAGACAATATAAAAAAGCCAGTTACGCTGTGCTCGCATGGTGAACCAGACAATTAACAAGGCAGCATAAAGCAGAGCGACCCATATCAATTGAGATGATGTCACCCATAAAATCTGTCCCACTAATAGATCGTGAAGTAACTCATCACTATGGGGTGCATGACTAACCAGTAATATTCCACCACTGGCCGCCAGAATAAATAATAAGCCGATCAAGGCTTCTACAATATGAGGATACCGTTTCTCTAACCACAGCACCAAAACAGAGGCGGTGAGAGCGCTACCTGCAGCACTGATTTGTAACCAGGGCCCGTGCATATCGCCGATAAAAATGGTGGCGGCCATTACTCCCAGTGCGGCCATTTGGGCAATAGCAAGATCGATGAAGATAATGCCACGTTTCAGTACTTCTTGCCCCAACGGCACATGTGTTGTCAGAACTAACATGCCTGCCACGAGGGCAGGCAATATTAGCGACCAATCAAGATTGATCAGGTTCATTTAGCACCATCTAGAAGTAAATCGATGGTGTTGTCGTACAGTTCAAATAAATTTGTACTTTGTTCATTACCGCCAACAGTGAAAGGCAGTACCACTTTCGTGATACCGGTTTTATCTACTAACCAGTCGGTCGCTCTTGATGATTGATAGGCTGCGACAATCACCATTTTTGCTGGTGTTTGCTTCAGCTTTTCAACTACTGACTGCAACTGATTTACAGTCGGTGGTACAGCAGGTTTAGCTTCCAATACAGCTACTTCATTTAACCCTAACCAGTTCACTAGATAAATCCAGTTTTTATGTTGAACAGCAATAGGCACACCTTTGAGGGGAGCTGCTTTTTGCTGCCACTGGTTCATCGCCGCTTGCCAGCGTTGTTCAAAATCTTGCCAGCGCTGTTCATAGTTATTAGCATTTTCAGGATCACGTTTCTTGAGACGTTGAGTCAACGCTTTAGCAACGTTGATGATGTTCTCAGGACTTGTCTGAATATGCGGATTACCAGACGCGTGAACATCACCTTGGCTTCGATCTACCATGACGGGTTTATCCAGTAAACGAATATAATCAGAAGCCATAAAGTAACCTTCAGCACCTCTTTGGATATTAGGATTACCCGCTTTGCGTTGTAATAAAGGTAACCAGCCTGTTTCTAACTCAGCGCCTGTACATACCAATAAATCAGTCTGGCGTGCTTTAGCAATCAAACTTGGACGTGCTTGAATATAGTGCGGATCCTGTAAACCTCTGGTCGCACTGAAAACAGACACATCGTCACCACCTAACTCTTTAGTTAAAGAGGCCCATTCCGGCTCACAGGCAAACACTGAAAGTTGCGCCCATACTGGCGAGCTCATTACAAATAAAAAAGTAAAAATAAACGCTTTCATGTAGAACTCCTAGTATTGATGCGCGCCATGAGCGCCAAGGCTGACGGTATATTGCAGTATCATCTGCCAATCATCATCGTCGTATGATTGATCGTGATTAATTTGTGCACGAATACGACTGAATTCACTTGGGAGGTATTCCACCATTGCACTGCTACGTTGAGGATGGTTTCTACCACCTTCTAGACCCGCATCCGCTAGCAATTCTTCATCCGACGCACGGTGCTTGCTACCTAACCAGTCATAACGCAGGCCGGAGCGCCATTGCGGATTAAATTGATAAATACCTTCTACATAGCCGCCATATTGTTTGCCATCGTAACGAGCAAACTCGTCACTGCCATGACTGATATCGCCATCATCATGCAGATACATAAACTCACCGATCAAGGTCAGGTTTTCCTGACGGAAATTACCATTCGGTGCCCATTTATACACCAATGATAAATTGGTGATATCAGTGTCACCATTGAACACGGCTGAACTTTCTTCTTCGTCATCATGACCATGATGGTGTCCACCATCATAAGAACGATCATCAGGGCTTGCACGCCAGTGAGATATACCGGCCTGCCAGCTGCTTTCTATACCAATATCACCACCTGTTTTCGCATAGACCAGCCAGTCACCGATGCCACTGTGTTCACCACTGCCAGGATAGCTATCACCATTACCAACGCTGGTACCGACTTCAAACATGTAGTCTGTTGGTAACAGATAAGATAGCTTCACACCATCAGTTGAAAGTTGGTTGCCAAATAAGCCACGATAAATCAAAGGCGCGTCAGCAAAATTCCAGGCATGTACGTGACGTTCATTTAAGTAGCCAATAGGGGCAAAATAGCGACCAGCACGAATGGTCATGCCATTGCCTAAACCCAGAGTTTCAATAAATGCTTCTTCTATTTCCAGCTCTGTTTCACCTTCATGCTCATGTACAGCCAAAGTCGCCTGACCATAAAAGAGTTGATCGATGTTTGAGCTGACGGTTAATTCACTTTCTCCAAGGGAGAAGCCTTCTTCCACTAAACCGCCCTCGCCTTGGACATTAAACCCGTCCAGAGCGTAATCCTCAGTATTGTTCTGGTACTGGCTGAACGTACCGTTTAATACCATACTGATAGCTGGATTAAAGGTATTGCTGTTATTAGGTGAAGCAACAGGAGCAGGCGCTTCGGGAATCATTGCGACTTCATTGGCAACAGTCTGTGTATTCGCTTCTGCTTCAGATAGTCGTTCTTCCAGTTTTTGGATACGTTGCTCATAATCAGCACGCATTTTTGCGATTTCTTGTTTAAGATCATCAATATCGCCAGCAAATGCAGGTGATACCGGGCTCAGTGCAGCTGTCATCAGCAACACAAGCAATTTTTTGCTTTTCATAAACTTTCCTCATAGCCATAAGCAACAGCTACAGATCAGACGTTCGCGGATCGGTAGCATGATTAAAATAGAGAGATCAGGTAAGGCTATGAAAAAAATGGTGGGGCGCGGATAAGATAAGATTGGCGCTGCGCGAACGGCAGTGTTATTACAGGAGAGTCCACCTCAAGACTGAGTGTGGCTCGAGACTGATGAAGGCTAACTTCAGTAGCTACGTCAGCAAGCGGGAAATGACTGATGGCATTTAGGCGCTCACATTGCGCTTCTGCATGATGAAATGCGTGTTCAGCATCATGCCAGACAGCAAACGACTGTAACAGCAGCACAATGGCTGCTATCACATAGAGGTAGTGTCGTTTTTGATGTGCGTGAATCAATGGCATTGCCTAATCAACAAGGAGATAACTGAGCAGTCTTTCATAAATGTCTGACAGGGTGTCAAGATCAGCTGTAGCAACACATTCATCTATTTGATGAATCGTTGTATTCAACGGTCCGAGTTCTATCACCTGTGTGCCAGTGGGCGCAATAAAGCGTCCATCTGATGTACCGCCAGAAGTCGAGAGTGTTGTCTGGTAGCCTGTCACATCAGAAATAGCCTGTTGAACAGCTTCCAACAATTGACCGCTTGCGGTACGAAATGGCTGGCCTGAAAGCTCCCAGTTCAACTCATACTTCAATGCATGTTTGTCTAATATGGCATGGACACGCTGTTTTAGCTCTTCGTGTGTGACTTCTGTTGAGTAGCGGAAATTAAATACAACCTCAGCCGTGCCTGGGATGACATTGGTGGCACCTGTGCCAGAGTTGATATTGGACACTTGAAAGCTGGTTGGCGGAAAGTCTTCATTACCCTGGTCCCACTCAATGCTGCACAATTCGGTCAGTGCAGGGCTGAGGAGATGGATAGGGTTTTCTGCAAGATGCGGATAAGCAATATGACCTTGCTTACCTTTAATACTCAGGCGGCCATTCAAAGAGCCACGACGACCGTTTTTGACAATATCGCCGACTTTGTCCGTACTTGAAGGCTCACCAACCAGACACCAGTCAATATGTTCCCCACGGCTTTGTAAGGTTTCAACCACTTTCACTGTGCCGTTTACTGCTGGGCCTTCTTCATCGCTGGTAATCAGAAAAGCGATACTGCCCTGATGATCTGGATGTTTTTTGACAAAGCGCTCACAGGCTGTGATAAAGGCAGCAATACTGCCTTTCATATCAGCCGTACCACGTCCATACATCATGCCATCGACGATATTAGCTTCGAAGGGAGGCTGACTCCAGCGCTCGACAGGGCCTGTTGGCACAACGTCAGTATGCCCAGCAAACGCCAGAACAGGACCTTTATTTCCTCGGCGTAGCCAGAGGTTATCCACGTCGTCGAAACACATGTGTTCAGCATGGAAACCATAAGGTGCCAGCCGATCCGCTATCATGATCTGGCAGCCTTTGTCTTCGGGAGTGACACTGTCACGACGAATTAATTCTTGGGTCAGTTGTATGGTTTCAGACATGAACGTTTCTTGTGTTTGAGGTTATAAACGAATACCGATGGTGAATGACAAACTGGCACCACCTAACATAATGACATCAACGCCATATTGATGATTACCGCAGCCGATACCTGAGATGATAGCGGGCATAACTCTGCTAAGAAAATGTAAGTTAAACCAACTGTTGATAAACATCTTCTTTAAATCCGACTATGATCGTTGAGTCGTTGACCAAAACGGGCCGCTTAATCAGAGTAGGGTTTTCCAACATGAGTTCAATCGCGGTTTTTTCATCCAGATTGTCCTTACGTGGGTCATCAAGTTTCCGCCAGGTTGTGCCTCGTTTATTCAACAACGTCTCCCAGTCAACGGACTGAAGCCATTCTTTGACGGTGCTCTCTTCAAGACCTTGCTGACGAAAATCGTGAAACACATAGTCAATAGAGTGTGCCTCAAGCCAGCTTCGTGCTTTTTTGACCGAATCACAGTTTTTAATACCGTAGAGAATCATTGTAGTCACATGTATATAAGGCTAAAAATAAAAAGGGGTGAGCAATAACGATTTGCTCACCCCTAATCTTATCTGAATAAAATGATACTAGATATCACGTAATAATTCATTAATACCCACTTTGCCGCGTGTTTTTTCGTCAACTTGTTTGACGATAACCGCACAGTAAAGGCTATATGAACCATCTTTAGAAGGTAAGTTACCAGACACCACAACAGAACCTGCAGGGATGCGACCATAAGTGATTTCGCCGGTCAGACGGTTGAAGATTTTTGTGCTTTGACCAATATAAACGCCCATTGAGATAACTGAGCCTTCTTCCACAACAACACCTTCAACAACTTCAGAACGTGCACCAATGAAGCAGTTGTCTTCAATGATGGTCGGGCCAGCTTGTAAGGGTTCTAATACACCACCGATACCTACGCCACCAGAAAGGTGAACGTTTTTACCTATTTGAGCGCAGCTACCTACCGTCGCCCAAGTATCGACCATGGTACCAGAATCAACATAAGCACCAATATTGACATAAGAGGGCATCAAAACAACGCTAGGGGCGATGTATGATCCGCGACGAACCGCTGCTGGTGGTACGACACGCACACCGGCTTTGTTAAAGTCATCTTCATTGAAGCTGGCAAATTTAGGATCAACTTTATCGAAATAGTTGGTTTCTCCACCAGGCATGATTTTGTTGTCATTTAAACGGAATGATAATAAAACCGCTTTTTTCAGCCATTGGTTAACAACCCAGTCACCATTTTGTTTTTCTGCAACACGAGCTGAACCGTTATCCAGCATCGTTAATGCTTCATTGACTGCATTTCTGACATTGCTATCAGCGTTAGCAGGGTTAATCTCAGCACGGCGTTCAAACGCCTCTTCAATAATTTGTTGAATATCACTCATTGGTGTCTACTCCATTGATTTAATTATAAACTTTCAATAAGGCTGCGAATGCGATGTGCAGCTTCTATACATTCTTCCAGCGGGGCAACCAATGCCATGCGAATATGATTCGAACCGGGGTTGCCTGCAGTGGTGTCACGGCCCAGATAGGTGCCTGGTAAAACGGTGACATTTTGTTGTTCAAATAATTGTCTTGCAAACGCCGTATCAGCAATGGGTGTTTCAGCCCACAGATAGAAACCGGCTTGTGGCATAGATACTGACATGACTGGCGCTAAAATTTCTAATACCGCATTAAATTTTTCCAGATACAGCTCACGATTGTGAACAACATGATCTTCATCATTCCAGGCTGTAATTGATGCAGCCTGAGTGGCTGGTGGCATTGAACAGCCATGATAAGTGCGGTAACGCAGAAACTGTTTCAGAATATCGGCATCACCTGCAACAAAACCACTACGTAATCCTGGCGCATTGGAGCGTTTAGACAGACTATGAAAAACCACACAACGGCTCATGTCAGTATAACCAGCCGCATAAGCTGCTTCTAATAAACCGACGGGCGGGTTCGCTTCATCGGGGTAGATTTCGGAATAACATTCATCAGAAGCAATCACGAAATCATACTGATGCGCCAACTCAATTAAACGTGTCAGAGTCTCTTTATCAATGACAGCACCAGTTGGATTGCCTGGGCTGCAGATATAGATTAACTGACAACGTTGCCAGGTATCTTCACTAATCGCATCAAAATCTGGAATAAAGTCGTGACTGGCAGAACAATTCATATAATAAGGTTCTGCACCTGCCAAAATAGCCGCACCTTCATAAATCTGATAAAACGGATTAGGCATCAAAACTAATGGTGCTTTGTCGCGATCAATGACCGCTTGTGCAAACGCAAATAAAGCCTCACGCGTGCCATTTACCGGAAGCACCTGAGTTATAGCGTTGATATGGCCATCCAGATTGAATCTATTATTCAACCAAGTCGCTATGGCATGACGCAGCTCATTCGTACCGGCGGTGGTGGGGTAGGATGACAGTCCGTGAAGATGGGTGATGACTGCTTCGGTAATAAATCCTGGCGTTGGGTGTTTGGGTTCACCTATCGACAGTGCAATATGTGCCTTGTCTTCAGGTGGCACACAGCCTTGTTTCAGTTGAGCCAACTTTTCGAAAGGATAGGGGTGCAGTTTTGCCAGTTCTGGATTCATAATTCCAAATGAATGAGTGAAAAAATCAGACCATTATAACGGGTTGCAGCAATCTCGTGTTATAAGGTGTGCCATGACAAATACGAATAACCAACAATTTAATCTTGCTGTACTCGGTATCTTATTTTCCTCAGCTATGTGGGGATTGATTTGGTATCCAATGCGGTTACTCGAACAACAAGGTCTTCCTGTTGTTTGGTCTACCTTACTCATGTATTTTGCTGCCGCCATCGTGGCCACAGCCATGTTGTTCAAACAGAAAAAAGATTTTTCAGGTCACTGGCCCCCCAGTCTTTGGGCGCTTGCTGCCGCAGCAGGCGTTACAAATATTGCTTTCTTAGTGGCACTGACTCACGGTGAAGTGATGCGTGTCATGTTGCTCTTCTATCTGTCTCCACTCTGGTCAGTGTTGTTGAGTCGTTGGTGGTTAGGCGAAAAAATTTCGCGAGTTTCAATGCTGATGATCATTGTGGCGATGTCAGGCACGATGATCATGTTATGGCACCCGGAAATAGGTCTGCCCTGGCCAAAAGATATGGCTGACTGGTTAGCTTTGTTTGCGGGATTTATGTTTTCAGTGAATAACGTATTAAGTCGCAAACTTGCTGATGTGGCTATGGAAGTCAAAACCACCATTGTTTACTGGGGCGTGGTTATGGTGGCAGGGCTTGTATTAGTTCTACAGCAATCAAGTGTACCGGACATTAGCCTCAATTTATGGCTGGCGGTCATGGTTTTTGGTGGTCTTTGTTTTACCGCGATGACGATAGCCGTGTTATATGGTCTGGCAAGAATGCCGGTTTTTCGCTCAGCCATTTTGATGTTATCTGAACTGGTGGTGGCGGCTATTTCTGCCTGGTGGTTGACTAGTGAACAAATGAGCCAAACAGAGTGGTTAGGCGGAGCGCTTATTTTTATTGCTGCCTACGGTATGGCTAAGCAAGGTAAAGCCTGAGTTATATTTGGTGTCACATACCGCCTGACGTTAAAATAACGCTATGGCTTTTCAATGTTTTTTTATCCAGGTGAAATATGATCAAATCGATAGCACATGCCAGTTTCCTAGTAAAAGACCTAGACGTTTCTTTACGCTTTTATTGCGACGTATTACAGCTGCCTCTTAACCCTAGCAGGCCTGAGTTTGCTTATGACGGCGCTTGGTTAGATATCGGCGATACAGGACAGATGATTCATCTGATGGTATTACCCAACCCTGACTCTACAGAAGGACGTCCTGCGCATGGTGGTCGTGATCGTCACCTGGCGTTAGTAGTCGATGATTTAGAAGCCTTAGGTGAACGTCTGGAAAATGCGGGTTATGAATTTTCCCGAAGCAAGTCGGGCAGAGCCGCATTTTTCTGTCGTGATCCAGATGGAAATGCATTAGAGTTTGCAGAAGATTTTACACCGAAGCAAAACTAAAAATAACGACTTAGAGAAGCAATCAATGACTTACAGAGTTACTCACATTTTCTGTGGATAACTCTGTGATTAACTTCTGTGAAAATCGCTAAGTCATTCTTACGCAACAAGGCTGACGGTTTTGGTTAAAAAATGACCATTTTATTAAGTTTATATAAATCAATAACTTATATTCAAGTTAACCAGATTCAATGACTTAGCGATGATACTTGTATTCGTTTTGTAATACTTCTTATAACTGGTGATAAGTCTGTGGCTATCTTGCCAAAGCAGGCTGCTGAATATCGTCCTGAAAGCGATCTTCTTCTCCAGTGGGTTCCTGTCTGAATTGCTCGAGATCGGTAAAGTTAAATAAATCTAAATCGCCCATTTGTGAGGGTGAAATATTCTGAATACTGCGGAAGATATTTTCTAACCTACCCGGAAATTGTTTCTCCCAGCCCTGCAACATTGTTTTAATGGCCTGACGTTGCAGATTTTCTTGAGAGCCACATAAATTACACGGAATAATGGGAAACTTCATTGCTTCGGCATATCGCGCAATATCTGATTCTTGTGCATAAGCTAAAGGTCTAATCACAATATTGGTTTTATCATCACTTAATAGTTTGGGGGGCATGGCTTTTATTTTGCTGCCATAGAACATATTTAGAAACAGTGTTTCAATAATGTCATCACGGTGATGGCCCAGAGCGATTTTGGTGATGCCATTTTGTCGAGCATAGCCATATAAGGAGCCTCGACGTAGGCGTGAGCAAATGCCGCAAGTGGTTTTACCTTCAGGCACGACTTCTTTAACGATGCTGTAGGTGTCTTTTTCGATGATATGAAATGGCACACCAATCGATGATAAATATTCCGGTAATACGTGCTCAGGAAAGCCAGGCTGTTTCTGATCCAGATTCACGGCGATAAGCTCAAAGTTAATCGGTGCATGGTCTCTCAGATTAATCAGAATATCGAGCATGGTATAGCTGTCTTTACCACCAGATAAACAGACCATCACTTTATCGCCGTCCTGAATCATATTGTAGTCGGCGATGGCCTGACCGACATTGCGACGTAAGCGTTTACGCAGTTTATTAAACTCGCGTTGTTGTTTGACCAGAGTGTGTTCGGTTGTGGATTCTGTCATACCAGACCTGCAAAGGGTTGAACGTTAACAAGACTGCCGGCACTGAGTCCGTCGCAGTTTTCTTCAAGTAAAATAAAACAATTCGCCATGCTCATCGAGCGAAGAATGCCAGAGCCCTGGGCTCCGGTTGTGCTGACTCTGAGTTGACCTTCATTGTTTCTAAATAAGATGCCGCGCTGAAATTCAAAGCGCCCTGCGCGTTTTTTTATCGCATTATCGCACGGAACTTCAATGATTATAGGGAGTGTGTCTGATTCACCCGCCAGACGTTTTAGGGCGGGTTGCACAAATTGATAAAAGGTCACCATCACCGACACGGGATTACCAGGTAAACCAAAAAACATGGCTTCGCCAATTTGCCCAAATGCCAGAGGACGTCCCGGACGCATAGCAATTTTCCAGAAATTGACCTGGCCTAATTCAGCCAACATGTCTTTGACATAATCGGCATCACCTACCGATACACCACCAGAAGATATAATAACATCTGCGTCCGCCGCCGCTTGCTCTAGGGCTATTTTTAAAGCGGCTCTATTATCTGGAAAAACGCCCATATCAATGACATCAATATTGAGCTCACTGAGCATGCCATAGAGGGTGTAGCGGTTACTGTCATAGATCTGACCATCACCCAGGTGTTCACCCAAGCCACATAATTCGTCACCAGTAGAGAAAAAGGCAACACGAAGTGGTCTATATGTGACAACCTCGGCAATGCCTAGCGATGCCAAGAGGCCTAAGTCAGCAGGTGTTAATCGGCGGCCAGCAGGTAAAACAGTGTCCCCACAATCGATATCTTCTCCTGCTAGTCTGACATTTTGTCCGGCTTTCACCTCTGTATGAATGGTGATGGTTTGATTGTCTGATTCAACCTGCTCCTGCATCACCACGGTGTCACAACCATCCGGAATTTTTGCGCCGGTCATAATACGAATACATTGACTTGCTTCAACATGACCTTGATAGGGTTTACCCGCAAATGCCACACCAACGTTGTTGAGTGAGAAAGGGGCATTTTTGATGTCTGCACTTTGCAACGCATAACCATCCATGGCTGAGTTGTTATAAGGGGGTACTTGTCTGGGTGATACTACGCTTTGGTGTAAAACCTGCCCTAGTGCCTGTCTCAAGGAGACTTTCTGCCAGCTAGAAATGGGGGACAATAAGTCGTGGATACGCTGGCGAGCCTGTTCAACCGTCAAGTTATTGTGATCAACATCATCAGCGCAACTTGGCTGTGGGGTAAATTCGGCCATATTTAGCTTTTCCATGAAAAAATAAACTGTTCAATAAAGTCGACCATAGCAGGTATATGGTTGATATCCAGCATGAAAGGCATATCGTCATTTGCGATGGCATTGTCGGACGCAACGGCGATGATATGCGGGTCATCCTTATATAATGTTGGTGCGCCTAGTTCTGTGCGGTTTAATTCTATTTTAGGGAAACGTTCGTGTTTAAAGCCTTCAACAAGAATGAGGTCGATGGTGCGTGTATCTAGACGCTGAATTAATGGTTGTAATTCGGGCTCGATGAGATCGTCATGATTTTTTTTCATCAGTGCCATCATTTTATCTGAAGCAATAATCATTTCTTCAGCGCCGGCTTCACGGATTTGATAGCTGTCTTTTCCCGGCTTATCGATATCGAAATTATGGTGAGCGTGTTTTATAACCGCAACACGGATATTTCTGTCTTTGAGCGCGGGTATCAGCTTAGTGAGTAAAGTCGTTTTACCTGTTCCGCTGAACGCCGCAAAGCCCAGAAGTGGTTTGGTTGAGCGTATTTTTGGCTTTAGCGTTAATTCATCAGGTGAATTGATATTGATAAAAAAGTCTGCCTGATCAGAAAAATCGACTTCAGCCACCTTATGCTGATATAGCCAATCGCGGGTTTTACGCTGACCTGAAGCTAAAAACTCAGATAAAGACTGTTTAAGCCGAAGTGGAATTAACGCAAATACCGGTTGTAATTGTGTACCATCATGGGCAACAGCAATATCACTTCCAGTCGCTAACAAGGCTTCCATTAAACGTTGCCTGAGTTGAGCACTGATAAGCGGATTGTCACAAGGTACGGTGAGTAAGTACGCTGATTTTACCTGCTGCATTACTGATAGTATGCCGGACAGTGGCCCCTGGAAATTGGCGAGATTATCCGTGATAACCGGATACGAAAAAGTTTGATACTTTTCAATATGTCGATTCGCACTGATATATAAATCATCAACTTGCGGTAATATAGCATCAATGACATGGCTTACCATCGCTCTGCCCTGGTAGTGAAGCAAGCCTTTGTCTTGACCACCCATTCGGCGGGATTGGCCGCCAGCCAGCAGTACGCCAGAGACTGTAATAGGGGAGAAAATGCTCATGATGCGATTAGTGAACAACCTGATTAAAAAGAAATGTCATGGCTAAAGTTATATTAGTGTCGCTTATTATACTGTTAATTAGCGCTCGAGCAGAGGCCGTTAATATCGACATTATGGTGGTTGGTTTATTTAAAGACAAAGCCGTGGTCGAAGTGGATGGTAATCAACATTTATTGAGTGTCGGTGAAACAAGCCCTGAAGGCCTGAAATTGCTTGCTGCCAATAGTAATAACGCCACTTTTGAAATCAATGGAAAAAAACAAACTTTCCCTCTAGGGGATCGTATCAGCAGCAACTACATTGAAGCTGAGAAAAAAACAGCTGTGACATTGTGGCCAAGCAATGGCATGTATACCGCAACCGGCAATATAAACGGTTATACGACAAGCTTTTTGGTCGATACCGGGGCCAGCACTATTGCTATGAACTCAGCTACTGCAGCTCGCCTTGGCATTGATTATCTTCGAGGGCAGCAGGTGGGGATAAGGACGGCTTCTGGCAAGAGTGTGGGCTATAAGGTCAAACTAGATTATGTGCAGCTTGAGCAGATAAAACTGCATAATGTTGATGCCGTCGTCTTAGATGGTGAAGAACCATCAGTGACCTTACTCGGTATGTCCTTTCTGGGACAGCTGGACATTCAGCACAATGGTGAACGTCTTGATCTAAGACAAAAATATTAAGCAAAAAAAAAGCCTGGTTAACCAGGCTTTTTTTAGATGAACCAATCAATAATGATTAATCAAACCCTTTACTTATTAATGCATAAGCAGAATGGTTATGAATCGATTCAAAGTTTTCTGACTCGACTGTGTAAGCCGTAATACGAGAATCTTGATTCAATCTCGCTGCGATATCACGCACCATATCTTCAACGAATTTTGGATTATCATAAGCGCGTTCAGTGACGTATTTTTCATCAGGACGCTTTAATAAACCAAAGATTTCACAAGACGCTTCTTTCTCAACAAGATCGATTAGATCTTCGATCCAGACAAAGCTCTCCACACGGACAGTCAAAGTCACATGTGAGCGTTGATTATGTGCGCCGTAATCAGAGATGTTCTTGGAGCAAGGACATAGGCTAGTGACAGGAACGACAACCTTAACCGTCATCATGGTTGTTGCACCGGTGATTTCACCAATAAACGTGACGTCATAATCCATCAAGCTTTTGACTTTTGAAATGGGCGCTTCCTTGTTTACAAAATAAGGGAAGTTCATTTCAATGTAGCCAGATTCAGCATCAAGGCGCTCGGTCATTTGACCAAGCATTTCGCGGAATGACTTAACCGTAATTTCACGTTCGTGTTGATTCAAAATCTCCACAAAGCGTGACATGTGTGTGCCTTTGAATTGATGTGGCAAATTCACATACATATTGAAGTTAGCAATGGTATGTTGCTCACCGGTCGTACGGTCACTGACCTTAACGGGGTGTTTAATGTCTTTGATGCCGACTTTATCAATAGCAATTTTACGTTGATCGGCGATATTCTGGACGTCTTCGATTTCGTCTTTTATCTCAGTGCTGGCTGGGGTTGTGCTCATTCAATTATCCTCGCTGTATTTAACGCAAGCGCGATCTGTTTCCCACAAAGTAACACCGGAAACTTTAGCGATATCATTATTTAAGGTATCACTGAGCTTTTGGTAAAAAAATCTGGCAATATTTTCAGCCGTTGGATTGATGGTATCAAATGGTGGGATGTCATTCAGATATCGGTGGTCCAACGTTTTTGCCAACTCACGAGTCGCTGTTTTGATAGTTTTGAAATCCATGCCCATGCCATGATCATTCAGATCAGTGGCAGTGACTTCGACTTCCAGCTTCCAGTTGTGGCCATGCATGCGACTGCAATCACCTGGATAATCTCTCAGGGTATGTGCCGAGGCAAAATCGGCCAAAATTTTCAGGGTGTACGTTGCGCTCATAATGTTGACTATTATACTCAGGAATCGTTCACGAAGACAGCGTATTATGCCGTAAAGTGCTGATTAATGGTATGCAAAATACCGTCAGCATCCAGACCGCACTGACTTAACATGCTGCTATGAACGCCATGCTCGATGAATGTATCAGGTAATCCCATCAGTTTTATAACGACAGCATGATTTATTTCTCTTAAATATTCATTTACTGCGCTGCCAGCACCACCCATGACCGCATTTTCTTCAATGGTGATAATAAGGTCGTGTGAGTCAGCGATTTGTTTGATCATGTCTGTATCAAGGGGTTTAACAAATCGCATATTCACCACAGTGGCGTTGACCTGTTCTGCGGCTTGTTCTGCGGCAGTGACCATACTGCCAAAGGCAAAAATAGCTACTTTTTCACCTTGGCGTTTTAATTGGGCTTTACCCATTTCCAGTGAGGTCAGCGCCGGCTCCACCGTGGTACCGTTACCACTACCACGGGGGTAACGTACTGCTGCTGGCCCGTTATAACGAAAACCAGTGGTTAACATTTGTCGACACTCATTTTCATCAGCGGGTGCCATGATGACCATGTTCGGAATACAACGTAAAAAACTTAAGTCGAAACTGCCCGCATGGGTCGGACCATCAGCGCCAACCAAACCCGCACGATCAATGGCAAATAATACATTCAGATTCTGAATAGCCACATCATGAATTAGTTGATCATAAGCTCGTTGTAGAAAGGTTGAATAAATCGCAACAACGGGTTTTTTGCCTTCACAAGCTAAACCAGCGGCGAGGGTGACTGAATGTTGTTCAGCAATACCGACATCAAAGTAACGCTCAGGAAAATCTTCGGCAAAGCGATTCAACCCCGAGCCTTCGCACATGGCTGGTGTAATACCGAATAAATCCGGATCCAGACGAGCCATATCGCATAACCAACGGCCGAAAACTTGGGTATAGGAGGGGCCGGAAGATTTACTATTAGCTGGACTTACTCCATGGTATTTACATGGATGTAATTCGGCAGGCTCATAACCTTTGCCTTTTTTGGTGACGATATGAAGAAACTGCGGCCCTTTGCGCTTTTTCAAATTGGTCATGGTCGCTATCAAGGTATCAATGTCATGACCATCAATGGGACCAATATAGTTGAAGCCCATTTCTTCAAACAGGGTGCCGGGAACCATCATACCTTTGACATGTTCTTCTGCGCGTTTGGCGATTTCCCAGGCAGGTGGAATCTTTTCAAGTACACGCTTACTACCTTCGCGAGCGGATGCATAGAAGCTTCCCGAAAGTAATTTAGCGAGATAATTCGCCATGCCGCCGACATTTCTTGATATCGACATTTCATTGTCGTTAAGAATAACTAAGAGATTGGCACTTAAATCACCAGCGTGTGCTAGAGCTTCAAAAGCTTGCCCTGCGGTAAGTGCGCCGTCACCAATAATTGCGACAGCGTGACGTGGATCGTTATTGGCTTGTGCTGCCAGTGCCATACCTAACGCCGCACTGATTGATGTGCTCGAATGACCGACACCAAATGTATCGTAGTCACTTTCGCTACGTTTTGGAAAACCAGATAACCCACCAGGCTGACGCATGGTATTCATTTGATCACGACGGCCAGTCAATATTTTGTGTACATAACTCTGGTGACCTACATCCCACACCAGCCGATCGGTTGGCGTGTCAAAGACATAATGTAGGGCAATAGTGAGTTCGATAACGCCCAGATTAGAGGAAATATGCCCGCCTGTTTGCTGCACACTATCGATAATCAGTGTTCTCAACTCTTCGGCCAGCTGGGGCAACTGTTTTTTATCCAGCTGACGCAGATCATCCGGACTATTGATATGAGCGAGTATTGTATCCATTCTGTCGATTTCTTAATGTGAGCGGTTCACAACAAACTGGGCCAATTCGGCCAGCACTTCTGAGTTAAATGGGCACGCATCAAGGTGAGTGAGTGCTTTTTCTATCAACGCAACCGCTTTTTGTTGTGCTTTTTCGAGGCCTAGTAAAGCAGGATATGTGGGTTTATTCAATGCAATATCGGCACCTTGCGTTTTTCCGAGCGTTTCTGTGTCTGTGATCACATCCAACACATCGTCCTGTACCTGAAAAGCCAGTCCTATGCAGTCTGCATAGCGATCAAGGTGTTCAAGTATGGTTTCATCGTATTGTTCTGCTGATAAGGCGCCCATTAAGACACTTGCCCGGATTAATGCACCGGTTTTTAACTTATGCATGGCTTGGAGTGCGTCGATATCCAGTTTTTTGCCAACGGATTCCAAGTCAATGGCTTGGCCTCCTGCCATGCCTGCTGCCCCCGAAGCATGACTGAGTGTTTTTATCATACGACTTTTTTGTTTATCCGTCAGCGTCGCATCACACAAGGTTTCGAACGCTTGAGTTTGTAAGGCATCACCAACTAAAAGCGCCGTGGCTTCATCATAAGCTTTGTGACAGGTTGGACGACCTCTTCGTAAATCATCGTCATCCATCATGGGCATATCATCATGTACCAGCGAATAGGCATGAATCATTTCAACTGCGGCAGCGGCAACATCCATGGCTGGTTGCTTAGCTCCCATGGCTTGTCCTGTGGCGTAAACAAGTAGCGCACGTAAACGTTTACCCCCGCCCAATGTGGCGTAACGCATGGCTTCGAATAAACGTGCTGCTCCCGGCTTTAGACCTTGCTGAAGACGTTTTTCTAATACAAATTCAATTTGGGACTGGTGTTTTAACATCCAGTCTTCGAGAGGAAACTTGACGTTCACGCGTCACCAGTTTCCGGATCAAAATCTACCATATTGCTTTGACCAGATTGTTGTAACAGCATTTGAACTTTTTGTTCCGCTGCTTGCAATGATTCCTGACAATCACGCGTCAGTAATACACCACGTTCATAAAGTTTAAGGGATTCTTCCAGACTAATATCGCCATCTTCTAAGCGTTCAACTAATGCTTCCAGCTCTTTAACTGCAGCTTCATAATCCAGCTTTTTTTGTTTCGCTGCCATTCTTGCCTCTGACCGAAATAATTTTGCGCCTATTATAAGGTAATAGGCGTAGGCTTGCCTGCTGGATTGTTTTTTTATTTGCCGTTACTCTGTTGTGTTTGATTATTTTTTTGGTAGACAACGTCTTATGCCGAAAATCATTCGCGGTTTTCATAATTTACCTGCTTCACCACAAGGGTGTGTCGCTACCATTGGTAATTTTGATGGTGTTCACTTAGGCCATCAGGCGGTATTAACTCAATTAGCCATGAAAGGCGATACGCTGAAATTACCTGCCGTAGTGATAACTTTTGAGCCGCAGCCTTTTGAATATTTTGTACCAGAAAAAGCCCCAGCCAGACTGACACGGTTTCGTGAAAAAGTGGAAGCATTGCGTTGTTATTCCATTCAGCAGTTATGTGTCTTACGGTTTAATAAACGTCTGGCGCAAATGTCAGCAGAAGCATTTATCCAGACATTATTAGTGAAAGGATTGAATGTTAAATATTTGGTGGTGGGTGATGACTTCCGCTTTGGCTGTGAGCGAAAAGGCGATTTTGCGTTGCTACAGGAAGCCGGCAAAAAATATGGCTTCCAGGTTGTGAATATGCATACCTTTGCCATTGATCAAAATCGGGTGAGTAGTACGCGCATAAGAAATGCTTTGAGCACCGGTGATTTAGTATTGGCTGAAAAATTATTAGGACGCCCATACAGAATGAGTGGTCGTGTCGCCCATGGTGATAAGCGCGGCCGCAAGATGGGCTTTCCCACGGCGAATATCCATTTACATCGCCATAAAATTCCACTGACAGGTGTCTTTGCTGTGCAGTTATTTGGTATTGATGAAGAGCCGGTCAATGGCGTAGCGAATATTGGTATTCGACCTACCATCGGTGGTAATAAAGCCTTGCTTGAAGTGCATTTGTTTGATTTTAAAAGAGAAATATATGGAGAGCATGTCCAGGTATTTTTCTTACACAAGATTCGTGATGAACAGCGTTTTGATGGCCTGGAGCAACTCATTGCTCAGATTCATCTGGATGCGGAGCAGGCACGCCAATATTTTTCACAGGTTTGAACAGGTTTACTTCAGGTAATAATTCTGTAGAAATTGATGGCGTTGTCTGGTCAATTCAATAGCACAACTGGCCGTCATGGCGGTTTGCTCCTGATGCTTTTGCCAGGTCTGATACACATTCAGACATTGTGTCTTGCGATAGGCGTCCCAGGTTTGTTGAGATAATTCCAGTGATTTAAGCAATACCTCGTTATCAGCATGGCGTCGTCTAATGATGGTTAAGTCACTCACCATATGATCAATCGCTGATTGTAATTTTTCGTCCAAACAACTTTGCTGCACCTCGGCACTCGTCATTGGGCATAGTGCTTGTGCCTGAGTCAGCGGTGAGACAATAAAAAGCAGGCTAAATAAAATATATTTCATGGTTTAGAGTTTATCAATATCCAGTAAAATCTGTTTTGCTAATGTTTCCATTCGCTCCAGACTGATATCGGCTTTTTGCAGAAAATCATCGCTGTAAAATTTGGGGTCAGCCCAATGCTTGCCGGTGATATGGCAACGTTTGGCGAGTTTGTTGAGCCCCAGATCCTCTAAATCAAAGCCAAGTTGCGTCCAGCATTTGGCTAGATGCCGCTCGGTCGCATGGTCAGTTTGTTGCGTATCTTGTATCTGTCTGACATAAACACTGGTTTCGCGAGCCGCAATAATCACATTTCTCAGCGCTTTTCTGGATTGTTGCTGACGTGCCTCACCAGCACGATTGAGATTTGCTAGCCAGCGTTGTATATGTTTAAAAATTTCCCATAATAATTTGGGATTAATCGCATCCATGACGTTTTTATTTATGTGTCTAAGATTAAGCGCATCGGAATCATGGCTGAATGAGTAAAGCCTTCATCCTGATACATTTTTTGTGCAATGGCGTTATCAGCATCGGTTAATAGCGTCATCCGCAGGCAACCTTGTTGTCTGGCAAAATTCACAGCCGCATTCAACAAAGCTGAGCCAAAGCCTTTACCCCGATGTTGTTCATCAATGACCATATCTTCCAATAAAGCGACTTTACCGCCCATGGCGGTTGAGGTCAGATATAACAAACTGACAACGCCAACCACTTTTGACTGATGTTTGATAAGTAAAAAATGGCCTTTGTCTGGATGCCTGAGAATATCACTGACCGCGTGCATTTGTTTCTCTGGCTGTGGCTCAAAGTCGGCCTCCTGTGTGAACAGAACGGTTAACAAATGTGTGATGGCATTCAGATCAGTTAATGTCGCTTCTGCAATGATGTGGTTGGTCATTTAGCGTTAACCTTAGGCTCAGTTTATGTTGGTGATGTTCGTCGTATTCAAGGTCGATTGATAGTAGCATGACCCTTAATCAGAACGTTATATCATTTCGACAAAAAGGGAGACACCACCATGGCTGACTGGTTAACGGCAACTGTAGTTGAAAATAAGCAATGGACCGATCGATTGCACTCGTTAAGACTGGATGTCGATTATCCCATGTTTAAAGCTGGTCAATTTACCCGTTTAGCGTTGGAGATTGACGGTGAACTTGTCAGCCGACCTTTTTCTTTGGTGAATAGTCCTGATATGAGACCGCTCGACTTTTATTTTATTGAGGTACTGGATGGCTTACTCTCCACCCGACTCTCTAAACTGAAGCCTGGCGACGAAATTTTTGTGGCACCCAAAGCCGCGGGCTTAATGACCTTGGATCAGTTACCCGAAGGAAAGCATCTCTATTTATTGTCAACGGGGACTGGGGTGGGTCCGTTTCTTTCTATTCTGAACTCAGCTGAAGTCTGGCAGCAATTTGAAAAGGTGGTATTGGTTCATGCCGTCAGATATCAAAATGAGCTGACATATCAGGCGACGATTGACGCGATAAAAGCAGCACACAGCGAGCAGTTTATGTATGTGCCTTTTGTCAGCCGTGAGGCTGCACCGGATGTATTATCAGGTCGTATTCCTCAAGCTGTTGAAGATGGTCGCTTTGAAAAACGCACAGGCCTAAAGATCAATGCAGAAGATAGTCAGGTGATGTTGTGTGGTAATCCGGATATGGTCTTGGAAACAATGGATGTATTAATCAATACACATGGTTTGAAAAAACATTCGCGACGTGATCCAGGTCAAATCAGTATTGAGAAATATTGGTAATAGATAATTTACAGCTGAATTTGTGAGCAAACTCACTATTGAGAAATATTTGGTTTAGCCGATATCTTGTATACAAGATAAAATTAGTCAAACAAAGTCATTGCTAGTCATGATGAAGTGAGTATTTCAAGAAGGTAAATGAGTCTTGACGACCAAAAATATTTATTCAACTCTTTCAGTATTTCCCAACACGAAAGTACGTAAGCTACATTTTGATCAGGGTTTGACTCTGATTGAACTCATGATCGTAGTCGCTATTTTGGGCGTGCTCGCTATGATTGCTGTTCCCAGTTACCAACAATATAAAGAAGAAGCGGATAGACAGTTAGCCATTGCTGACTTAACCGAAGTACGCTTTTATATCGAACGATTTTATGCAGAAACAAATCGTTTTCCAGCCGACATCACAGAGCTAGGTAACTTACCTAACAATGGTAATGATCCGTGGGGAAATCCATATGTATATCTCAACATTGCCAATGCGGGTCCAGGGATTAAAGGCCAAGTGAGAAAAGATAAAAAACTTAACCCTATTAACACCCAATACGATTTCTATAGCAAAGGGAAAGACGGGGTGACTAAAAAACAAATATCCAATAAAGACAGTCTCGATGACATCATTATTGCGAGAGACGGTTTGTTTATCGGCGTAGCAGAAGACTTTTAAGCTAAGTCATGCTGACACGTTCTCTTTTTAGCAAAAATACGGTAGCCAAACGCCTCTATTTAGCCTTTATTTTAGCCACGATTATTCCTGTGAGCATTTTAGGGATCGTCTCGTTTTATCAAGTTAATGGTGAACTGGAAGAACAAGCGTTTTCTGGGCTACGCAAAAGCAGTAAAGATTATGGTTTGCGTTTGATTGACCGTTTCGTGGTCGCTGAAAGCGCCCTTAAATTACTCGAAAACAGAATTCCAAAATTAACGCTGGCACATGATTCCGCCATTCTCAAAGAGCGAATTGGCATGCTCTTTAGTCACATTGTTGTATCAAAACCAACTGGCAATCAATACATTGTAGGTGAACAGATATTACTTCCCACACTCAGCACTGATGAGCAGCGTGTGATTAGTTTAGGAAGGACGGTTATCAAAGCCGTTGATGAGGATGAGTCCATTGCATTGTGGATTGCCATTCCTCAGCTAGGGCTGCAAGACCATTTGCTTATGGCCCGCCTCAAGGGGGATTCTATCTGGGAACAGGAAGTGCTGGGTGCAAATGAGCTGCTAGTCTATGGTGAGAATGGTCAGTTATGGTTTAGCACTGCTGAGCACAATGTCTTACCAGAAGAATTGGAGCAGGAGGTGTTGTCCAAAAGCAGTGGTACATTTAAGTGGGAGGATAATGTTAACGGCAGTGTATTGGCCGGTTTTTGGCATACTCCACTGCGTAATATGTTTGAAGCACCGAATGCCATCATTGTTCAAATACAACTCGAAGATATTGCGCTGTCAGCGAATGCGCATTTCAAATCATTTTATCCACCTGTGATTATGCTGGCTGTCTTGGTAGTGTTGCTTTCCGTAACGAAATTAATCTCTCGATATTTAACACCTCTTTCAGCTCTTCAGGAAGCCACCGAGAAGCTAGTCAAAGGTGACTTTTCTTATCAGGTAAAAGTCGACAGTGAAGATGAGTTTCAGTCTCTTGCTAACTCCTTCAACAACATGACTCGACATATTCAAACTCAATTTGATATTCAGTCGACAATGGGGGAGATAGACCGACAGATTTTATCTGTTCGAGATGCGAATGAAGTGGTAGAAACGGCTATGACTCGGTTACCTGAAACACTTGGTGTCGATATGATGGCTATCGCAAGTATTAAACCCAACTCATTGGCGATTGAAAAGCTTTATTTCCGCGTTGGTCTACAGCCGACTCAAATTGTAGATAAGCCCAGTGTCCTTAGTCATGAGGACTATCAACATTTGATTTCTGAACAAAACCGTATTTTTATTCTTGCGAGTAGTGAATTGCCCGCTTATTCGTACATTAGGAAAATAATGCAAGAGCAGCACTTTTATTATCTCGTGGTGCCAGTGATTGTTAACGAACAACTAACGGCTATCGTTGGTTTTGCCTATCATCAACTGTCAGCTATCACTCATGAGGTGAAAAATACGGCGAGAAACTTCGGCGATCGAATTGCTGTAGCTTTATCTAATGCCGCCTGGGAAGAGAAGCTCTATAATCAAGCTCATTACGATGGGTTGACAGGGTTAGCAAACCGTCGTGTTTTAAATGAATATTTGAAACAGGCTGTGGCCAGAGCCAAGCGAGATGAAACTAATTTTTGTGTGCTATTTATTGATCTTGACCGTTTTAAGAGTATCAATGATTCGATGGGACATGCTGCCGGTGATAATTTACTCGTAGATGTTGCCAAGCGCCTTGAAAACAATTGCAGAGAGACTGACCTGGCGGTTAGAGTGAGTGGCGATGAGTTTGTTATTCTGCTGACCGAGTTTGATGACAAACAAGCTTCAGCCTCTATTTCCAGTCATATTGCTGAAAAAATCCTAAAGACATTAGCTGAGCCATACCACATCAATGGACAAACATTGCACATCTCGGCAAGTATTGGTATTGCCATTTTTCCAGATGATGGTAATAACCCTGACGCTATTTTAGAACACGCTGATGCGGCTATGTATCACGCGAAATCAGCTGGTCGAGCAAATTTCCACTTTTATCAGTCGGCAATGACATCAACAGCCGTTGAAAATCTCAAGCTGGAAAATGATTTGCGTCAGGCATTAGATAATAATGAATTAGTCGTTTATTTTCAGCCGAAATTCGATAGCGAACAGGAAATAGTTGGTGCTGAAGCATTAATTAGGTGGATGCATCCTGAACTTGGCATGGTATCCCCAGCCAAGTTTATTCCCATTGCTGAGCAGTCATTATTAATTATAGATATTGGTCGCTGGGTGTTTGAGCAGTGTTGCGATCTTATTAATGAATTGAGTGATAAAAATCTGACTATTGTTCCAATTGCGGTCAATTTATCGGCAGTAGAATTTAATAGAGATGATCTTATTTCTCATCTGCTTGGGATATTAGATAAAACTCAGACAAACCCTAATTATATTGAGTTAGAACTTACCGAAAGCGTCGCTTTAACCAACAAAGATATCTGTATTCAGCGAATGACTGCATTACGAGAATCAGGAATGAGTTTAGCGATGGACGATTTTGGCACCGGATTTTCATCTTTATCATACCTTCAGGAACTACCACTTAATACGCTAAAAATTGATCAACAATTTGTCAGAAATATTGAGTTGGGTGAAAGCAGTCAGGCAATCGTAAAAGCAGTAATGGCCTTGGCAAAAGGTCTGTCTATGTCAGTTGTTGCCGAAGGTGTGGAAACACCAGAGCAATTTAATTTTCTGGCTGAAAATGGATGCGATTTTTATCAAGGTTATCTGTTAAGTAAACCCATATCCAAAGTTGATTTTATGGCAAAGTTAGAGGCCAAAAAATAGCTGACAGCAGGTTTCTATACGGGATATCAATAAATCATATTGCTCATGATGATTTGGTGTATTGTTCTCATCTTCTATCTTTAGAAGAATGATAAGCTGATGTTCTTACTGATGTTGTTGGTAACTGATTAGATGAGGTTGATTGCCTTTGATTACTTCAGAGCCATTGCCATATTATGCATCGTTGCCGGACATTCTATTAGCTACAAATCCATCACCAGTTTTGATGAAAGAGTCATAGCGAATTTAATTCAGGGTGGCTCACCACTATTTGTCTTTATCTCTGGTTTTTTCTTTCATTATATTTTTTACAGGCAGTTCCAATACGGCCGGTTTATGCTGAAGAAAGTTAAAAATGTCTTGTCGCCTTATCTATTTTTATCAACATTAGCACTGATTTATTATCTAAGTTCAGACATTTCTTTACCCGATGCAGCAGAGTTGGGCCTTACGACGCTTATCCACTGGCAAGATTATCTAACTATGATGGCGCTGTATCTGTGGACAGGCAGAACCTCGTTTGCTTATTGGTATATACCTTTTATTACACTGATATTTCTGATGTCGCCATTGTTTATCAGCTACATTCGTCAGGGTGTAAAAATCCGGCTATTGATTTTTATTATTGCCTTAGTGCTGGCAATGATTGTCCATCGTCCAGCAGGTAATTTGTCTCCATGGCATGCCGTTATGTATTTTTTACCGATGTATTTATTAGGCATTCTCGTGTCGATGCATCGTGAGCTTGTGCAGCGATATCTACATAACAAAGCGTTTGTGCTCGGGGTTACAGTGGTATTTCTGGCAATTCTACAAGCGCTGATTTATCCAAGCTTTGGCAATCTGCATAAATTACATCCATTTACCTTTGATGGCTTAGATATCCTGATTTTGCAGAAGATAGTTTTATGTTTTTTCTTTTTATCTTTGCTAGAAAAACTGAGCGAACATCAGCCTCAGAATCCTTTGTTGAGGTTATTAGCTGATGCTAGCTTTGCCATTTATTTTATTCATCCCTGGGTATTGATTGCCTTAGTCGGGTATCAGTGGTTACCCCACCTGGAACAGATGAGCGGATTGGTTCAATTTATTATTACCTTTCCGCTCACAATATTGATTAGCCTGACATTAGCTTATGTTATTAAGCGATGTATCGGTACATACAGTCGCTTTTTAACGGGTTGGTAAGATTATCCTAGTCGCCCTGACACACTATTGATAAAGGCATCCTGGATCGTTTCATCACCATTATAGAGTTCATCAATCTGGTTGATGGATTCAGTATGCTTCAGGCAAAACTGAATACAGGCGGCCACGTCAGCTCGAGTAATCACGTCTTTATCAGCCTGACCTGTTCGTTGTGTGGAAATATGGCCAGTCGCTTCATCATTAATCAGTTTGCCTGGTCGCAAGATGGTGTAGGGGACACCACTGGCTAATAAATACTCATCAGCAAAGTGTTTGCAGATATTGTAGTGTTTTATCGCTTCGGTGCCTGCTTCAGGATTACCGGCATCTCTGGCGCTTACCATAACAAATTGTTTTATATTATGTTTCTTTGCCATGTCGATAGCTTTTACGGCGCCCCATAGATCAATCAAGATGGTCTTATCTGCTCCAGTTTTTCCTCCTGAGCCCGCTGTGAAAACGACTTTATCGCAGTCAGCAAAGGCATCATCAGGTAGCGGTGCTTCCAGATCAGTAATCATTGTTTCAGCCCCCAAGTCTTGAAAAAAAGGGGCTTGCTGTGAATGTCGAATCATGGCTTTAACAGGACTATTCTCAGCGCAGAGTAATTTGACCAGTTGTTTTCCAATCTGGCCATTCGCACCAATAACTAATGTTTTACTCATCGCTTTCCTCCTGAAGTCTTAACGTCAATATAACTATTACTCTAACATGGCCACCTGTTTTACTAATATGTCCATAAGTGTTGACGTAAAAAATATATGTCGAATACTATCGACATATGAAAATAGAAAATGCACTTAGCGCTTTTGATGCCCTGTCACAGGAAACACGCCTCCAAGCTTTCAGATTACTTGTTGAAGCTGGTCCGCAGGGAATGGCTGCCGGTGCTATCAGTAATGCACTGGGTATTCCACACAACACCTTATCATTCCATCTGACTCACCTGAGCCAAGCTAAATTAGTTTCGTCACGTAAACAAGGCCGTTCGATCATTTACCTCGCTAATTTTGAACAGATGAGAGAGTTGATCGCCTTTATGGTTCAAGATTGTTGCAGCAGTGATATGGCCCGATTACATCAGGCTGACAATATTGACTGTGCCGTTGTGGAACTGGTTGATTGTTGTAAACCTCAATCCGATAAAACAGAGAGTTGAAATGAAAAGGATATTGGTTTTATGCACAGCAAACTCATGTCGGTCCATCATGGCGGAAGCATTGATTAACCATCTCAAAGGTGAGGAATATCATGCTATGAGTGCGGGCAGTCAGCCCGCAGGGTATGTTCACCCCAAATCGATTGAGACACTAAGAAAACATGGCATTGCCCCGGGAAGTCCTGTCAGTAAATCCTTGGATGAGTTTGCTGGTCAGTCTTTTGATTACGTTATCACCGTTTGTGATCAGGCCGCTGATGAAATATGTCCAATTTTTTATGGTGAGTACCGGAAACTACATTGGAGCACGCCAGATCCGGCAAAAGTACAAGGCACTTCCGCGGCGCTAGACGCGGCTTTTGATGAGGCTTTTCAATTATTAAAAACATGTATCAAGAAGGAATGGGTATGAAGCAGGAGTCGACTTCAGCGATAGGCTTTTTTGAACGCTACCTGTCCGTTTGGGTGGGCCTTTGTATTGTGGCAGGTGTGGGCCTTGGGTCGTTATTTCCAGGCGTCTTTCAAACAGTAGCTGCATGGCAATATGCCAATGTAAACCTAGCCGTGGCTGTGTTTATCTGGTTAATGATTTATCCAATGATGGTCAATGTCGATTTTGCGTCGATTAAAGATGTTGGCAAAAAACCAAAAGGATTATGTCTGACGCTGGTGGTGAATTGGCTCATTAAACCCTTCACCATGGCCGGACTCGGTATTTTATTTTTTGAGATTTTATTTGCAGGTTGGGTTGATCCGCAATCAGCAAAAGAATACATCGCTGGGATGATTTTGTTGGGTGTAGCCCCATGTACCGCAATGGTGTTTGTCTGGAGCCAACTGGTCAAAGGGGATGCGAATTACACCTTAGTACAAGTCTCCATCAATGATTTGATTATGGTCTTTGCCTTTGCACCCATTGCTGCATTTTTATTGGATATGACCAATATAATTGTGCCGTGGCAAACTTTATTTTTATCCGTGGTCTTGTATGTGGTCATACCATTAATCGCAGGTTATCTCACGCGTAAACTTCTTGATAGTAGTCAGGAACATCATGAAATAGCGCGTTTCACACAAACCATAAAACCTTATTCAATCATGGGTTTATTGGCGATGGTGGTTTTACTATTTGGTTTTCAGGCTGAAACTATTCTGGACAAACCCTTAGTTATTGCTTTGATTGCTATTCCGTTGTTGATTCAAAGCTACGGTATTTTTGCTATTGCATATGGCTGGGCTTATTTATGGAAAGTGCCGTTTAATGTGGCCGCACCAGCGGCTTTGATAGGCACGTCCAATTTCTTCGAGCTGGCGGTGGCCGTGGCGATTAGCTTATTCGGCCTGCATTCTGGTGCAGCCTTGGCGACAGTTGTTGGCGTGTTGGTCGAAGTACCGGTAATGCTATCTCTGGTCGCTCTGGCATTGAAAACAAAACAAGCTTTCAGAGATTGAAATGAGTATCACTCTTTACGAGATTGGTTGGTATGAAATGTATCATCTAAAAGTAAAAGACATCGTATGTACTGTGTCTTTTAATTAAACTCTGGGCATTGAAAATGAATCGCTTGTTCTAACTCTAACGGCTGGCTGATGAAATAGCCTTGTATTTTATTGATGCCAAGCCGCACCAGTTCATGGAATTCCTCTTCAGTTTCTACCCCTTCGGCTAACACTTCACAGGCAGTTTCTTTTGCATAAGCAATTAATGCGGCGGTAAGTGCTTTTCTGGACGTATCGGTATCAATATTTCTGATCAGGCTGATATCTAATTTGATGATATCTGCACCCAACTCAAGTATGTGCTGGAAGTTGGAATAGCCTGCCCCGACATCGTCAATGGCAAGACGTACGCCTTGATTACGTAATGACTCGACAGCATTTCTGAATGCGCGATAGTCTGTTATCTGAGCATGTTCTGTGACTTCAAGGACAATTTTTTTGTCCAGAATATGTTGAGTTAATGCGCGCTCAACAGCACCATTTATCACGTATTCAGGTGAAATATTTAATGAGAAACTGGTGTCGTTAGAGAAAGCACTCATCTTATCAATGGCAGCCTCAATAGCCATGATTTCAAGTTCTTCCCCTAAGCCAACCGATTCTGCTTGCTGAAACCAGACATCTGGAGTGCGATAGGGTGTACTGGTAAAACGCGATAAACATTCATAGCCGATGACTTTTTGTTGGTCCACATGAAATACAGGCTGGAAGACGGTTTTTACCTCATGATTATTTAATACTTCGGTGATGCGTTTTTTTATTTGGTTGTCTTCTTGTTTCTTGTGCAATTGCTTGTCAATATGGCGTGCAGCGATATCAGCAAATATTTTCATCAGCGCCAGATCTCGTTCATTCAGACTATCGTTTGGTGTATGGCTGAAGCAGCAAAACGTGCCGTAAACCTCACCATCATTCAGCACAATAGGGGCGCCTAGGTAGCTACCAATTTGCAACTCTTCAGTAATAGGCATCACTTTAGTTATATGGTTTTTTGATGTGTCTTGGATAACTTCGTTCAGTTCACCTTCAATAATTCTCTGGCAATAAGTGTGTTCGGTTGGATCGGCGTGCCCAGGGGTGAGCGGTGAATCAGGATAAGCAGTATCAACGATTTCGATTTTTCTCATATCATCAGTAATTTCTGATATGAACGCGACGTCCATGTCCAGATGTTTACGGATAACAGACAAAATATAGCTGAGGTTGCTAGTAATTTCTGACGCTTCTGACAGGGCTATTTCAGTTTCTAAGCCTTGGAGGATGGTGTCTCTCATTATCATAAAACTCGTCTACGTATGGGCTTGAAATTATCGTTTCATTGCATATTTACCAATATTTTATATTTTGTCGAGTCTCAAGGTTTTAACAAGGATTAATTTGAAGGCCTCAATAACTTTAGGCTAGATAAGCGTTATAGCGCATAAGCCCAGCAATGCAACGTTCGCCAATAGACCAATCATGAAAAAGAGTGTTCTTGGGCTTGGATTTTTTTCAGTGGCAATTTTGTAATATAACGCCATGTGAAAAATTCGGGCGATAGCAAATACCCAAATAAAAATACCTGTCCATAAGGCATTAGCGCCGATAAGAATCGCCATAAAAGACGTCCCGAGCATCAAAGGCAGGTTTTCGAGTGAGTTCATAAAGGTTCGATGAGCACGGAAAACAAAAGAGGAGTGACTTAGGTTGTCATCAATTTTCCCAGGCACAGCACCGGGTTGAGAGGCTTTGGATTTACTGGCTATAAACCACTGGATTAACAGAGTTAATAAAATGATAAATAAACCGGTAAAGGCTAAATGGTAGATGTTCTCTAATGTCATGATGTCTCCGTTTAGTTTTGGGCAATCAGGGCAACCGCACCAAGTATAGCCAGCAGCCATAGCACGCCACCGATAAGTAAGGCACCGTATCCTCTCCAGTCATAGCGTGAGTTGATACTGCCAATAGGATCGTCTTTCAGCATATTGATTTTATCTTGTAGCTCTATCAGCGGATAAGCACTGAGGTAGAACATTATCAACCAGATAATATTGAAATATGGCGGCACGACTTGGTTATCAGCCAAGGTGCTTGCCAGGTTGCCAAGAATGACCAGTAAAACAAACATGGTTGCAAGAGGTGTTTATTCTCGGGAATATCCTGACGTAACATACTTTGCTTGATGCGTTTCGTTAATGCATGAGCAAAAAAAATAGAGAATATGCCACGCATGACAGGCATGATTTTGCCATCGATATAAGGCTGCTGAAGTTTCCAGTTTTTATAAAACCAGTAGATACCATATAAACCGAATGTGGCGAGATAAAGCCACTTTAGCTTAGTTGTGGATACCGAAAAATAAGCTTGATCCCCTGCAGCAGGGTTGCTATCCGTTTCCATAACGGTTTGAGGTGTTTGTGTTTCTAATTCCATTTTAGCCTCGTATTAATAAAATAAAACGCTGTTATTTGCTCTGAAGAATGGCATGTCCGTATGAATTATCAATGGCGCATCGCCAGATATCATCGCTGTTTTTGACAAATACATATGTGGCTTGTCTTGTGGTCGGTTCAGCATCAGGCGCAGAGATAATGGTGTTCGCCAATACGAGGGCGGTATCGCCAGTTTCTAAAATCTCTAACGCTTCCTGTGTGACCTGTAAGCCATGCTGAAAGTAAACAGCAATTTTTTCAAATGCCTGACAAATCTGAGCTTTGCCCACCGCATTCATGCCGGGTTGTACTACTAACACCGCATCTTCAGTGTAAATATCTAATAATCTATCAAAGTCTTCCGCCATGATGGCTTGGTCTGCTGCTTTGATCTGACTGATGATGGGATGTTCCTTCATTTGGTTTTCCCATTCCAATTGAGCGTATAGAGTTCAGTCCGTCGGTCTTTTAGGTTATTCACCGAGCCTTCACTTCGAGTCAACTTGAGTTTATCCAAGTCCAAATCTGAAAACATGATCATTTCGGTATTCGGTGTGGTTTCTGCCATCACGGCATCGTGTGGATAGGAGAAATCAGAAGGGGAGAACACGGCCGCCTGAGAATATTGGACATCCAGATTTTCTACCTGAGGTAAGTTACCGCAACTACCACAAATCACCACATAACATTCATTTTCAATGGCACGTGCCTGGGCACAATGACGAACACGTAGATAACCATTTTTGGTATCAGTCCAGTAGGGTACAAAAAGAATATCCATATCCTGTTGTGCTAAGAGTCTAGCCAGTTCAGGAAATTCGACGTCATAACAAATCAAAATGCCGACACGGCCGGCATCTGTTTCAAAGACCTGTAACTGATCGCCACCTTCAATTACCCAGTCGCGCCGTTCATGAGGGGTGATATGGACTTTGGTTTGTCTCTCAATCGTACCGTCACGACGGCAGAGGTAACTGACGTTATAGAGAACATCGTCTTCTAATAACGGCATGGAACCTGTAATCACATTGATGTTGTAACTGACCGCCATTTGCGACATTTCTGTTTTAAAGCGTTCAGTAAAGCTCGCTAAAAAACGAATCGCTTCGGTCTGATTGCGTTGGTCGGGACTAAGGCCCATTAACGGGGAATTAAAGAACTCAGGAAACAGGGCAAAGTCGCTTTTATAACTCGATAAGGCATCAATGAAATATTCAACCTGACTTAACAATTCTTCAACAGACTCAACTTCACGCATCTGCCATTGAATGGCACCAATGCGAATCTGAGTTTTACGGGTCTCAATTACCGTACTTTCAGGTTCATAAAAAATATTGCGCCATTCCAGTAAAGTCGCGTAACCCTGCGATTTTTCATCTTCAGGCAGATATTGTTTTAATAGGCGCGTGACCTGAAAGTCATTTGATAACTGGAAGGTCAGAATGGGGTCATAAATACGTTTGTTTTTAACCGCTTCAAAATACTCAGCGGGCGTCATTTCTTCAGCATACTGATGATAGTTTGGTATACGACCACCGGCCAGAATTGCTCTCAGGTTATGTTGTCTGCATAACTCTTTGCGCGCTTCGTATAAACGCCTTCCCAGACGATAGCCACGGTAGTCAGGATGAATCAAGACATCCAGCCCATACAAAGCATCACCATTTTTATTGTTCAGAATGGTTTCTTTTTTACTGATTAAATCATCATAGGTATGTGGGTTACTAAAGCGCTGGTAATTCACCTGTACTGACAGAGCAACCCCAATGATGGTGTCATGATCAATGATACAAATCTGGCCTTCAGGTAAGTCATCAATCAGTTTAAAAATAGTATGTTCCGGCCAGGCGCCACCAATATCATCGTAAATTTTATCCATCAATAGTTTGAGCTGAGGGTAATCGGATTTTTCCAAATTACGAATCTTGATGTGCAGATCTTCAGGCATAACATTCCTTTATCAGTTGACGCATACAGCATAGGTGAGTGACTGATAATATAAAAGTCAGTGTGAAAAAAATTTGATAATGTCAGTGATAACTTATAGGAATAAGTCATCTATCGAGCACGATACGACACTTCTTGGTATATTTTAGCCATAGCCAGTCTTTAAACAACGGAGTTGAGCATATGGCTTCAGTGAGTTTGTCGGATTTATCTATTGTGCTGGTGGAGCCTTCTGCCACTCAACGCAAAATTATTGTTAGCCATCTTCAGCAGGCAGGTGTGTATAACATTGAAGGTGTTGCAACGGGGATGGAAGCATTAAAAATCATGATGCAATATCCGCCTGATTTAGTTATCAGTGCTTTGCATTTACCTGATATGGAGGCTGCAAAGCTGATTGCCCTCGCTCGCAAGTTTAAAAATGAAACCACCACATACTTCATGCTGGTATCAAGCGAAACACGTTTTGAAGAGCTGGATGATGTCCGTCAGGCTGGTATTGTGGCGATGCTACCGAAGCCATTTAATAGCCAGGATTTAGAAAAAGCTCTGGCAACCACTATCGACTTTATGGAACCCGCCAGACTGGAACTGGAAAACTATGATATCCAGGAACTGAAGGTGTTGGTGGTTGATGATAGCCTGACTGCCCGAAACCATATCACCCGTGTACTGAAAAACTTAGGAATGGCCATTATATTCAAAGCGAATGACGGTGCAGCGGCAGCAGAAGTCATTAAAAATAATGAGTTTGATTTGATTTTTACCGACCTGAATATGCCGAATATGGATGGTAAGCAGTTAGTCGAATATGTCCGTCAAGAGCTCAATAATGCATTTTTACCTATCATCATGGTCACCAGCGATGACGATGCTGCCCGTTTAGGTGAAGTCAAAGCCGCAGGTGTCACCGCTATCTGTGATAAACCGTTTGAGCCTGAAGCGATTCGCCAATTATTAGTCAGCGTTCTTGATGAGAGCTAAGATCAGCTCTAACTATTGCCCGGTCTGGGGTTAGTACTTTTTCCTCATCGATATTGCCTACCAAAGGTTACTTTTAAGTAACTAAGTCTCTGAAAAGTGCCGTCTTGCGGCACTTTTTTATCCTTTCTACGATGTTTCTAACAAGCAAGATATTTCATTGCTTTTCATTCTTTCAAAAGAGTAGAAGAAACAATCATGGCGGGCAGATTAGACAATAAAGTCATTTTAATAACAGGGGCTGGCGGCGGACTCGGTAGTGAGCAGGTTCGGATGATGGCAAAAGAAGGTGCCAAAATTGTGGCAGCTAATTTAAAGCAGGATCCGATCATTGCCGATGGACAATCTGCAAATGCTCTGTGGAACAAAACGCTTAAGCTGGTTGAGGAAATCAAACAGAACGGGGGAGAAGCGATTGCTGTTGCTCTCGACGTAACCAAGGAACAAGACTGGGCAGATGCTGTAGCAGAAACCGAAAAGCATTTTGGCCGTCTGGATGTATTGGTCAATAATGCTGGCATTTATTATCACGCAGGCTTACTTGAGCATACTGTCGAAAAGTTTTACCAGATAGTCAATATAAACCAACTCGGTGTTTTATTAGGTATGAAAGCGGCTGTGCCGGCCATGAAACGCGCAGGAGGTGGTTCTATTGTTAACTTTTCATCTATCTACGGCATTGCGGGAGCAGGTGTCTCCACGGCTTATCAGAGTACGAAAGGTGCTGTCAGATTAATGACCAAGTCAGCGGCGTTGGAATTTGTTGGCGACAATATTCGAATTAATGCCATTTGTCCCGGTATGTTCGATACCAATTTATTTGAAAGTAGTGTGCCAAAAGAAGAATGGGACGCACTTATCTCAATGGTGCCGATGAAACGCTTTGGTAAACCTCATGAAATTGCCTACGGTACGATCTTTCTGGCCTCAGATGAGTCCTCGTTTATGACCGGCACTGACCTGGTGATCGATGGTGGTTATACCTGTCCTTAGAGCGGATTAATAGTGAAGCCAATGAGAGAAAGAATATCTCTCATTGGTTTTTAAGATTATTTACTGCATGTTCCAGTTTTTGCCATGTTTAAAGAGCTAACGTCTTTTTTGCCTTTTTCTTCATCAACAAGTTCTACACCGGCACCCCCCACAAAAACACCTATTTTCATATATTGTCTAATGAAATAGTTTTTGCCAGTTTCGGTATTCAACAACAAGTCGTTAGGTGAGAACTCTGATTCGGTAGCAATTTTATGCTGCTCATCACCTTTTACTTCTTTGTAAAAGAACATGTCTGGCGCAGTTTCACCCAGGCAATCTCCATCAACCCATACGTCTTTTTTGAGTGCGCCTCCAAAACTACCTGAGCGATAAACATACAAGCCTGAATTACCTTCTGAGGGAGACTTGAATTGTTTTGCCAGCTCGCTGTTTTCTTTGCTTTCCATTGGAACAGAAGCACAACCAGATAGGAATGTTACTGCTACCAAAACAGCAGCAAATAATATTTTTTTCATCTACTTTCCTTGTTTTTAAATTTAAATGGGAACAATTAACCTTAAATTACGCAAGGTCATTTAAGGTTAATTTGATAATAACGGAAAAACTGTAGAATGAAAAAATTATATCTCCGAACTTTGATGTGCTTCCTTTATCGGCCCTTGTGCCAATATCCAGGCAATGATTAGGAAAGTCAGCATGCCTAACAAGATACTTTGGAAAGTCACGCCCGCATCGATCATAAAACCCAAAAATGCCGGTGCGATACCAGTAGAAAATACTAAAAAGGCTGACTTCAATGAACGCACCTGACCTAAGTGATCGCGTCCCCATAGTCGAACCAATAACGTATCCCCAATCGGCGAAGACATACCTAATGCTGTGCCAGCCCCAAGCATTAAAATCCAGATACCCATATCTCCACCAACGGTAGCGGCAATTAACAAGGCTAAAGCAAATGGAATCAGGTAAAGTTTTGCCAACGTGGTGGCACCATATTCATCAATCCAACGCCCCCCTAATAACGCTCCGGGAAAACGAGCGATACCTAATCCTGTTAAGGCCAAAGCATATGTCGTCGGGCTGGCGAGTAAATCTTTTGTCATCTGAGCTTGATAGATAAAAATGCCTGTCAGGGTAATGGGTAATACCATCAGCATCGGCAGTAATAACCAGAAACGTAGATCACGGGTAGGGCTGGGGCCTGCGTCTTTATGTTGTTTATGCTCGTGCTTTTGACGTGGTGCAGGTGGCCAGTCAACAAATAAAATCAGTAAAGCCCAAAGCCCAATAAGCACGGCAAGAATACTCCACCACACCTGCTGCCAGCTAAAACTGACAGCCATTATAGCAATAATAGGCGGTAAGATAATTTCACCTGTCGGCATGCCCAGCGTGACAAGTCCCAGTGCTTTACCTCGATTAGTAGAGAATTCACGTCCGGCAAGTGTACTGCCAAAATGTGTCATTAGTCCCTGTCCACATAACCGCTGCAAACCCAGGCCAAACACACATAAGCCCCACCAGGGGGACAAGGTGAGCATTAACACGCCAATTGTTAAAACAATAAGCACGCTGAGTACATAACGACGCGGCGCTATCCAGTCGATTTTTGGACCAAAGTGCATGACCAAAAAGCCACTGATCATCGTAATCACCGCGTAGATAGAGCCAAACTCACCGGCAGATATATTAAGATATTCGCTGATATCAGTCCGAAATAAACCAATAAAAAAGCTTTGTCCAAGATTACCGGTAAACACTGCCAGATAAGCAGCAGCAATCAGACCAAAATGATTTTTTAAAAGTCCGACATAACTGAGTCGGTTCTCAGGATCCATAAGAAGTCCTGTCTGAAAAGAATCTTTGATTGAAAATAGAGGATAGATTATTTTTGGTTCTATTCTACCAGCCTGACATTCAATTCAATCACCACATTTATTGATTGTCATGAGTGTGTTCTAATTTGTGTCTGATGTGCTGAGTTGTTATGGTTGCCAGCCATTATCTTTTTCGCAATATATAATTTGGCTTAACTTCAGGAGAACTTTGTGCCAAACGTCCGAACGTATTTTTTATTGCCCCAGCTATTACTTATCACTGTATTTTTGCTGGGTTTGGCTTCACCAACGCAATCGATGGCGAATGCTGCTCCATCTTCTACAAGCTTGCAGAATCCAAAATCGGGTGAATCACAAGCCGATGTTTACCGAAGTTTAGCCAACTTAATTGAGAATCCTGAAACGCGTGATAAGTTAATCGAAGAATTAAATAATTTGTCAGACAATGCTGATAAGCAAAATGGCAAAGAGTCATCGAATAGCGAAAAAAAAGCGGAAGACAAAAAGTCTGAGGATTCCCTTGCTGCGGCTATTGCAGAGCAAAGTCAGTCGGTTGTTCAAACCATGATGTCCACCCTTAAAGGTAGTTGGGATGCGATTACCTCTATCTGGACAGGATCTGATAAAACGACTCAAGGTTGGTTTAAGGATCTCATTACTACAGCGATTGTTGCTGCAGCAACTATTCTGAGTTTTATTATATTCAGAATACTGGCTCGGTTTATTTTTCGCAGTACCAACAATTTCGCTATGCGTGAGCACAGTACACATGCTGTCATCATTAAAGTAACTGCGGTCATCATTGCAACAATTGTAGATATTGCTGTAGTGGCATTAGCTTGGCTGGCGGGGTATGGCGTTGCTTTGTTAGCAGTAGGAAAAGTAGGTGATATTGCTGTTTCAGAAACGCTGTTTTTAAATATCTTCCTGGCAGTTGAGCTTACCAAAGTACTGATTAGAGCTATATTTGCAGCAAGAAATGAAGGCTTGCGCTTACTGTCTATTTCCACGGAAACCGCTCGTTACTGGTCGAGCTTCTTTTCTATCATCGTGTCATTAGTTGGTTACGGTACGCTGTTTATTGTGCCATTTCTGGCCATGTCGATATCAGAAAGTCTGAGTCAATTAGCCAATCTTCTTATTGTTCTCTTTACCATTATTTTTGCTCTAAGCGTGGTCTTTAAAAAGAAAAATACGGTGAAAGAGCAGTTAATCGCTACAGCTAAACATAGCCATTTTAGTGTGAATGATGTCACCTTAAGGGTCTTAGCCAAGACTTGGCATTGGTTTGCATCTATCTATTTTCTGGTATTGGGGACAGGGCTTTTAGTTAAATCAGAAGAGGCCTTGCCGATTATTCTGTTAGCGACGATAAAAACAGTTGTAGCTGTTCTGGTCGGTATCGGGGTGATTGCTTTGTTGGATATGGCCTCTGAACATGGCATTACTCTGCCGAAAGCCTTTAAGCAGCACCTGGCAAATGCCGAGAATCGTATTAATGAGCAGCTGCCTCGTGTATTTAAAGTCTTCAAGTTGATAGTTGTTGTGCTGGTTATCAGTGCCATTCTGGATGCCTGGGGCATTGTGAATATAGCGAACTGGATGAGTTCTGCGACGGGAATGCACGTCATCACCTCAGCCATTTCGATTTTCTTAATTGTGTCAACTGCAATGCTGACATGGATTGTGCTGGCCAGCTGGATTGAGCATCGTCTCAATCCTGAAGATAGCGGTCATATGCCCAGTGCCAGAGAGAAAACGCTGTTAACTATTTTCAGGAATGCGGTTGCCATCACCATTACGGTTATGACCGTTATGATCGTTTTATCTGAAGTGGGTATCAATATCGGACCGCTGATTGCTGGTGCTGGCGTGATGGGCTTAGCCATTGGCTTTGGTGCACAAAAACTGGTTCAAGATGTGATTACCGGTATATTTATCCAGCTAGAAAATGCGATTAATACAGGTGATGTGGTCACAGCAGATGGTATTACTGGCGTAGCCGAAAAGCTGACTATTCGTTCGCTGGGCTTACGTGATTTGTCTGGTACATTCCATATTATTCCATTCTCATCAGTGGGGACGGTATCCAACTATATGCGAGAGTTTGCATATCATCTCGGTGAGTATGGTGTGGCTTATAGGGAAGATACTGATCAAGTCATCATCAAATTGCGTGAAGCTTTTGCAGAATTGATGTCTGATGATGAATTACGCTCTCAAATTCTTGATGATGAGCTGGAAGTACATGGTGTGACAGCTCTAGCAGATAGCTCGGTGAATATTCGAGTTAGAATCAAAACGCTACCTGGCAGTCAGTGGAGTATTGGCCGAGCCTATAACCGTCTGGTTAAACGCCATCTTGATGCCGCGGGTATCGAAATTCCATTCCCTCACCTCACTCTTTACTTTGGCGAGGACAAAGAGGGTAAAGCGCCAGCGGCACCTTTACGTATGGTGAATGAGCTTGAAGTGAAAGAGTTATCACATGGTGACACTGAACAAGAAGAGCAGCCAGACTCTCATTCACATCAGGAAAAAGGAGATAAGCGTTCGAAGTCAGCTAAGCCTAATCCGAAATATAAAGGTGACTTCGACGACGGGGAGTAGATGCCATCATACAAAAAAGGCTGACATCATCATGATGTCAGCCTTTTTATATAGCGAGTCTTTGCTTTTTACTCTTTCACAAATGTGCCGCGGTCGACATCAGCCATCACTTTTTGTAAGTCAGCTGAGGTTAAACCCAAGGCGTAACCTAAGATGCCACTGCCAATCACTACATTATCAAACTGATCCACACTCTCATCGAGTAATACAGTGATGTTGTCAGGCAAAGCAATCGGTGGCACAGCACCTACCATGTAACCAGTCGCTTCTGGCACTTCATCAAACTCGGCCATACGCAGCTTTCGTTCTTCCAGGTGCTTTCTCAAAATGCCCCAGTCAGCTCGACCACCGCCTGCAACCGCCAACAATACATAATTATCCGAACCGGTTTTGAACAACAAACTACGCACCACAGATTTCGGATCGTGACCCTGACTGCTTAACAGCTCTTCCAGATTACGTACCGGTTTTTTATCTTCGGTTAGTGGAATTTCAATCACTTCAAACGCAATGCCTTGAGCTTCAAGTAAATCAGTGACGGGAGAAGAAATCGGCGTATTCATTGTGCCTCCTGTAAGTGCCATAGTTAAGTTTGGATATTAGTCAGTGTACAGTGAAAATCAGATTTTTGAAGTGGTTGTATTTGTTGGGTTTCATGCTTCAACCCAACCTACGGAAGAGAGTTTTTTTATTGTGTAGGTTGGGTAGAGCGTTAGCGAAACCCAACGATTGATGATTTTCTTTTCGTTATAAGTGCTTACTTGTCTAGTAAGTTCCGTTTTGTACTTTTTCCCTGTCTATACTGAGTAATCGATTTATTCAGGTGCTCAACGTTTGTCGGCGAACGGAGTAAGTGGACGGTTTCCATTAGTCTGTTGTAATAATCTAATGACATCACCACGGCATCCTGAGAGTCTAGACGTGTAATAACCGTAGTATCGGCGTCATTGATAACTTGATCTAAAACAGTCTCCAAACTATTACGTGCTTCGGTAAAAGAAACAACTTTCATCTCACACTTAATGTGTACAGTTTACTCAGCAAGTATAAGTACTAGGTTTTATATGTACAGAATACTGCACAACATACTATTGATATTGATTTAAGCATTAGTGTATTTAAAGATGGTTAAGGATGAAATCATTTTTAGTAGCATAGTTTGAGAAAATTGAAGTTTCTGCCACATCAAAATATATTACTATTTAGGCTTTGTTCATGAGTGGTTTACATTTATAAATCAACTCATGTTCAAATAACATACGTTCGCGCTCAAAGCCTAAAAACCATACTGCGAAACAAGTTGGAGCGCTTCGCTCTATTTCTGATACATCGTATAAATACTCATTCAAATATTCTTTTGCGAATGTATTCTTTTCGAGCTCGGTCTGATAAAGGCTTATAATGTTATCTCTATCTTCACACCAGTGAGTTCGTAATCGTTTGCTAAGGTTGTTTGAGCGACCTGCGTATATTGGATTAATTGACTTTCCATTGGGAGGTTCTATCTGGTCAAATATTAGATAACAACCTGCTCGATTTGCATCATCAGTAAACGGATAGGGTTCATTAGTTTCTTTTCTTGCTGCGGCATCCAAATCTTCACCAAAAATTACACCATCAGGTTCCAAAATATCTTTGTTAATAAAATACTCAAAAACACTTTGTGTCGGTCGATAAATCATCGTAGGAAATCAATAGAGAGGCAAATTTGATTTGTACATTTTTTATGCTCTTAGTCAAATTAAACTAATTACTTCTCATCACAGAATATAGCAAACGAAATATTTCACATAATCACTAAGTAAATCAAACAACTTGCATCATAACTATAAATCTAAGGATAAGATAATTACATATAATTCAAATGAATAATTATGTGCTACGAACCTGCCATGTGGGCTGTTGTGCTGAATCGATAATACTAAAGCGTTGTAACCATTGACGAGCGTCGTCGGCATCTTGTTCAAACCAGGCCTTGGCACTGCCTAGACGAAAGGTGTAACCCCAACGATCCATATCTCTGAGCATACGTGCTTGGCCCATTTGTTGGATATGACCCGCTAATAGAATTTGAAGATAACAGACGCCGTTTTCTTCATCGTAATCACCTTCAGCATCAGTATGTAAGTTGGCACGACGCTTTGGGTCCATACAGATATAGTGACCCGCTTCATGTAAAACAGAATGAACGGGTGTATCTGATCGGACGATAAGTTTATTCCCAATTAAACCGGCTTCGCGTTCACCAAAAAAGCTGCCGGGTATAGCTTCATCTGCTGAGACTTTTTCTATTTCCAATCCGTATTTGCTGAATAGGGTGTGTAGTTGCTGCAACATAAAGTCATTGCAGTTAATGACATCCGTTGGATCAGACACGTCGTGAGTCACCAATGATGTGATTGATAACAAGGCCTGCTAAGGTCAAACCGAAAATGGATGGCATATAACTGACCGTGCCATTCACGGCACGTGCCCGACCACGGCTGACAGGTTCTGGTGGTAACGGAGGTAGTGGTGCTTCCAATGAATAGACAGTTTGAATACCTCGGCCTACACCGCGTTTGCGTAATTGACCACGCAGGTGTTTGGCGAGTTTACAGATGGAGGTATCCATTAAATCACCGGTTTTAACTTGGGTGGGATCGAGCTTGCCACCGGCACCCATACTGGCAAAAACCGTCATCTCATTACGCCATGCGGTCTCTAATAAAGCAGCTTTACTGCTTAAGCTATCAATTGCATCTATCACTACATCGTAGCCTTGTGATAATACGGTGGGGATCGACTCTGGTGTTAAAAAGTCGGTGATTAAGGTGACCTGACAGTCCGGGTTAATATCTTTAATACGATCAGCGATGACGTCAGCTTTTAATACATCCACAGTCGAACGTAGCGCAACAAGCTGGCGGTTCATGTTCGAGCCGGACACTACGTCATGGTCAACCAGTGTCATTTTACCTACACCCATTCTAGCTAAGGCTTCGGCTGTATAGGAACCGACACCACCAATACCGGCAAGAAAAATATGGCTGTTTTTCAGCTTTTCGATACCTTCATCGCCAATCAGAATATGCGTGCGTTCGAACAGGGGATTGGAATGTGCCATGCGTGTTCCTTGAAACCAACAAATTAAGGTTGCCTATTTTCCGTAAATTCATGCAGCTTGGCAAAGACAGTTAACGCTTGGGTTTAAATGCCCTCACTTCTTCACGTAATGAGGCCAGCGTTTGATCGTCCTGTTGGCGATAGCGCCAAGTTGTAAATTGGGTGGTAATGCTCTGAATTTGCTGCTGATACTTGGGTAAGGCGACTTGAGCGCGTTGGGCAAAATCTTGAGGGCCTTCGTAGTCGGCTTTTGTTATGCCCGTTCTAGCTAATTTCTTACAAAATTGCTGATACAAGGCAACAGCTGGATCATTAGGTGAACGTTTAAACCAGAGACTGAGCGTCATAATGAGTCCGGTTAAAATGAATAAGATCGTTAAAACAACTATCATTTTTTTCCAGTTGGGATTGTTCATGCCCAATTTGGATAGTAACTCAAGCTGGCGCTCAGGCCCGAAAGACACCACCCACATATCCCAAGCGGTGTTAAATGCGTTCCAGTTATTTTTGAGACTGTTCCATGCCGCGACGAGTTGACCGTGATTGCCCAACATCGCAGGTGATTGTCTGCCAGGCGGTAATAGCTGTCCGATGCCTTGTTCAATACGTTGGTGTGACACAGCGGCCGTCGGATCAATTCTTACCCATCCTTGCCCGGGTAGCCAGACTTCGCTCCAGGCATGGGCATCACGTTGTCTGACAGTGAGAATATTATCAACCGGGTTAATATCTCCGCCCTGATAACCCGTGACAATACGTGCCGGAATGCCTGCTGCTCGCATTAGCACAGTAAAACTGGCGGCATAGTGTTCGCAGAAACCTTCTTTGGTAGTGAATAAAAACTGATCCACCGTGTCGCCGCGAAGTGCGGGTGGGCTGAGTGAATAGACAAAACCATCGTTTGTAAAAAAGGCTAAGACGGTATCAATATACTGCTGAGGTGTAGCTGATTGCTGCTGCCATTCGTGAGCCAAAGCACGTGTTTTAGTGTGCTTGTTTTCAGGCAGTTGTAATGCGGCATGAAGGTTTGGATCAGATGAAGCATTAAAAGTGTAAGACGGGCTGGATATCAGGGAATATTGTGTGCGTTGTTTAATCGCCTCATTACTATTTAATTGGCCATCGGTATTGATATATGTCGAGAGTGATGTTGGCAATTGTGTTGGGAAGTCGAGCGCAAATAACCATTTTTTGTTATGTGGCTCCAATGTCATTTGGTAGTTGTAAGCATCTCCTGACACCTGAATATTGGGCTTGGATGAGTCTATTTTTTTTTCTGCAATGGGCGACCAGACTGTGCCATTGGTTTTCCATAAAACCGGGCCACGCCAGTAAAGTTCTGACGGGGCAGGTTTATCATTATCAGTAAATTTAACCCGAAAAGCGATGGCATCAGATTGAATAAGCTGACTGATTTTACCCATCTGAATTTGGTCATTAATGCCGGTAGTTCCCTGTGATGGAGGCAGTTCTCCCAAGGTGAGTTGCTCTGTCATTTGAGCAGACTGATTGGCATTGGCATCTTGTGGCAGCCCCCAGATAGGGCCTGAGATGCGTGGGAATAACACAAACAGAAACAGCATCATCGGTGTGGCTTGTAACACCATTTTGCTGGATAACCATAAGCGTTGTTTGATATTGAGTGCACTGACCTGACTGTTCACACTGAGTAAGCAATATCCAAGGCCGATAACCACAATCAGCATTAGCACCACCATAAACACACTTTGGCTGTAAAAGAAGTTGGTAATGACGACAAAGAAACCCAGAAAACAGCTGAGGTAATAGTCACGCAGAGAGCGGATTTCCACCACTTTGAAGGCCAGCATCATAGTGAGTAAAGCGGCACCGGCATCACGGCCAATGGTGAGACCAAACTGGGCAAAAAGCATGATGATAGTCAACAGTGCAGTGCCATTATGTAATACTTTCAACCAGCGGCTTGCTGCAGGCAAAGGCCAGTCTTTCCAGTGATGCAATAAGCGCCAGCTAATAATGATCACAAACATCATGCCTACCCATACAGGCTGGTAGATAATGTGTGGAATAGCCGCGATACTCAGCGCCAGAATTAAAGCATTGATAGTGGCTTGCGGTGGTGATAAATCAACGATTTTCATCAAACAACGCCAACAATTTTAAACAATGATGTTGATGAGACGGACCATGAGAAGCAGTGACTTCAGTGTGAGGTAAAATCAGGCCATAGCGATCACCTTGTTGCTCTGCCTGGCAAATCCATTGACAGAGCTGAGACAGTTTTTGCTCAGTGTCGTTGATATCAGCCACATCGTCCCAGCGAAACAGTAGCTCTCGGCCCTGTGGAGATGAGAACTGTTTGCTACGCATCTGATCATCACGAGCCATCGCTTTCCAGGCGACGTGGTGCAACGCTTCACCTTTGCGATAGGATCGTAAGCCTGCAAAATCATCTTCTCCTTGCTGCTCATGCTTGCGTGCTTCCTGTCCGGTCTCAGCGTTTATGGGTAATGGCTTTTGACCTTTCGCCTGAGGATAGACCAAGACCTGAGCTGAGGTGTCGAATAATGTCCAACACTGAAATAAACCGAGAGGATAGCTGCTAGTCACGCTAAGGGTATTTAATGGTTGCCATCCACGTTTTAATGTTGGGATAGTCAGTGTCGAGGAGTGGTTGCTATGGCCATCCACCTTATCCAATAACTGCAAAGATTGATAACGTTTGATAAAGGGCCAACGTGATTTCTTTGTACTGATTTTGTGTCGGACCTCCAGCTGAAAACTAGCCTGTGGTTTCGTGTTGTTTGTCGTTAATCGAAACTGGGCAGATTGGTCGTAGAAGACAGGATCTAAAGCTGTCACCGTCAAACTCAGATGTTTGATATTTCGATGACTATGATGCATTGCTACCTGACCAAGACCAACCAGCAAAAAGCACAGTAAATGTCCGAGACTATTATTATAATTAATCGCGCCCAGCAACATGACTATCAGCAGCACGACATAAGCATAACCATAGGCTGACGGCATAATAAAGATACGCTGTCGCTGCTGCCATTTCTGCCAAAATTGAGTGAAGCTGTTGACCATTATCAGGGGATAGGAACTTGTTGAATTAAACTATCAATCCAGTCTGGCTGTTGCGTCTCATCCACCAATTGCAGACGATGATTCACCACACTAGGCAAAACGGCTTGTATATCTTCCGGTAAGACATGATCGCGGCCTTCAATAAATGCCCAGGCTTTTGCCGCGTTAAGTAAACCTAAACCCGCTCTGGGAGACAGACCGTGATGATAATGGCCGGATTCACGTGTGTGTTGCAGAATTTTTTGCAGGTAATCAATCAGCGCATCCGACACGATAAGTTCGCTGGCTTGCTGTTGTAGTGTTAGTAGTACGTTGGCTGTGATGACTGCCTGAAGTTGCTTTAAAAGTTGACGCCTATCTATTCCCTTGAGTAATTGTCGCTCCGCGTTGGCATCGGGGTAGCCCAGTTCTATGCGCATCAGGAAGCGATCTAGCTGCGATTCCGGTAAAGGGAAAGTGCCAATCTGATGACTGGGGTTTTGCGTGGCAATCACAAAAAATGGTTCAGGTAGATTTAAGGTGTCGTTATCTACGGTAACTTGATGCTCTTCCATGGCTTCAAGCAGCGCACTTTGGGTTCGGGGCGAGGCGCGATTGACTTCATCAGCCAGAATAAACTGAGTAAAAATAGGGCCGTGGTGGAAATGAAACTTAGAGGACTCCCTATCATAAATGCTGATACCAATAATATCGGCGGGCAACATATCACTGGTGAATTGAATGCGTTGAAAACTCAGCCCCATGGTAGCCGCAAGCGTATGAGCTAACGTGGTTTTGCCTACACCCGGCAGATCTTCAATCAGCAAATGACCTCTGGCTAACAGACAGGCCAGGGCCAGTTTTATAGGTTGTTGTTTTCCAATAATAATGTCGTTAACAGTGTCTAGAATCAGCGAAATATCTTTATTTGCCATGATGGTCCTGAGAATTATTTATGGTGTTTTTTAACCTCTGATAGTGCCAACTTATCGCCCTACATGCTAGTTTTAGCATCGTTCACAAGAACATCGTATACAACCACTTTTAAGAGAGAGGAGATTTATATGGCAAGTGAAGGCTATCACGAACCCATCGAAGAATTATCAACTGAAACTCGCGATATGCATCGCGCGATAGTTTCATTAATGGAAGAGCTAGAAGCCGTTGATTGGTATAACCAGCGTGTAGACGCCTGTCATGATCCTGAGTTGAAAAAAATTCTGGAACATAATCGTGACGAAGAAAAAGAGCATGCTGCTATGACACTGGAATGGATTCGTCGTCGTGATCCTAAATTTAATGATGAGTTGAAAGACTATTTATTCACGGAAGGTGAAATCGGTCATCACGATTAAACCAGATGAAACACTCTCTGGCAGTTGGCCGTGGTGGCTGCTGCCAGCGATGCTTCTGAAACCGAACGTAGCTCAGCCAGTGTGCTGAGAATGATAGGAATGCGTTCAGGCGTATTTCGCTCACCTTGATAACCCGCGAGAGGCATATCGGGCGCATCCGTTTCCAGCACAATATACTCTTCTGGTAATTGGCTAAATAACGTTTTCAATTTGTTTGCTCTAGGGTAGGTTAGGGCGCCGCCTACACCAAATAAAAATCCCAGTTTTTGATAATGTTCCGCCTGCTGCAGACTGCCATTAAACGCATGCACAATGCCGCCGGACACCTTGATTTCTCTTAGCAGTTTTAACACGTCATCATGCGCTTTGCGAACATGCAGAATAACGGGTAGGTTGAAATCAGCGGCGAGCTTTAGCTGTTTTTTAAACAGCTCGGTCTGTGCTTCTTTGTCAGCATCAGCGACGAAAAAGTCGAGACCAATTTCACCAACAGCGATCGCTTTGTTCTTTGTTAATGCTGTGCGCAACTGATCAATATGATCAGGCTTATGTTCCGCCATAAACATCGGGTGTAAGCCCAAAGCCAACCTAAGCGCTGGATAATGGTCACACGTTTTAATGAGTTTTGGCCACTGGGATACAGTAACGCCGGGTACGATGATCTGTTGAATGCCGGAAGAAGCACACTCAGAAAGAATGTTTTCTCTGTCTTCATCAAAAGCATCAAAATCAAGGTGGCAATGACTGTCTATCAGGTTCATCATAAAGCTATATTAGCAAATGTTAATGGATTAAATGATGAACAATGATATAAAAGAAGCCAGCCTGCCGCACGAACGTATGATGATTAATCTCGCCATGTTTCATTTATTGCTTCCTGTGGCTGCATTCAGTTCCGGACACATTGCCTGGATTCTGAGTTTTGCGCTTGTGGGTGCTCTGGTCAGCATAGGCTGGATTGCCTGGAAAGCCAAGTTTGGTCAGTATGCTAGTGTAGTCATTCAGCAACATTGGAATTTAGCATGGCGTCATGCCAAGTGGTTGCTAATCAGCTATGGCGTGTCTGTTGTGATTATGCTGGTGGCATGGTCTATTTCAGCTATGCAGCCTGATCATAATATGGCGACTATTATGCTCGTGGTCTTCAGCCGAATTGCGGCCGTACCGATTTTACTGATGGTTTTGCTAATATTTATGTTGGAAATGACCGCTTTATCTGATGCACGCAAAGGTGCGTAATAATCAATAGGGGAGTCTTTATGTCTGAAACGGATAACACAGCACATCTCGCCAGTCAGCCGCATGAACGGATGATGTTCAATATCGCTATTTTTCATTTTCTTTTGCCAGCCATACTTTTTGCAACGGAAAATCTATGGCTAATTTTTAGTGTGCCAATTGCCTGCTCGCTGATGATGATTTTGTCGATCTGGATTCAAGCACACAGGCCGGCAAATAAAACGGAGCTGGTATTAGCACATTGGCAATGTGCCTGGCGTCGTAGTCGTTTTCTTATTGTGTCTTATGTCGTCTCACTTATACTCTTTCTTATCGCTTGGGGGGTGTTACAAGGACAGGAAGATCCCAATATGCGAATGATTCAGCTTGCTGTTATTGGCTGGTTTTGTCTGATCCCGATTTCACTCACTGTGGTGGGTTTGATTATTTTAGAAACCAGCGCCCTAGCGCAAGCAAGAAGAGGCATCATGCCGCAAAAAATGCGGCTGTGATTATTTTTCCAGTGTGGTGATCGTCGCCTGACCTTCACCACGCGGATCGCTGGCGGCATTGAGTGTGCTGTTGATTTTATCTTGGATGATGATGTGCATATCACCGTATTGACGTGATAGTGGGGTGATGTGATGACCTCTTTGCTTTAGTGCATCCAGTTCCTGTTCGTTAAAACCCACGTTTTCTACCTGCACTTCATCAGGTAGATATTGATGATGGTAGCGAGGTGCAGCCACGATAACTTCTGCACTTTTGCCTTCGATAAAATCAAGCACGCTAAGTAACACCATACTGATAATGCGGCTGCCACCGGGTGTGCCGGTAATAAGTAAACGATCATTACTTTCGACAAAGGTCGGTGTCATGCTCGACAGTGGTCGCTTGTAGGGGGCAATAGCATTAGCTTTTTCACCAACAAGACCATAAACATTGGCGGCACCAGATGAGGCAGAAAAGTCATCCATTTCGTCGTTAAGTAATACGCCAGTTCCTTCTGCAACAAACCCAGAACCGAATGGATAGTTAACACTTAACGTAGCAGCCACCCGATTGCCCTGACTGTCGAGTATGGAAAAGTGCGTGGTATCTTCGCCTTCAATGGATTGGTCTGTCAGGGCGGGACTCGGCGTCGCATGAACCGGATCAATCGTGTCGCTAAGTTGTTTGCCATAGTCGACCGAAGTTAAGTAGTCAGGAATAGCTACAAAATCAGCATCACCCAGAAAACGACTGCGATCACGATAAGCCCGGCGCATAGCTTCGATGACCAGATGCCGTTTCTGTGTGGTATTAGCGTCAGCCAAGTCAAAAGCGGAAAGCTGATTTAATGCATTGACCATCACAATACCGCCTGATGAGGGAAGGGCGGCAGAGGTGATGGTGTAGCCTCGATAAAGCCCTTTTATCGGTTGTCTGAGTTTGACTTCATACCGTTGTAAATCATCTAAAGTCCAGATGCCACCCTGTTGCTGAACAGCTTCAACTAAACGCTGGGCAATATTGCCCTGATAAAAACCTGCTTTACCTTGTTGGGCAATGCTATTCAGCGTATGTGCTAAGTCAGGCTGTTTAATGACGGTGTCTACACTGGGAACTTGTCCATTATCAAGAAACTGCCGACGGCTGGCGGCGTATTGGTTTAATACCGACAGTCGAAAACGCGCCATATCGGTGTAGTGCTGACCCACTGCAAAACCTTCTAGTGCATAACGAATAGCGGGTGCCAGACTTTGTTTAAGAGGCAATTTACCGTAGTGCTCACTGAGATAGACGATACCAGCGGGCACACCGGGAATGCCAGCAGCAAGTGGACCATTGAGGGAGTGGGATTGTTCGAACTCACCTTGCTGATTGAGATACATATCAGCACTGGCTTTACCGGGCGCCATTTCACGTCCATCCACCATAATATCTTTGTTGGTTTCTGCCTGATGTAGTAACCAGAAACCGCCACCGCCCAGACCTGATCCCGCAGGCTCGACGACAGCTAAGGCCGCGGTGACTGCCACCGCTGCATCAAACGCATTGCCTCCTTGTTCCAGTATCTCGATACCGGCTTGCGTGGCTAAGGGATGAGCGCTGGCGACGGCAACATCATGCTCGTTTGCCCAGACCGGGGTAACGCATAAACAAAAACTAAGGCAAAGAAGATGGACTAGACGCATATCAAGCCTTGGTCTTAGCTGCCTGACGGTCTAATTCGCGGCGGCGTTTTTTCTCGGCACGATGTTTTTCAACAGCTTCCTGAGTTTCGACACCGATATGCGCTTCACCACGCTGTCTAGCTAATTGAATTTGCTTTTCACGCTCAGCGTAGCGCGCTTTTTGCTCAGGTGTGGTTTTGTCATAACAATGCGGACAGCTGACGCCTTTTTGATATAGCGGGCTTTGTTTTTCTTCTTCTGTTATGGGTAGTCGGCAGGCGTGACATTGATCATAGTCGCCTTTTTCCAGATTGTGATTGACTGTGACTCGGTCATCAAATACAAAACATTCACCTTGCCACATGGATTCTTCAGCAGGGACTTCTTCCAAGTATTTCAGAATGCCACCTTCCAGATGGTACACCTCGTCAAATCCTTGTTCTTTGAGGAAGGCAGTGGATTTCTCACAACGAATACCGCCTGTGCAGAACATCGCAACCCGTTTGTGTTTTTCAGGATCCAAGTGGGATTTCACGTAGTCAGGAAACTCTCTGAAACTATCGGTTTGTGGATTCACTGCATTTTTGAAGGTGCCAACCTGGACTTCATAATCATTGCGGGTATCGATTAACAATACATCGGAGGCGGAGATCAGTTCGTTCCACTGTTTGGGTTTGACATAGGTACCGACGACTTGTTTTGGATCAATGCCTTCTACGCCCATGGTGACGATTTCTTTTTTGAGTTTGACCCGGGTGCGCATAAACGGCGCGGTATCAGTGAAGGATTCTTTATAACTTATCGGATCCAACCTTGGATCCTGTTGCAAATAATTAAGCAAAGCATCGATGGCTTCTCTGGAGCCTGCAACCGTGCCATTAATGCCTTCTTGTGCCAGCAATAATGTACCGCGAACCTCGTGTTCGAGCATGAAATCAAGTAACGGCGCTTTTAACTCGGTGTAATTGTCTAGCGTGACAAATTTATATAACGCACAAACGACAATATGGGACATGGTGTTTCCTGAAACTGAAATAAATCTCGTTATTTTACGTTTATTTAACGTCGCTGTCCTGCTATGAATGATTCATAAAAAATAAGGCAAATTTACCGTGCTGGCTGATGAATTTCAGCGTTAATATTTTTGTCAGATAATTTCAATAAGCAGCTGCATGATGCAAGGGTGTTGGTATGAACGCAATGGAACAGAGAGAACAGCTTAAACACTATAACCAAAAGTGGCAGGAAGATGATCAGCGCTGGCAGGAAGAAATTGAACACTGGCAGCACTCAACACAGCGTATGGTGGCGCTCATCTATCTGTTGGAAAAATCCTTACCAGAACACTCATCGAGCATCGAGAAACACAAAAAACGCATTGATGAGCATAATGCGGAAATTGTTCGTTACGAATGTGGCCTTGATGAACATTGTTTAAGTACCTGTCCCAGCCATATCGAATTAGAAAAACATCAAAAAATGCATCGAAAAATGCAGCTAAGACACGAAGAAATGAAAAAAGAGCATGACCGTTTCTCACGTAATTACCAGAAGCAAATGCAACGTGTCAGAGAACTGGCAGAGCGATTACTGAACGAGTTAGATTAACCTTGCCACTGTCGTGGTCGACCAGTGTCTAAATGGACAAAATTCGACTTAGGATAATACCCCACACCACCGGCGTTTAATGTCAGTGCTGCTTCACGAAGACGTGACAATTCGACATCAGCTAATCGCACATCAATGGCTTTCCCCACCATATGCAGACTCTTTTTGGCCACACCATCAGACGTTTTTCTAAGCATGGAATTAGTCTGACTGGAACGATAGCCGGATATGATTTGAAAAGGACTTTTACTGCCAAGCTCGGTATGTAACAGATTAAGAAGATCAATCAGGTGTCGGTCGATGGGCATTTGTTCATCTGTTCGATGATCGCGCAGTATATGATTGATCTGTTTCAATGCATCCGTTTTATAAAAACCAGCTTCCCAATAGGCCACTTTCAGCTTTTCACCGGTATGCAGATTGTCAAAAGCAATATGTCTGGGGGGCTGTTTCAGCTTTTCTGCCAGTGCCAAAGGCGTAGTCAATAGCACTGTTGAAGTCAGCCCCCATTGTAGAAACTGTCGTCTTGATGTCTGCATCAGCGTTATCCTCTGAAATATTGGCAGAGAGTAGCAGATCCTGAATTAACCTTGTCGACGTTTAATTAACAACCACAGAAAAAAAGGGCCGCCAAGTAACGTCGTGATAATACCCACAGGAATTTCTGCAGGGGCAATCAGCAGTCTGGCAATTCCATCGCACAGAATTAAAAAGCCACCACCGAACATGATGGTTGCCGGTGTAAGCCAGCGATGATCGGTACCGATTATCAGTCTGCAGATATGTGGCACCATCATGCCGATAAAGCCAATGGGGCCAGATAAGGCAACGATGCCACCCACACATAAAGAGGTCGAGAAAAATAACAGATAACGTACCTGCCTAACCGATACCCCACGACTAAGAGCAATATCATCCCCTGCCATTAACAGGTTTAGTTCACGACTCAGCCATAAAATGATAGCCGTACTGACGGTGACAACGGGAATAAGCTGCAAGAGTGAGTGATAGCTGGCTGAAGTTAATCCTCCCATGAGCCAGCGCATGATCATAAAAGAATCTGTCATATCACTCAGATACTGAATAAATAAAATCAGGCTGGAGAAAAAGAAGCTGGTGGCTACCCCCGTAAGCAGCAAGGTTTCACTGGAAAATCCGCGTTGTAGCTGGCTGATGAAAAAGACAAAAGTAATCGCCACTAAGGCACCGATAAAAGCCCCTATCGTAATGATGTCAAAACCGAATAAGCTAACGTTAATGCCTAAAAAAACGGTGCATGCGGCTCCGAAAGAAGCACCACTGGCGACACCTAATGTGAAAGGCGTAGCCAGTGGATTATGAAACATAGCCTGAAATACCATGCCACAGAGCGATAAGCCAGCACCAGCGACAAAGGCGAAGAGTACTCGTGGCACTCTGATATCCAATAGAATCTGTTGTTTAAGGATGTCATCAGCAATATCGCTGAGTCCTACCCAAGGAGCTGATAGTGCGATGACAAGGCTGAACAACGACATCAATATCAGTTTATGTGATGACGTCATGGAGTGTCTGCCAAAGCCACTAAGCGCTGATTTGTCGGATGCACAACAAAGGTGAAGTCCTGTTGGTAGAGTTGTTTGAGTCGTTGCTTATCAAGTAAGTCCGGACCGTTACCTTGCCACAACACCTGACCTTCACGCAGAGCCAATACCTGTTTATCAGGGTGAGCTGCGTGGTTGATATCATGGCTGACTTCAATCACGGTCATTTGATGATTTTTGTTGAGTTGATTAATCAGCTGATGGATTTCTACCTGATGGTGAGGATCGAGATAGCTGGTGGGTTCATCCAGCAAGATTAAGGGTGTTTGTTGACTTAAAGCGGCAGCTATCATCACTCGCTGGCATTCGCCACCGCTGAGTGTTTTCATGAAACGTGTGCGAAATGATTGGGTTTCGGTAATCGTCAGTGCTTCTTCGATCGCCTGTTGATCCTGGCTGGTCCATTCTGATAACGGAGAGTGATAGCTATAGCGTGACATTTTCAAAAATTCTTCAACGCTGAAAGGTAAAGCGCGACCACTATTTTGCGGTACATAGCTTATCAATTGTGCCCGCTGCCGCTGTGCATATTCGTTGATGTCACGCTGGTTTAAGCAAACGTTGCCTGAGTGAATGGGCAGAATACCCATGAGTGTTTTCAGTAAGGTACTTTTACCAGATCCATTTGGGCCCACGACCACCCAGTAACTTCCCATATGGACATGAAAATCAATCCCGCTGAGCAGGGGTTTCTCCTGAATCTGTACAGAGAGCTTATTGACTTCAATCATTATGCTGCCAGTCGAGGTCAGGATGAAGCAACCGCGCCATCTCAGGTAAGAGCTTAAAGATACGCGGGCCAGGGATACTCGCATAATCATGTTCGATGATATAAATCCGCTGCTGTTTGACTGCGTTGACACTGTGCAGGGTTTGCCACTGCTTGATGACCTGTTTCATGTCAGATTGATGATCTTTTTGTTCTGGAAAAACGTCAATAATGGCATCTGGGTTCATGCGAATAATGCCTTCTGCTGATACTGAAGGGACTTTAACGGCAGTGTCCGTGTAGACATTGACGCCGCCGGCAAGCTCCAGCAATTCATTATAAAAGTCATGTTGTCCTGCAATATAAACTATGTCGATTTGATCGCTATTCACATAGTGAGCAATCCCCACCAAAGTTCTGACAGGGTCAACGTTATGGACTTTATGGCGTACAGAATCAATTTGATCCTGGATGTTATTGAGCAATTGAATGGCTTCACTTTGTTTGCCAGTGAGATCAGCGATGGTTGAAATGGTCTCTTTAATATCAGCAATTGACGTGTTATCCAGTACTAAGGTTTGTATACCTAAGTCTGCTAAATGTTGTTGTGTTTGTTGTTGACCGTTTAACATAATGACAAGGTCGGGTTGCTGACGGGTAATGGCTTCGATACTGGTATTGGTATAACTTCCGACACTGGGTAATGCTTGAGCTTGTGGAGGATAGTCGCAATAATCAGTGACCGCGACAACGCGATTTCCTAATCCTAATGCAAACACGGTTTCCGTCAAGCTTGGCGATAAGGTGATGATCCGCTCATAGTTATTTGTTGTCGCTACAGGCTTCTTTGCATTATCTGCCAATAGCCAGACAATACCAAAAATCAGTATGAATACGAGTAAGGGCCATAAACGGCGCATAAATAATCCTGAGCGCAAATGGGTCATTATACGGCCTGAACCACAATAGAGAGTAAGCAATGACAGAGTATGAGGAACTGCTATCCAAATCGGATAAGCTTTTTGATATGAATCAAATTAATACCGCACTGGATAATCTGGCAGAGCAATTACATCGGGATTATGCCAGTAAGCTGCCGCTGATGCTGTGTGTGATGAATGGATCGGTTATCACAGCGGGTCATTTATTACCTCGGCTGAACTTCAAATTAGAGCAGGATTATATTCACGCCACACGATATGGTGATAAAACAGTGGGCGGAGAGATTAGCTGGCAGGCGAAGCCGGTCACAGCTTTGCAGGGGCGCCATGTGTTGTTGATTGAAGATATTTTTGATGAGGGCGTCACGCTGACGGCATTAAGAGAATATTGCCTCAGTGAGGGGGCAGCCTCCGTTAAATGTGTCTGCCTGTTTGATAAAGATCATACTAATAAAGTCGGCACTGTTCCCGAATACATGGGCTTAACCGTACCCAATCGTTATGTTTTTGGCTTTGGTATGGATATGGGTGGTTTCTGGCGTAACCTACCTGCTGTATATGCTCTGAAGGAGTCGTAAATGCGTTTATTAGGCATTATTGGTGGAAGCGGTCTGGCGCAATACCCAGGGCTGGAAATAACGGAACAAAAACAAGTTGAAACGCCCTATGGAGAACCCTCAGCAGCAATAAAAATGGGCACCTTAAATGGTAAAAAAGTCGCTTTTTTACCGCGACATGGCGATAGGCATAGTATTCCACCGCATCGCATTAATTATCGAGCTAATATTCATGCATTGAAAGTCATCGGTGTCACCGATATTTTGGCTGTCGCTGCCGTAGGGGGGATTACTGATAAGTATGCGCCAGGCGTGCTATCGGTGCCGGATCAGATTATTGATTACACCCACAGTCGTGAACAAAGCTTTTTTAGTGAACGCTTCCGTGCTGATAATCATATTGATTTTACCTGGCCCTATGATGCTGAACTACGCCAGACCTTATTAAGCGCTGCGACTGATGCCAGTCTGTCAGTACATGATGGTGCGACTTATGCCGCCGTTCAGGGCCCAAGATTAGAAACGGCGGCAGAAATTCGTCGTTTGGAAAGAGATGGTTGTGACCTGGTCGGGATGACGGGGATGCCAGAAACCTGTCTGGCCAGAGAAGCCGAGCTACGCTATGCAACTCTCACTATTGTTGCAAACTGGGCGGCTGGTAAAACTGAGAACGTGCTGACGATGACTGAAATTCAGCAAACTCTGGCTAATGGTATTGATGATGTAAAATCGATTATCGCTCATGTTATCGAGCGAATATAGCAATTAATTTTCTGGTAGCGAATAGGTTTCCGGCGTTTTAGAAACCGCTGAAGCAGGCGTCGCTACAGGGACAATTTCTAAAATGGCTGCGACACGTGGGTGATCAAAGTAAATGAGACTTTTACTACGGATGCGTCGAATTTGGCTAAGGCGAGGGTTATTGGGATAGGTAACTGACTCACTATTCGAGCCTGAGTTACTTACCGGTACGTTACCGTTTTCTTTAAACCAGATATCAATATCAGCATGAAGATAGTTAACCCGGTAAAGTTTGATTTGGCCTTCTACCAGACCATTACTCGAGTTAATTTGAACACTTCTTGCGCTGCCTTTGCTCAAAATCGGCTGCTGCCAAGCCTGATGATAGAGCACGCGATAATTAGACGCATTGTTCAGACGGGATGCGACGCCAGATAATAAGCCTGTGCCGGCCGGTTTTATTCGGTTGTTATTTGAACCTGGGATTAAGCTGCCACTGTTGATGCTGCGCATTTCTGGCCAGTGTTCGGCATTGGCACCACTATATCTTTCGAAAACAACGAGTTCTGCTTTATACCATTGTTGAGCTGCTGCATTAGTGCTTAGGCCTGTAAGAAGGAATAAGGCAAACAGTGATATAAACAGGCGTTGTATTTTCATAATGACTCTATTCGGGAAGTATTTCTATGTATTGTCCACTGAATAAAACCTATTATTCAAGTGATAAACAATCTGTCGTGGCAATACTGCTATCATTTAAACAGTATGTTTGATCAATGTCGATAAACAAGAGGGTGAAATAATGGATGGGTTTTCAAGTTTTGTACTGATTATTGTCGTACTTATGGTGGTTGTCATCATGATGGGCGTCAAAGCTGTTCAGCAAGGACGTGAGTATACCGTTGAACGTTTTGGGCGTTATACACGAACCTTATCACCCGGATTACATTTGATCGTACCTGTTATTGACCGTATCGGCTCAAAAATAAATATGATGGAACAGGTTCTTGATGTGCCTTCTCAGGAAATCATCACTAAAGATAACGCCACTGTCAGGGTGGATGGCGTGGTGTTCTTTCAGGTCATTGAAGCAGCTAAAGCAGCTTATGAAGTGAGTGGTCTGGATAATGCGATATTGAATCTCACCATGACCAATATCCGTACCGTTATGGGGTCTATGGATCTGGATGAGCTGTTATCAAAACGTGATGATATTAATGCGCGCTTGCTGAACGTAGTTGATGATGCAACCACACCATGGGGCGTGAAAGTTACCCGGATCGAAATTAAAGATCTGGAACCGGATCAAGGTTTAGTAGAAGCGATGAGTCGCCAGTTAAAAGCGGATAGAACAAAACGGGCATCTATCCTGGAAGCGGAAGGCCATCGTCAATCTGAAATTTTACGAGCAGAAGGTGAAAAGCAGGCTGCTGTATTAGAAGCGGAAGGTCGTCTTGAAGCCGCCATGCGTGATGCTGAGGCGCGTGAACGTTTAGCTGAAGCAGAAGCCAAAGCGACCATGATGGTGTCAGAAGCCATCGCGAAAGGTGACGTACAGGCTGTGAACTACTTCGTCGCACAGAAATATGTTGAAGCACTGAAAGATATGGCGTCAGCCGATAATCATAAAGTCATCATGATGCCACTTGAGGCCAGCAATGTTATAGGTTCAGTTGCTGGTATCGCAGAACTTGCCAAAGAAGCGTTCAATAAAAAAGGAGCTTAATCATGCCTTTTGTCATTGATTTTTGGCATTGGTGGGTATTAGGTGTCGGTCTGATTATCATTGAAATACTGTTGCCGACTTTTTTTGCTCTATGGATGGGGATAGCGGCCTTCGTTACAGGACTGTTTTTATTCTTTTTTTCGGCGCTATCCTGGCAGTATCAGTTATTAATTTTTGCTTTGTTATCCATCATCAGTATTGTGGTCTGGCGACAATATTATCGTGAACACCCTTTGCTGAGTGATCAACCCAATTTAAATAAAAGAGGCGAGCAATACATAGGTCGAGTTATCACCTTACAGACACCGATTGTTGATGGTGTTGGCAAAATCAAGCTGGATGATTCGACATGGAAAATCCAGGGAAATGATAATCCAGCCGGTAAAAAAGTGAGGATTATTGCTTTAAACAACGTCGTCTTTACTGTGGAGTCTATCGACTGACATGTCTGTCACGACTATTGATTTACTGCGGCATGGTGAGACGGAAGGTGAGGGAGTTTATCGAGGGCAGCAAGATTATTTGCTGACTGAAATTGGACGTGAACAGATGCAATCAGTGCTGACGGATGAGTTACCCTGGCAGCAGATTATTACCTCACCACTGTCTCGCTGTGCCAGTTTTGCGGCAGATTTAAGTCGGGATACTGGTCTAAGTCTGGCATATGAGCCAAGATTTATTGAAATGTCTTTTGGCCAGTGGGAAGGAAAAACAGCAGAAGCCATAGAGGAAAACGATCCTCATCATTTCTTTGCTTTTTATGATGACCCTGTCCTCAATACACCGCCTCAAGCTGAAACGTTAATTGCCTTCCAACAACGCTGTATTTCAGCCTGGCAAGCGATGTTGAAACAATATGGGCAGCGACATATTCTTCTAGTCACACATGCTGGTGTCATCAGATTATTATTGGCGCATATTTTATCGATGCCGTTACAAGCCCTTTTCCATATTGATGTGCCTTTTGCCTGTCTGAGTCGAGTAGAAGTGTATAGTGATGGCAACGGTGACTTTGCCAGAGTGTTATTTCATGCAGGACAATTATGAGTGAGTTTTTTAATACCGGATTATCTCAACAAACGTTTTTAGATGAGTACTGGCAAAAAAAACCACTACTGATTCGGCAAGCCTTTCCTGATTTTGAATCACCTATTACCCCTGAAGAGCTTGCAGGCTTTGCTTGTCTGGAGGATGTGGAGTCACGGCTTATTGAAGAACACGCCAGCACTGGTCCATGGTTGTGTCGTCATGGCCCTTTTTCAGAAGATGATTTTGAGGCATTACCTGCATCACATTGGACGCTATTGGTTCAGGATATGGATAAGCATGAACCTGAATTAATAGACATTACACGTTGTTTTGATTTTATCCCTGACTGGCGACGTGATGATCTGATGATTAGTTATGCCCCCATTGGTGGGAGTGTCGGGCCCCATACGGATGGTTACGATGTGTTTTTACTGCAAGCAAAGGGGACTCGACGCTGGCAAGTCGGGGCTGAACCCCTTTTAGAAACCCGTTTAATTGAAGGGCTAGATCTGAAAATTCTGTCGGAATTTACAGCTGATGAAAGCTGGGATCTGGAGCCCGGTGATATGCTGTATTTACCGCCACACTTTGCTCATCACGGTGTGGCGCAGAATGACTGCATGACGTTCTCAATTGGCTTCAGAGCGCCGACGCAAACAGAGGTGCTGGATGCTTACCTGCAAGAGCTTGCTGATTCAGACATAGGAGATGTGCACTACAGTGATCCTGATTTGAATGTGAATACAAGTGAAACAAAGATTGATAAAAGAGCGATGGCACGCTTCAAACAAAGCTTGATCGATACTATCAACCAGTCTGATACACTTCTACAGTCAGCAGTTGGTCGTTTAGTTACTCAGACTAAACCATCACTGGAGTGGTTAGCTGATGAATATATCCAAGATAACGACCCAATGTCTTTATCCACTCAGTTTGAATCTGGTGGCATATTACAGCGCAATCGCTATATTAGAATGGCTTGGACAGAAAGCGAAAACCATCTGTTTCTGTTTATTGCTGGGGAAAAATTGACTCTTTCAGCATCCTATCAATCGATGATGAATATGCTGACTGGAGTGTTACCCATAAGCCTTCAGCAATGGGAATCACTCCAGCAATATGAGGGCGCAGAGCAGGTGTTGAATGCGTTAATTCAACACGGTGGTTGGTACTGGGAATAAGGCGTTTAACTCGGCTTTTTTCTGTTAAAAGTGGTTTTATGACATTTCGGGCAAGGGGGGATGCGACTTGTTTTTTTGAAATGTAATTCACAACCGCATGATTCACAGTAGAGGGCGCCAATCCCTGTTACTTCCCCTGTGTGGTACTGCTGAAGCTTAGTGGCCTGCTGGGCTAACTGGTCTAATTCCAGTCGCGTCTTGTCTGCCACAGTAGCAAATAAATCCAGTAATCGTGCTTCAACAAGCTGTAAATCAAAGGTCAGCCATGTTGAGAATGTTTTTCCTGTTGATTCAAGATAATCAGCTGCATCATGTAAATCGCGTTGTATATAAGTGGCGATTATTTCAGCTTCTTCTTGGGTAAGTTCACGTAATTCAATCGCTTGCTGTTTGGCCTTATCAAGGTTTCGCTGCAGGGTTGGCATAGCCTGTTGCTCAGCTTCATCCAAGAAGTTATTCAGACGTTCCATCATTTTATCGTAGGCATCGGTGAGTTTTTTTTCTAAATTATCTTCATTCATTGCCTTACTCCTTTTATCCTTGCGTCTTTTAGGTTAACTTAGCACAGATTAATCGACTTAAGGAGTCTGTTTTGAACTCATTTCGTGGCGTCTTTCTCTTTGGCTTTCTTGCCTGTTTGAGTATGTTGCTTATCGCTGGTTACTTTCAGTTTATTGAACATCTGGAGCCTTGTCCCTTGTGTATCCTGCAACGTGTGATGGTACTTATTGCTGGTGTGTTCTTTTTGATAGGTGCTATTCACAATCCCGTGACAACAGGACGACGAATTTATGGGTTCTTGGTTTTCTTGGCAGCGGGACTGGGTGCCGCTATATCCGCTCGACATGTATGGATTCAAAATCTACCGGAAGATCAGATACCTAGTTGTGGTCCAGGGTTGAACTTTATCTTAGAAAATTTCCCATTGAGTCAAGCCGTTGATATGGTATTGAAGGGCTCAGGTGAATGCGCAGACGTCCTTTGGACCTTCCTCAATCTCAGCATTCCTGCTTGGACATTGGTTGCCTTTATTCTGATGTGCTTAGTAGGGTTGAAGCAGTTATTTGGTCAGCATAAACAGCCAGATTTCATCTGAATTAGATTAATTCAGATGAAATTTATGGTGTTATAAGAGTTTATTTTTGACGCTTTGCCACTGACGTGGCCGGGTGAGGTAGGGTTAGCGTGCGCGGTAGACAATACGACCTTTAGTTAAATCGTATGGCGTCAGCTGTACAGTGACTTTGTCACCTGTAAGAATACGAATATAGTTTTTACGCATTTTGCCTGAAATATGCGCTGTAACCACATGGCCGTTTTCCAGTTCAACACGGAATGTGGTGTTAGGCATGGTATCAATTACTGTGCCTTCAAACTCAATATGTTCTTCTTTTGCCATAAACTCTAATGTTCTTGAATAAAAAAGAACCATTTTGCCGTAAAATGACTGATTATTCAAAGTTTTTTATCTAACTTCTGCCAATCGGTGTAATAACCCTCTAATCCTGAAAAATTAGTCTTATATGACATTTTAGGGCTCTCGGCGATCCAATAACCCAGATAAAGCCATGAAAGATCATAGTTTTTGGCTAATTCAATTTGTTTAAGAATGGCAAATGTCCCTAAACTGCGTTTAGCGAGGTCAGGATCAAAGAAAGTATAAAAAGCTGAGGCCCCGTTGATGACAAAATCTGTCACAGCTATCCCAATCAGCTTGTTTTCCAGCCAGAATTCAATAAATGCACTATCGCACCAACTGCTAGTCAGAAAGTTGGTATAGCTTGATGGGGTGGGGTTATCCATGCCTCCCCCCAAATGTCGACCAGCAAGATAACGCTCATATAATTCAAAATGTACCGGATTAAATTCAGCTGGATGAATTTTAGTTTGCACATCCTGATTACGTTTTAAACAGCGCTTCTGACTTCTGTTAGGTTTAAACTGGGCAATATCAATTCGCACTGGTACACAGGATGAGCACTCTGCGCAAAATGGCCGATATATGTGATCCCCGCTTCTCCTGAATCCATGTTGAATCAGATGACTGTACAGGTGCTTACTCGCCGGTTTATTTGGGTCGGGATAAAGGTTTCTGGCCTGCCTGTCACTAAGGTATGAACAGGCATGAGGTTGGTCTTGATAAAAATTCAGGCTCATAGTGCGTAGGGTAAATCAGCATCTAACTGCCATTGACTGGGCGATACTTTGACAGAACATAACTTATCCAGTCTTTTGATAAATTCTGCTCTGGGGATTTCTTCTCCCCCCATACGCGATAGGTGATCGGAGTATATCTGACAGTCTATCATCGGCATGTCCCAGCGTTGTAATTGTTGGCATAAGGCGATGAGCGCAACTTTAGAACTGTCTGGTACAAAACTAAACATGGATTCACCAAAAAATGCTTTGCCTACAGAAACACCATAAAGACCACCAACCAGTTCATTATCTTTCCAGCATTCAATACTATGTGCATATCCCTGATGGTGTAAATCAGTATAAGCCTCGATCATATTATTGTGTATCCACGTCCGGTTATCTGGATCAGTAGGTTGATTCTGTCTCGGTGCCGAACACGCTTTCATGACCTGTTCGAATGCGCGATCCATTGTGACGGTAAACTGTCCTTTCCGTAATATCTTATTAAGGCTTTTACTGATATGAACATCATCTGTGAAAAGAACCATACGTGGATCAGGACACCACCATAAAATCGGGTCATTTTTATTAAACCAGGGGAAAATGCCACGTTGATAGGCATCCAGTAATCTTGCTGGAGACAGATCACCGCCAGCAGCTAATAAACCATGATCTGTCGCTTTTTCCACAGGCGGGAAATGACTTTGTGAGTCGGCAGCCAACCAAGTGATAGACATAACTTAATCTTGTAGTTGAATAGTGAGTTGTTTTGCCCACTGAATAGATTCTAAATAAGTTTTGACTAATATTTCTCTTGGAACAGGTGAAGTGGATATGGTTTCCCAATCCGCTTGTTCATAACTCAAAGTATCTGCTAAAGCTCTTCCTGCAGGTCCTTGTTTATCTATCAAGGCTGTTTTAAGTTCAGCGGTCAATGGTAAGGGGTCAACAATATCGACAAGTGGTTTATCCAACATGGCATCCAGAACCGACAGAAGACCGACGGTGAAAAACATATCTGAATGTCCTTTATAGTATTTGGCTAGTAGCTCACACATTCTGCCGCGAAACATGGCGACATGACGTAATTCATTCGGTTTATCATCAATACCTGATAAACATAATAAACTTGCCCATGTTTTAATTTTATTGAGCCCAAGCATGACTATCGCTTGTTTGGTACTTTCCACTTTTTTAGGCAAACCAAAAAAGGCGGAGTTGATTAAACGCAAAAGTTTATAACTGAGCGTGATGTCTTGATTAATAATCTCAGTTAAATCTTCGGCTTCTACATCAGTGTCTTGAAGACGCACCAATAATGACATTAATGTTTGCGTTGACGGGGTTAATTGATGACCTGTACTTTGATCAGGCTTGGTATAAAAATCACCTTCCAGCAAATCTAGGTGATGCGCTTTGCAATAGTGATACTGTTCGATGTTGTTAACATTGATAGCACACAAAACGTCATAGTGTGCACGCCATGCTTGAATTTCTTGATTAGTCAGTTGTTGTAAATTTTCTTGTGCGAGGTCAATCAATAATGTCTTGTACTGATGCCCATTCATGGAGTTATGCAATCGATTTGCATAATTTATGGCACGATGATGAGCCGGTGGTGGCTGTTGGGTATTAATGTCTAAAGTTAGAGAGGCATTTATTTTAGGTAGATCCAGAAGAGCATGGTGCCATGACTCTGGAATTGATAACAGCGCACTAGAACTATGGTTAATATCTAACACAATGTTGGGCAGTGACTGGACAAAGTCAGGAACGGGACTATCGTCCTTTAACTTTTGTCCTTCAAGATCATAAAAGCTTAAATGATATCCGGCGACATCCAATTCATCATTGATGAATAAGGGGTGACGGTGAATTAAACCCGAAAAAGTTTTTAATTGTTCTAAAGCGACTTCGTCCTGCGCCATAAGTAAATGCTCTCTTTAAGCTAGCCATCACCTCAAAGCGACTCTCTTCCTGAGAATGCGTGAGAAAGGGTGCCACTGTCAACATATTCGAGCTCACCTCCCAGTGGAATACCATGAGCAAGTCGACTGACTTTGATATTGCGGGCTCTGGCCAGTTCACCGATAAAATGAGCCGTTGCTTCACCTTCCACGGTAGGGTTGGTAGCCAAAATAACTTCTTCGATAGTGTTTTGATCTAACCATTCAATCAATTTGGGAATGCCCAATGCTTCAGGACCGATACCATCCAGCGGCGATAAATGGCCTGATAATACAAAATATTGTCCTTGGTATTGGGTTGCTTGTTCAATAGCAAGTACGTCGCTTGGCATTTCTACAATACACAAAATGTCTTGTTGGCGACGCTCATCAGCACATCGTGAACAGAGTTCTGTTTCAGATAGAATTCTGCAACGATTACAATGTTTTACGTTTTCTAATGCATGAGTAAGCGCCTGAGCTAGACGTTGACCACCATCTCGATTACGCTCAAGCAAATGGAATGTCATACGTTGTGCTGATTTTGGCCCTACGCCTGGTAAACAGCGAAGCGCACTTATCAACTCATCAATACTGGGACCGAGTTTTGCCATGTTATAAGGCTAAAATGGCATTTTCATGCCAGGAGGTAGCATGCCTGACATACGTTCTTGAGTGGTTTGTTCTACTTGGCGGTTTGCGTCATTAACAGCAGCAGCGATTAAATCTTCCAGCATTTCTTTATCATCTTCAAATAACGCATCTTCAATTTGAACGCGCTTAATGTCATGTTTACCTGTCATGGTAATTTTGACCATTCCACCACCGGCTTGTCCGGTGACTTCGACAGAAGCCAATTCTTTTTGTGCTTTTTCCATATTGGCCTGCATTTGCTGGGCCTGTTTCATCAGATTGCCTAAACCACCTTTCATGGAATGTCCTCTTTACTTAATCTAAGGGTTTTATTGTACTTTCAATTACACGAGCATTAAATGTGTTCTTAATCACTTCGATAGTGGGGTCAGTCTGGATAGATTCAATAGCCTGTTGCTGTTTTTGTGCGAGTTGTTCAGCTCTTTCAACCGCTACTGTCGGCCCTGAATGCAAACTATCGGGATCATGATTGAATATGACACTGACATTCTGATCGAGTTTCTGCTGTAATGCTTGTTCGAGGCGTTCTTTTGATTTTGAGGTCGCTAAATGAGCAAGTTCAGGCGATAACGATAGTTGAAGTGTGCGTTCTTCACATCGAATAAAGGCGCTATTCTCGGCTAATTGTCGCGTTAAAGCAGACAGTTTGAGTTCTGAAATGATTTGCGTCCAGTTTGCAGGGGACAAATCAACACTGATCAAAGTCTCTTCATCGACGCTGGGAAGCGAGTCAGCTAAAGCTTCTTTTGTATGTTTTTCGTTTACCTGAGTATCAGTGTTCTTTTGAATATTCTGGTCATGATTTAACTCAGGTCTGGGCTGTGGCTTTTCTAATGGTGCTGCGGGCTTTTGTGAAGAAAAGGCTGAATGGGTTGTTGAATCATTCGGCTCTGAATGATGTTCATGTCGACTCAATACCGGGGCTGATGCGTTTAGTTCTTTGCTGTCTGAGCTGTTGGCATTGCTGACTGTTACCGGCGGTTCAGTGACGGCCGGTTTACTAGGCGTGTCAGACTTTTTTGCTGGGGGATTCCCATTGTTGGGTTCGCCAGTCCGAGGCTGAAAACTTAGCATCCGTAATAACGTCATATCAAAACCGCTTTTCGGGTCAGCGGCCCATGGTAGATCTCGCTTACCATGCAGAGCAATTTGATAAAGTAATTGCACGGTTTCAGCATCAAACGTGTTGGCCAAGTCCTTTAGACTGGAGCTGTCTTTTTCTTCCGACGCTAAATCCTGAATGTGTTGATAGCTTGCTATCTTTTGTAAACCATCCAAAATCGCATTAAGAATAACTTCAAAGTCGCGGCCAAGTACTGCTAAATCACCAGAGAGTTGCAGTAATGCTTTTGCATCTCTTTGTTGAAGTGCGCTCAGTAATTGATAGACCTGATCTTGGTTGATGCTGCCAAGCATTTGGAAAACCACATCAGTCGTGACATTTCCGTTCCCAAAAGCAATCGCTTGATCTAATAAACTCAGCGCATCACGCATGCTGCCGTCAGCTGCACGAGCGAGTTCTATTAAAGCGGGATGTTCAAATGAGAGATTTTCTTGGCCTAAAATGTACGACAGATGTTCACTAATCTGAGTGATATCCAAACGTCTTAAGTTAAATTGTAGGCAACGCGACAAGATGGTGACAGGTAATTTCTGAGGATCTGTTGTGGCGAACAAGAATTTAACGTGAGGAGGGGGTTCTTCCAGTGTTTTTAATAGTGCATTAAAACTACTGGTCGATAACATGTGCACTTCGTCGATTAAGTAAACTTTATAACGACCACGACTTGGCGCATATTGCACGTTGTCGAGGAGTTCACGTGTGTCATCCACTTTTGTCCTGGACGCGGCATCGACCTCAATTAAATCGACAAAGCGACCACTATCTACTTCGACACAGCTCTGGCATTCACCACATGGGGTAGAGCTGACGCCTTGTTCACAGTTGAGGGATTTGGCGAAGATTCTCGCCAGTGTCGTTTTACCAACACCACGTGTACCAGAAAACAGAAAGGCGTGATGCAGTCGGTTTTGATCCAGGCCGTTGATTAAAGCACGTAAGACATGTTGTTGCCCAACGACTTGTTCAAATGTTTTAGGTCGCCACTTACGGGCTAAAACCAGATAACTCATCGGTTATTAGACACCCGGTTAACTTAATGTTTAGGGTGGCGACCCACACCAGCCGAATCTCGGCGCCCGAGTCCGAAGGCTCCGCTGCTCCCTTCCGGGCCTGACGGGGTCACCAACATATCGTCGCGAGGAGACCAATGCAGGCCACCATAGAGCGACACATTCTATGTCTTTATTGTAGTTTTTTCCATCCTATTTTGCTTTTAATCATGACATCGTCACATCAAACAAGCAGTTAGGGGCTTTATCATTGTAGAAAGGAGGAGGCTAATATTCATGAGATGCGCTGATGTGTTATTTCCTCCTCTTGAATTAAGTTTATGAAACGATTGTGATGGCCGATAGAAGTAGTATTAAGGATAGTGTTGACGCACTGTTGGCCTTTCTCGCTATAGCTGATCATGATGGATAAATGAAAAATAAATTTCTCACTCCTATCTTTGTTAACTTATTCGTTGCCCTGGTTTACCTGATAGCTGGTTGGCTGAGCATTCAATTCGCTGTATTTGAACATTTTTCAGCATTGGTATTTTTCCCTGCGGGTATTGCATTGCCCTTTTTTCTGACATATCCCGCCATGTACGTCTTGCCAGGGATCTTTGTCGGGGCATTGATAATCAGCTTAATCGTATTGACCAGAATCGAACTTATCGCGCACAACGTTATTTTTTCTGCTGTTATTGCCTTAGTCAGCTGTTTACAAGTGATTGTTGGAAAATACCTTTTCAGAAAAATGATTGGATTTCCACTTACACTAAGTCGTGATCGGGATATTTTTCTCTTTCTGCTAGTGGTACCAATTATATGTCTAGTTAGCACCACACTTGGTCTTGGCGTGATACATGTTTTTAACCCATCAGCATTAAATTTTATGCCGGTCTGGCTCATGTGGTGGATCGGAAACATTATGGGTACTTATGTCATGTTGTCTCTGGTTTTGAGCTTTATTGGGCGACCACGGGCAGTATGGAAAACAAGACGGTGGTTTATCGGTATTCTTGTTTTACTCTCATTGATTATCATCAGTGCTACAGTCTGGAATATCCGACAGTTTGAAGATAAACGTCTTGCTGATCAGTTCAAAATCAGAACGCAGGAAGCAGCCGAGGTATTTAAAATTGCTCTCAAAACAGAAGAGTTGATTCAAGATGGCGTCTCACGCTTGTTTGCCTCCTCGGACAAAGTGACGCGAGATGAGTTTAAGAGTTTTGTTAATTGGACCACCTATAATGAACAGCATATTCAGGTCATTGAGTGGTTGCCTCGAATACTGCATTCAGAACGACAGGCGTACGAAGAAGAGCAGAAGAAACATTTTGGCGAAGATTTTTTTATCAAAGAAATCGTGTCGCACAAGACGCTAGGTCCGTCAAAAGCATATCCTGTTTATTTCCCCATCACCTACTTAGAGCCTGAAGCAGATAACCTGATAGCGCGTGGATTTAATCCTTACTCATCCGTTGTTTCAAAAAAAGTGATTGATAAGGCTATAGAAAGTGGTCAGGCCGTTGCCAGAAGTCCACTGAAAATGATTCGTGATAAGGAGCTTATCGATGCATTAGTGATATATCGCCCCATATATCAAACTCAAACGGGTAAATTCAGCATTAATAAAGAGAATAACGAGGTGATTGGCTTGGTTAATGTCGTGATTCGTGTAAAGGAGTTTGTGGATGATATTTTGAAACAGTCATCACAACCGGAGTTCTTGATAAATTGGCTTGATATACAGAGTGGTGACTTTTTTTATCAGCAAAGTGAGGAGAGAACGTCCCGGATCAAACATTATGTTGATTTTGAATTAGCTGGCCGACACATGCAGTTGCAGTTTTACCCGACCACTTATTTTATGAATACTTACTCAACTAGCCTGGCGTCACTAGCACTGGTTTGTGGGTTTTTAATAACGACATTATTTACCTTGTTATTCTTGAGTATAACTGGGAGAACTCATCGCATCTCAAAAGAAGTCACCATTCGAACACAAGAGTTAACACAAGCAACAAAAAGGGCTCAGTCTTCAGAACAACGCATTCGCGATGTACTCAAACAGATGAAAGTGACGGAACAAAAGCTTCGACTATCAGACGTCGCTTTTAACTCGACTAGTGAAGCTATGATGATCACTGATGCTAATAAATACATCATTGCTGTCAACCAAGCCTTTACAGATATGACCGGCTATTCATATGAAGAAGTCATCGATCAGTATCCCGATTTTTTAATAAGCGAGTTCGCTTCACATCAATCAATACGATTGACGCAAGAATTATGGGATGTCATGCGAGATAAAGGGATGTGGCGAGGGGAGGTCATTATCAGTACAAAAAGTGCTGAATCATTGCCAACATATTTATCTGTATCTGCTATTTATGATTCGGCCCAGAGCGTGACGAATATGGTAGCAGTGTTTACTGATATGACAGAAGTGAAAGAAGCACATGCCATCATTGAACAACATGCCAACTTCGATGCCCTGACCAATTTACCGAATCGGCGTCTGTTTACGGATCGCTTACAACAAGCGATTAAACGAGCGGAGAGATTGGGTGAGAAAATTTGTCTGATGTTTCTCGATTTAGATCGTTTCAAAGATGTGAATGATACCTTAGGGCACGAATTCGGGGATGAGTTACTTCGGCAAATGGCGTTTAGAATTTCGAGTTGTATTCGAGATATGGATACCGTAGCGCGGTTAGGTGGCGATGAATTTACTATCATCCTATCTGAGTTTAAAAATAAAGCACATGCAATTAATGTTGCAAAAAGTCTGATCAGTGAAATAGAAAAACCAGTTGAAATTCAGGGACAAACGCTACGGCTCTCAACTAGTATTGGAGTAACCTTTTTTCCTGATGATGCTGCGGAACCGGGTATGTTAATTCAAAATGCTGACAGAGCGATGTATGCAGCAAAAGATATGGGTGGCAGTGCTTTCAAGTTTTATAACGCTGAATTAGCGGCAAGTTGGCAAGCAAGAACGTTTATTATTAACGAATTAGAGTCTGCCTTGAGCAGACAAGAATTAATCGTTTATTACCAGCCAATTATTTCTCTAAGTCTGAATCATGCTTTATACGCAGAAGCATTAGTTAGATGGAATCATCCTGTTCGTGGAATGATTCCACCCTCAGATTTTCTTCCTCAGGCAGAACGTATGGGCCTCATCGATAAAATCGATGATTATGTGTTTAAACGTGTTTGCGATGATTTGAAACAGTGGACGAATAGTGGTCATGCCGTTCCACATATTTCTATTAATCGATCAGCACATAATTTTGGTGGGCAGCGTGCTCGTTTAGATTGGTTGGCTTATTTACGTGAGGTTTCAATACCCAGTGAGTTAATCACGTTAGAGATAACGGAAAGTACGTTAATGCAGAAACAATCCGAAAGCCGGATGTTACTGTATCGTTTACGAGATGCTGATATAAAAATTGCGGTGGATGATTTTGGCACCGGTTATTCTTCTTTATCTTACTTGAAAGAAATGGATGTTGATTATCTGAAAATTGATCGCTCTTTTATTCATGACATTGATCAAAGTGAGGATGACAGGGCGATTGTCGAAGCGATTACCGAAATGGCAAAACGTTTAGACATTATGGTTATAGCAGAAGGGGTGGAAACAGCGACTCAGGCAGAAATTTTAAAAAATATTGGTTGCCATGCTCTTCAAGGCTTTTTCTATTCTAAACCGTTGCCAAAGTCTGAGTTTGAATTTTATCTTCGGAGTTTTGAAAACGGTTGATCAACAACTCGGAGTGATGGCGGAGAACGAGGGATTCGAACCCTCGATAGGCTATTAACCTATACACACTTTCCAGGCGTGCGCCTTCAACCACTCGGCCAGTTCTCCTTAAGGGAGCGAAAGATTACCTCAGATTGCCTCTTCTGGCAATGATGGGTCTGACGCTTGTTTTTTTGTTTTTGATGGTGACTTGGGTTTGGTGGCACGTGTTTTACGTGGTTTACGTGCAGGTTTCTTTTTTTCTTCTGTTATGGTTTCTGGTGACGGATTATCATTTTCCGTTGATGTTTCAACAGTATTTGGCGCAGTTTTATCTGTTACATCTGCTGCTGTTTCTGTTTTTTCCTGACCATCTACATCCGATGATATTTGAGATTTCTGTGCTTTAGATTTGTTTTTTTCTGCTGGTTTTGCTTTGTCTTGTCGCGCATAAAACGCAAGACCTTTAAGCACAATATCTGGATAGTAATGAACGTCATCAGACAGAAGTGGAAGTAAAGCTTGGGCATCACCGCCGGTGATAATGAATCGAATTCGGTTATTGAAGCTTTCTTTTAGATCACTAATGATACGCTCAATAGTGGCGGTGACGGCATATAGCGTACCGGTTTGTATTGCACTGTAGGTGTTCGTTGCGAGAGTTTTGAATTCTTGATCATCTGTATCGGTAGTTAATGCATCAGTATTGTTGACCAGACTACTTTTCATAATACTGATACCGGGGATAATCATTCCCCCTTGATGTTGACCTGCCTTTGTGACGATATCAACGGTGATTGCCGTACCACAATCAATAATGCACTGTGCAAGCCTAGCATGTTGCCGTGCTGAAATCAGAGATAACCAACGGTCAATACCAAGTTTGGCTGGTTCATCATAAGCATTGGTGACACCGAAATGTTTTTTCTCAGCTTGAATGAATTTGGGGGTCAGGTTCCACTGTTTTTCTGTCCACTCAGTAAGTTGAGCGGCTATTTTTTCGCCGGCTACGTTGGCAACATATACTGATTCGATTTCAGATAATGTTTTCCACACTTTGTTTAATGAAGCTTTGATTCCTGATTTGTTTCGATCAAAACTTTGACTTTCATTAAGACCATTATTGTCCATAGTGGTCCATTTAACTCGGCTGTTACCAATATCTACCAGTAATTTCATGAAGCAAACCTAATGCTGATATGACTATTAGACAGCAGTTTTATTTCATTGTTTTGTAAATACCGTAATTCACCATGTTCGTTAATACCACAAGCAAGTGCCGATGATTTTTGATCGCCTTCAATCAATGTGATGGCTTGCTCATGCAGAGCATCATATTGAGGCCAGAGTGGAAGGAAGTCAGTAAGACCTCGATGTTCAAACAGTTCTATTGTTTCTATCATGTTCTGCAGTATTTTTCCTGCCAGCCAACTACGACAGGGGACGGGGTCACAAAGCTGTTCGAGGCTGGTAGATGGTTGTTGAATTAATGTTTGTGTAGATTCTGGAAGCTTAAAATTAAGGCCAATTCCTACAACGGTGTATTGTCTGGTATTAAATCTCGATTCTACAAGAATTCCGGCCAGCTTTTGTCTTTTATATAAGACGTCATTAGGCCATTTCAATGCTAACTGATTGATTCCAGACTGCTTGAGTGTATTAATTAAACTAATGCCAATAGCAATACTCAGTCCATGTCTGGCTTCTTCTGCGCAGTGTGGCCAGAATAAAGAAAGGTAGAGGTTACCCACAGGAGGAGATTGCCATACGTCTCCTCGGCGACCTCTGCCAGCGGTTTGCGTTTCAGCAATACATGCCGCAGGCTCTAGATGATGTTGGCTGAATCTTTGCCAGAGAATGTCATTTGTGGACGTGACTTCTGGCAAGATCAACATCTCGCTGAGCTTGTTGCTTGTCTGTGGTTCCATGGCGCTGAGAATAGCGGCCTGCGATAACGGTGAGTAGGATGGATTATTCAAAGGTGTGTCGGAGTTGTAAAACGAGCGGACAGTTTAGCAGGATGAGAGAAGTTGGGGGGAGTCTCCTCTCAATATATACAGCAGATGGTATTTTAGACTTTTATATCAAGAATACTTCCAACCATCTCATTACTGGCTTTGACGACTTTTGCAGATGCTTCAACTTGTCTTGCGTTTGCATCTAGCTCGACAAGCGCTTTGGTTAATTGTTCGTTTGAACCTGGATCGGCAGACGCAATTTTGGCGCTACTTTGTGCTGCACCATACATACCGCTTTGAATGCCTGCTATGCCTGATTGAAAAGCAGAAATGCTACTCATAAATGTCTCCTATATGGATGACTTTATATCATTTTAATGGTCACAAGTTTGTGACTTATATCGCTTTTTTATTCTTAGCGTTGAATTTAACATAAAGAATCGTTGAGCAAAAGCACACACTACTGCAAATGAGTGCCAGCACAGGATAGAGTGTTAGCGAAGAGGCGCTATATACCTCACCTACAGCATGACTGAAATAAAATAGCATTAAAAAGCTTGTCCATGCGTGAGTGTAAGGACGTCCGTACAATAATCCGCGCATTGGAAATAATAGTGGCACTAAACCAAGAATAAGCATGGCTGCGACAGGATAATTCTCTGCATGTGGTGCGATGAGTATCCAGGCCAAAAGCGTGATCATCAGACCAAAAAAACTGACTAAAGTCAGTGCTCGGAAAAGTTTTTCAGGATTCATGTAATTTCTTTGCTGTAGTGGCAATGCGATGTCCCATGGCTTTACACAGTTTCGCCTCGTTATCATCAAGCGTACGTTTATTGTCCGCACCGGCTAAGTGACTGGCACCATATGGTGTTCCGCCCGTTTCTGTCATCATTAATTCAGGCTCACTATATGGAAGCCCCATCAGTAACATGCCATGATGAAACAGTGGCAACATCATCGATAGAAGAGTGGATTCTTGCCCGCCATGTAGGCTGCCGGTTGATGTGAAAACAGCCGCCGGTTTTCCTACTAAAACACCTGACAGCCAGGAATCGCTCGTTGAATCAATAAAATATTTAAGCGGTGCCGCCATATTACCAAATCGTGTTGGGCTTCCCATTATCAGTCCTGCACAATTCTTCAGATCAGCATGGCTAACATATAGATGGCCTTCTGCTGGAATAGTATCTTCTGTGGCTTCACAGACTGTAGATACAGGAGGGACAGTCCTGATGAGCGCTTCGCATCCCGAAACGGATTCAACGCCTCGTGAAATTTGTTCAGCCATCGCTTTAACATGGCCACTACGACTGTAGTAAAGAATCAGTATTTTGATCATTGTGATGAGATTATTTCTAAGACAGATTCTGGTGGTCGACCTATTCGTGCTTGGCTACCCTGTATAACAATCGGTCTTTCAATCAGTTTAGGGTGAGTGACCATGGCTTGTATGATGTCTTCATCTGTCAGAGATGGATTTTTCAAATCAAGCACCTTGTATTCCTCTTCACCCTTGCGAAGTAAATCTCTGGGACTAATGCCCAGTTTTTCAATGATAACTTTTAATTCTTCAAAGCTGGGTGGTGTGTCCAGATATTTTATGACATCTGGATGAATTCCTTTTTCTTCTAGTAAGTTCAGTGTTTGTCTGGATTTACTGCAACGTGGGTTATGCAGAATAGTAATCGCTGTCATCGTGATGGTTCCAATAATTTTTCCAATGAAGATAAATGAATTTCAATAGGGCGCATCGTTGACCAACTGGAACAGCCCGGACATAACCAGTGCATCGTTCGACCAGAAAAACCACAGTTCTTGCATGTATAACGATCGCCTTTATGAATTAAGGTAGTTGTGACTTCTTTAATAAGTGGGATTAGCGCTTGATGGTTCTCTTCACCCAGCGTAATGAGCTGATGTAAACCTTCCACAGAGGGGTGTTGGTGCAGTTGGGCATGCAAGAACGCCTGGGCTGCTTCCGTGCTCTGTGTTTGTTCGATAAGTCTCGTTATCATTAAGCGTGCAGAAGTGAGGTGAGGATATCTATTGAGTAATGATTCTAACCAGTCTTTGAAGTCATCCAGATTATTCGTGTTCTCAAAACAGTCATAAAGCAAAGGCAGCGCTTCTGGTAAAAAATAGTGATTTTGTTTTTCAACATGTTGAAGTGCACGAATCGCTTTACGGTATTGCCCGTTTTTGATGTATATCCGACCTTCTAGCAGGCTCGCTCTGACACAGTTTGCATCGTAATGGTGAGCACTTCGTAATAAATTCAGTGTTTGATGCTGATCTTTATTGATGACAGATTCGGCAAGTTCACAATAAAACTGTGCAATCAGCGCCCGGGTATTGGTCTTATCATTACCTTCGATATGTTTTGCCATATCAATGGCTTGCTGCCATTTCTTTTCTTGCTGATAGATCCGTAGCAATTGTTTGGGCGCTTCAGGTGGTGTCCCTGGTTGTTGTAATAATTCTAAAAATAGCAGTTCAGCGCGGTCTAAAACGCCTGCACTCATATAATCCAGGCCTAATTCGACAAGAGCTTGGCGCCGTTGTTGGGCACTGAGTGAAGGCCTGGCAATTAAATTCTGATGGATTCTGATGGCACGATCACTTTCACCACGTCTACGGAATAAGTTAGCCAGAGCCAAATGGGTTTCGACTGTTTCACTGTTAACTTCTAGCAAGCCAATAAAGACATCAATGGCTTTATCAGGCTGTTCATTCAGTAAATAATTAAGGCCTTTAAAATAATCAGGGCTAAAAGAAGAGTCTTGCTGGCGGTAGCGACGTTTATAGTGACGTCTGGCCATCATCCATCCGGAGAGAGCTGCTACGGGTAATAAGAAAAATAACCAGCCAAACATGAATTAATGGGCGTCTTTAATCGGCAGTATTCTTAAGCTGTTAATTTCTTGCTCAGAAACTGACAACTTTGATTGTAAGCGATGATTTTCATAGCGCAATTTCATCGTGCTGAACAATAAAATCACTGCACCGATGGCTACCCCCAACAACATAGATAGCGCTACTATCACAGATAGAGGCATGGTTAACTCACCAAAGTAATAATTTACCGTCACATCGCTCATGTTAAATGCGGCAAAAGCGGCGCTTGCTAAGAAAATCAGCCCAAAAATCAGAAGTAATATTATTTTTCGCATTCTGCGGTGTTCCTTCAAATTACTGATGTTTTTTCATGAATTTTATTCAATCGGGATCATACCCTAAAATTGAACCTTGCCCAGAATTAGGCGAAATCATGTAGAATTACATTTTATTTTTGACAGGTCGGTCCTGTATCAACTCGTGATTTTGGAGAATTCACCATGACCTTTGTTGTCACAGAAAACTGTATTAAATGTAAATATACTGATTGTGTTGATGTCTGCCCAGTAGATTGTTTTCACGAAGGTCCTAACTTTTTAGTCATTGATCCTGATGAGTGTATCGATTGCACGCTGTGTGAACCAGAGTGTCCAGCAGAAGCTATTTTTTCAGAGGATGATTTGCCAGATGAGCAAATGGAATTTTTGCAAATCAACGAGGAGCTCTCTCGTGTATGGCCTGTAATTTCTGAAAAGAAAGATGCACTTCCAGATGCAGAAGAGTGGGATGGTAAATCTAACAAAACGCCTTTACTGGAAAGATAAGTACATTCAGTCCAAGATAAAAAAAAGCCCGCAAAAGCGGGCTTTTTTTACACCATTAAGTGTTTGAGTTTCTTCATAGCGTTGTTTTCAATCTGTCTTATACGTTCTGCAGATACCTGATATTGATCAGCTAATGTATGAAGCGTTGCTTTGTTATCTTCGCTTAACCAGCGCTGCATAATAATATCTCTGCTACGATCATCTAAGGTCGCTAATGCATTGGATAATTTTTGTTGTTGATAATCAGCATAATTATCATCTTCCAACTGATTAGAAGGATCCGAATCATCGTTAGCGGCTAAATAAGCAATCGGCGAATAATGGTTTTCTTCGTCATCCGTATCATTTGGTAAGTCAAAAGAGGTATCAGGCTGTGCCAGTCTACGCTCCATTTCCATCACATTATCGGCTGTGACACCTAAGTCTTCAGCAACAGCTTCAACTTCTTCTTTGTTTAACCAACCAAGACGTTGCTTTGCACTGCGAAGATTGAAAAACAACTTACGTTGTGCTTTTGTCGTAGCAATTTTCACAATGCGCCAGTTACGAATCACGTATTCATGAATTTCGGCACGAATCCAATGAACAGCAAAAGAAACTAAACGCACACCTTTTTCAGGGTTGAACCGTTTTACTGCCTTCATCAAACCAATGTTACCTTCTTGAATCAGGTCAGCAACGGGCAGTCCATAACCGCTATATCCTTTGGCAATACGAACAACAAAACGTAGATGCGATAAAACAAGTCTTTGCGCTGCTTTGAGATCACCTTCGTTTTGCAGGCGATAGGCGAGGTCGTATTCTTCTTCCTCAGTTAATACAGGAATGGTGTGCACAAGACTGGTGTAAGCATCCAAATTACCAATAGGAGCTAAAGCCATGTCATATTGAGCTACATTCGTTGTCATTTATTACAGTCTCCTGAGAGTCACTCCTTTAATCATATCACTAAAGGATTAGTGTCAACTATAAGAAGCGTATTTTTGGAAAAAGTTCCTGTTTAGATACTAAGTTGGTTCAATATCATTCAGGTGTCTACCCACAGCTAACCATGCCCCTAAAACACCCAAAAAGAGACCAAAAAGTGGCAGAGAGAGAAACATCTGTCCCAGCATCCATTGTAGCGAAAACTGACTGTCATAGAGTGCCGTGAGTCTGGAAATGGGGCCATTGATCGCAATTAGAGCTATGAGTAATGTTAACCAGGCAATCGCACCCCCAAAAAAACCGTACCAAAACCCTGTATAGAGGAAAGGGCGTCTGACAAACGCGTTAGTACCACCTACAAGTTTTATGACGCGTATTTCGGTTTGTCGATTTAATATTGCCAAGCGGATAGTGTTACCAATGACAAGTAATACGCTTAGTGACAAGAGGACGGCAAGAATGGTGATCCCTCTCTGACCAGTTTGATTGATAGATTTAAGTCGTTTTAACCAGGCCATATCAAGTTGTGCCAGATCCACTTCTTGCATATTTTGCAAGCGCTCAAGTAAGCCCTGAATAGCCTCTTCATGTTCGGTTTCTTTGGGTTTGATGATGATAACCGGTGGTAAAGGATTGGTTGGCAAGCTATCAAGAATGTCATCTAAGCCAGATAACTGTCTAAACTCTTCGAATGACTGCTTGGCAGAATGATAATCGACGGCGGTGACATCCGGCCAGGCGAGTAATTGTTCAGCGAGTTGTTTGCCTCGTGCATCATTAGTACCAGGTTTTAAAAACAAAGAGATCTGACTGGCATCATCCCACTGTCCTGCCACTTGTTCTACATTCTTCAGTAATACATAAAGACCAGCGGGTAACGCTAAAGCAATACCGATGACCAGAACCGTCATAACACTGGCAACAGGTGTTCTGGACAACTGTCCCAGACTGTACAGCATCACCTGTAGGTGTCTTAGAAGATAATTGGGTAGGTTGAATGACAACATATCAGGCAAGACGTCCTTGATGTAGAGTAAGCTGACGATAGGGCATAGTGCTGATTAATTCATGATCATGACTGGCGATAAATACGGTGACGCCGACCTGATTAAACTGTTCAAAAAGATGCATGATTTCTCTAGAAAGTTCAGGATCCAGATTACCCGTCGGTTCATCGGCCAGTAGTACTGGAGGTCTGTTGACAACGGCTCTGGCAATACCGACGCGTTGTTGTTCACCTCCGGACAAGGCAATAGGCAGATTACGTTCTTTGCCCAGCAGGTTCACTTTATCCAAAGCCGCCCTGACGCGTCGTCCGATCTCACGATGATTTTCACCGGCTATGATTAAAGGCAAAGCAACATTGTCGAAAACAGTTCGATCATGTAGCAGATTATGGTCCTGAAATACTAAGCCGATCTTACGACGGTAGTAGGGCACTTTCCACTTAGGCAGTCGTGTCAGGTTTTGATTGTTTACCCATACTTGCCCATGTGTGCTTCGCTCGATCAGGGCAATCAGTTTTAGTAGCGTACTTTTGCCTGCACCTGAGTGGCCGGTAAGGAAAGCCATTTCGCCCTTGTCTAGCTCAAAACTGAGTCCGGATAGTGCTTCATGCTGATTGGTATAGCGTTTGTAAACGTCAGTAAAACGAATCATTTAATCTCTTCTTTTCCCAGCAAAGCATCGACAAAATCAGTCGCATTAAATGGACGTAAATCATCTATTTTTTCACCCACACCAATGTAACGGATAGGTAGTTTGGTTTTGTTAGCGATGGCAAAAATGATGCCGCCTTTTGCTGTACCATCGAGTTTAGTTAGTGTGATACCCGAAACACCAACAGATTGCTGGAACTGTTGAGCCTGTTGAAGTGCGTTCTGTCCTGTACCGGCATCAAGCACTAACATGACTTCGTGGGGCGCACTTTCATCGACTTTACCCATCACGCGTTTCACTTTTTTTAACTCTTCCATAAGATTTGACTGGGTGTGAAGTCGACCCGCTGTATCGGCGATAAGAATATCCATATTTCGTGCTTTAGCAGCTTGCAGTCCATCGAAAATAACAGAAGCCGAATCTGCTCCGGTCTTTTGTGCAATGACCGGGATGTTATTGCGTTCCCCCCAGACTTGTAATTGCTCTACAGCGGCCGCACGGAACGTGTCGCCAGCAGCCAACATGACTTTTTTACCTTGCTGTTGAAATTGCTTAGCGAGTTTACCTATCGTTGTGGTTTTGCCTACGCCGTTTATTCCTACCATCAGTATGACGTAAGGACCGCCGGACTTTTCCGGTAATTCAAGTGGCTGGCTACTGGGCTCAAGGATGCTAATCATATCCTCACGCATGGCGGTAAAGAGTGCTTCCACATCGTTAAGTTGTTTGCGTGCTACACGTTGGGTGAGATCATTGATGATGCGACTGGTTGCCTCAACACCAAGGTCTGCTGTTAACAGCTGTGTTTCGAGCTCTTCAAGTAGATCATCATCAATAGTCTTACGGCCAAGGATTAAATTGGCAAAGCCATCAGTCAGCTTGCTGCTGGTTCGGCTCAGACCTTGCTTAAGACGGCTGAAAAAACCAGGTTGAGACTTTGTCTCACTTGTATCTTTTGTCTGCTCTTCTGGAGCAGATAATTCTGGTGATTTTTCAACAACATTATCTTCAGCGATAGGCGCGTCTGATTCGGGTGTTTTGGACTTTCTTTTAAGGAAACTAAACATATTCTCTGCTTGTCGTTAAACTTCGACGGTAAATCTTATCACGCGTTACAAAAAAAGAGATGCAGATGCTGAATATAAAAAATGTGGCTTGGGTTGTTTTTTTCTTACCCATGGTGGCTTTGGCAAACGTGAGTGAGTTTCAGTTGGAGAATGGACTGAAGCTGATAGTTAAAGAAGATCACCGTGCGCCTGTGGTCGTTTCACAAGTCTGGTACAAAGTGGGGTCAAGCTACGAGCATAACGGTATAACGGGGATCTCGCACATGCTGGAACATATGATGTTTAAGGGGACTAAACATCTTGAACCAAATGAGTTTTCTCATATCATTGCTGAGAATGGCGGCGAGCAAAATGCATTTACAGGACAAGATTATACGGCCTATTTTCAGAAGCTCCACAAAGATAGATTAGAAGTCAGTTTCAAACATGAAGCAGACAGAATGCGCAATTTAATTATTGACCCTGAGGAGTTATTAAAAGAACGGGAAGTCGTGACTGAAGAGCGCCGAATGCGCACCGATGATAATCCTCAATCTCTGCTGAGAGAACAATTCAGTGCTGCAGCCTTTGTCAGTAGTCCATACCACTGGCCAGTGATTGGTTGGATGAATGATATTAAGCATTATCAAGCAGAAGACTTACGTGCCTGGTATAAAAAATGGTATGCACCCAATAACGCTACTCTTGTGGTAGTGGGAGATGTTTCACCTAAAGCCGTTCTGGCCTTAGCCAAAAAATATTTTGGTCCATTGAAAGCGGAAAAAATTGCAGCATTGAAACCTCAGGAAGAGATAACTCAAAAAGGTTTGAGGCAAGTAGAGGTGAAAGCACCGGCAGAATTACCTTACCTGATGATGGGCTGGAAAGTACCTTCGGTGACAACGGTTGATAAAGACCAGGCATGGGAGCCCTACGCGCTTGAAGTTTTAGCGAATGTTTTGGATGGTGGTAACAGCGCGCGATTTGCTAAACAACTCGTGCGTGAACAACAGGTAGCTGCCAGTGTTGGCGCTGGCAATAGTCTGTTTTCACGCCTTTCTGATTTATTTATCGTTGCGGGAACGCCAGCAAATGATAAGTCCGTTGATGATTTGAAAAAAGCGATTATCGAGCAGATTTCTCAACTAAAAAATCAGCCTGTCAGTCATGAAGAGCTAGCACGTGTGAAAGCACAAGTTGTGGCTAATGCGGTGTATGAAAAAGATAGTGTGTTTTACCAAGCCATGCAGATTGGTATGTTGGAAACCATTGGTGTCGACTGGCAAGTGGGTGAACAATATGTCGACAACATCAAAGCGGTGACTGCTGAACAAGTTCAGGCCGTTGCCAATAAATATTTCAACAATTATCTATTAACGGTGGGCGAACTAGTGCCTTTACCGCTGGATGGTCATCGTCCTGTTTCATCTGCTGGAGGTCAATATGTCCATTAAAAAATGGATTTTTTTCATCACACTCACTGTCAGTTCTAGTGTCTTTGCCTCACCTGACATTCAAAAGTGGACGACTGAAAATGGTGCTAGCGTGTATTTTGTCAATGCACCTGAACTACCAATGGTGGACATCAATATTGTATTCAATGCCGGAGCAGCAAGAGATGCTGACCATCCAGGTCTGGCAAAGCTGACTAATGCCATGCTTGATGAGGGCACGGCTGATTTAGATGCGGATGCCATTGCTGATGCCTTCTCATCAGTCGGTGCAAACTACAGTGCAAGCTCTCAGCGAGATATGGCCATTCTGAGCTTGCGTACATTGACAGATCCGAACGCCTTCGATATCGCAGTCAATATGTTTGCAAAAATACTGTCGTCACCAAGCTTTCCTGAAACGTCATTTCTACGTATCAAACAACAGCTGTTAACAGGCCTTCAGGCTGAAAAACAATCGCCAAAAAGTTTGGCAACAAGAACTTTTTTCCAAGAACTTTATGGTGAGCATCCCTACGCTCAAATGCCTGCAGGAGATACGGTTAGCGTTGAAAAAATCAATCTGACTGATTTGAAGGCGTTTTATCAGCAATATTATGTCGCAAAAAATGCGGTGGTCGTCATTGTCGGTGATGTAAGCAAGTCACAAGCACAGCAGTTAGCCACACGGTTAACTGTTCATCTTAAAAGTGGAGAAGCAGCTCCTGAATTGCCGGTTGTGAGTTCATTTAATCAGGATAAAGAGATCGTTTTACCGTTTCCATCCTCACAAACCACAATCATGATGGGACAAGTCGGCATCAGCCGTGATGACCCTGATTATTTCCCGCTTTATGTTGGTAATCATATTTTGGGAGGGAGTGGTTTAGTCTCCATTTTGAGTGATGAAGTACGAGAAAAGCGTGGATTAACGTATGGGGTTTATAGTTATTTTAGCCCTATGCAACAATCCGGGCCTTATGTGTTCGGCTTACAGACTCGCAACGATCAAACTGAGCAAGCCCTTAAGGTTCTGAAAGATACATTAAATAAGTACATCAAAAACGGACCATCACAAGCACAGCTAACAGCGGCTAAGCAAAATATTACCGGTGGGTTTGCATTGAGAGTGGATAGTAATAGCAAGATCGCTGATTATCTTTCTATGATAGGCTTTTATAACTTGCCACTGGATTATCTGGATAGCTTTAATGATAAGGTTAATGCTGTCACCGTGGCGGATATAAAAAAGGCGTTTAAACGACGCGTTCACGCAGACAACATGTTAACGGTATTAGTGGGTGGCGAAACAGAATAATAAGGCTAGAACGAATTCGCTGAGAATTATCGGTGGCGTTTGGCGAGGTAGAAAACTCACCTTCCCAGAAGTCGAGGGATTGAGACCCACTAGTGATCGTACGCGAGAAACGATATTTAATTGGTTGCAGCCGTCTATGGGGGGCAGTCGTTGTCTCGACCTGTTTGCAGGTAGTGGTGCATTAGGTTTCGAAGCGGCATCAAGAGGTGCTGCAGAAGTGGTGTTGATAGAAAATAACCAACAGGCTTTTTTGCAGCTTAAGCAGAATGCAGACACGCTGAAGGCGTCAAACTGTGTTATTAAAAACAGTTCGGCAAATCAGGCCATCATCGAATTAACAATACCTTTTGATATCGTGTTTATTGATCCGCCATACCAGGCAGATTTATGGACCGATACAGCGGAAAATTTAGTGTCACAAGGGATTTTAAGTCAGGGGGCATTAATATATTTGGAATATCCTGCCAAGCAGGATATGCCGATATTACCCACTTCATGGCTTTTATTGAAAGAAAAAAAAGCAGGTGATGTAAAATACTGCTTATTTGAATTTCATGCTGGAGAACAAGATTGAGTACCGTTGCGATATACCCAGGTACGTTTGATCCTATTACTTACGGGCACATTGATCTCATTAAGCGTGCTTCACCATTATTTGAACGCATTATTGTGGCTGTGGCGATTAATCCGGGAAAGCAACCTATGTTCAGTCTCGATGAACGCGTGGAGTTAGTGAAAAAAGCGACGCTGGGTATTGAGAATGTTGAGGTAAGTGGATTTAAAGGCCTGCTGGTGAATGAAGCATTGAGTATGGGCGCGAATGTTATCATTCGTGGTTTGCGGGCCGTCTCAGATTTTGAATATGAATTGCAATTGGCCACAATGAATCGCCGAATGCAATCAAAAGTAGAAACGTTATTTCTCACCCCAGCAGAGAATTTGAGCTTTGTCTCTTCAACACTGGTAAAAGAAATTGCTGTATTAGGCGGTGATGTCTCTGAATTTGTTGCACCTTGTGTTCAAGAAGCCTTGAAACGCAAATTGCCGGCCCAAGACTAAGCACGCTAAAATAATATTATAAAGTTACTGGAGTAAACCATGTCGCTGTTTATCACTGATGAATGTATTAACTGTGATGTCTGTGAACCAGAATGTCCTAATGGAGCTATTTCTCAAGGTGCTGAAATCTATGAGATAGATCCCGATTTGTGTACGGAATGTGTGGGTCATTTCGATACACCACAATGTGTTGAAGTCTGTCCGGTGGATTGTATTCCTAAAGATCCGGATAACGAGGAAACACATGATCAGCTCTATGCAAAATATGAAACATTGATGGCGGCGGGAAAATAACACTGAATTATTTCCACGCAATCTCCACGAAATAAAAGCAGCTGATTTAGCTGCTTTTATTTTTTAGCTAAGCAAAACGACAGATTATTTTGAGCCCTGCTCCTGCTGAGTTATGCTTAGCGCTTTTCAAGTCCCTGATTTAAAGAGAATCCATGCAAAACGAATATCATCCCGACCAAGTAGAATCCGCTGCACAGCAATATTGGCAGGAAAATAATAGCTTCCATGTTGTTGAAGATACGTCTAAAGAAAAATTCTATTGTTTGTCGATGTTTCCCTATCCAAGTGGACAACTGCATATGGGACATGTGCGTAATTACACCATAGGTGATGTTATTTCACGCTACCAGCGCATGCAGGGAAAAAATGTCTTACAACCGATGGGCTGGGATGCATTTGGTTTACCCGCAGAAAATGCTGCGATTAAAAATAATGTGGCGCCGGCAGCATGGACATACCAAAACATTGATTATATGCGTGGTCAGCTACAACGTTTAGGACTTGGTTATGACTGGCAGCGTGAATTAGCCACTTGCACACCTCAATACTATCGTTGGGAACAATGGTTATTCACCCGATTGTTTGAAAAAGGACTCGTCTACAAGAAAACGGCGGCCGTGAACTGGTGTCCTCATGATGAAACGGTATTGGCCAACGAACAGGTCATTGATGGCTGTTGCTGGCGTTGTGATACCAAAGTAGAGCGTCGTGAGATTCCGCAATGGTTTATGAAAATTACTGACTATGCAGATCAGTTACTTGCCGATCTGGATCAGCTTGATGGCTGGCCTGACCAGGTGAAAACTATGCAGGCAAACTGGATTGGTCGCTCAGAAGGAGTGCAGATTCAATTTGATATGGTCGGTGCAGATGACAAATTAGAGGTCTATACCACACGTCCAGATACATTGATGGGTGTCAGTTATCTCGCTGTCGCAGCTGAGCATCCTCTCGCGCTCAAAGCGGCGAATGATAATCCTATTTTGCAAACATTCATCGATGAGTGCCACAAAATGGAAACGTCTGAAGCCGCCATGGAAACAGCAGAGAAAAAGGGTGTTGATACCGGCTTATTGGCTATTCATCCGGTAACGGGAGAGCAGGTACCGGTATGGGCGGCTAATTTTGTATTAATGGGTTATGGAACGGGTGCCGTAATGTCAGTACCAGCTCATGACCAGCGTGATTTTGAATTTGCACAAAAATACCAGCTGCCCATCAAACAGGTTATTAAACCGTTGGATGAACATGATGTTGATTTAACAAAAGCCGCCTTCACGGATAAAGGTGAGCTGATTAATTCTAAGCAATTTGATGGATTAAAAGCACAAGAAGCGTTTGATGCTATTGCTGATTTTCTGGTCAGCCAGAATAAAGGTGAACGCCAGGTAAATTACAGACTTCGCGACTGGGGTGTGTCTCGTCAGCGTTATTGGGGGACGCCAATACCAATCATCAACTGCGATGATTGTGGCCCTGTGGCAGTTCCAGAGCAAGACTTACCTGTTGTGTTACCTGAAGATGTGACTGTAGATGGTTCAGGTTCACCAATTAAATCCATGCCTGAGTTTTATGAGTGCACTTGCCCTAAATGTGGCAAACCTGCACATCGTGAAACCGATACCTTTGATACTTTCTTTGAATCATCCTGGTATTTTGCACGTTTTGCCTGCCCTGATAATACTGAAGCTATGCTGGATGAAAGGGCGGATTATTGGCTGCCTGTCGATCAATATATTGGTGGTATTGAGCATGCAGTTTTACATTTATTGTATGCACGATTTTTCCATAAACTCATGCGTGACGAAGGCTTAATCTCTGGTGACGAGCCATTTAAAAATCTGTTAACACAGGGCATGGTGCTGAAAGATGGCGCCAAAATGTCAAAATCCAAAGGTAATACCGTCGATCCGCAGGCGCTGATTGATCAGTATGGTGCCGATACTTCACGTCTATTTATGATGTTTGCCGCACCACCAGAAATGTCACTGGAATGGTCTGACAAAGGTGTTGATGGTGCCAACCGCTTCCTCAGACGTTTATGGCGAGCCGTGGCTGAACATGTTGAACAAGGCGTTGTTAAGCAAGGTGAATTGTCTGATTTACCAGAAGCCTTGCAGGCCTTACGCCGTCAGACACATCAAACGTTAGCAAAAGTAACGGATGATATTGGTCGTCGTCATACATTTAATACGGCTATTGCCGCCGTTATGGAATTAATGAACAGCCTGACTAAATTAAATGATGATAGTGAACAAGCACGTGCAGTGATGCAGGAAGCTCTGGAGATGGTCGTCTTGATGTTATCGCCCATCACTCCGCACATTTGTCATCATTTATGGCAAACTCTGGGACATGAAAAGGCCATTCTGAACGTGTCTTGGCCATTGGTTGATGAGACAGCATTGAAGCAAGACAAAATTGATTTAATGGTGCAGGTGAATGGGAAGTTACGCTCGAAAATCTCAGTTGCTGCAGATGCCGAACAAAAGCAGGTAGAGGCCGTAGCATTTGCTGATGAAAATGTTCAGCGTTACACAGAAGGTAAAGAGATTCGTAAGATCATTCTGGTTCCAGGCCGTTTATTGAATATTGTGATTGCCGGCTAACATAAGGATAAAAAAATGAATCGTGTAATGATGAGTTTGATGACTGGCGTATTGATGTTGACCTTAACAGCATGCGGTTTTCAATTGCGTGGTGAAGCCAATGTGCCAGAAACACTCAAAACCATCTATATTCAAGGATTGAACATACGACAAGACTCATTCGGCTTGCAATTAAAACGTGCCATGACACGTAACGGCATTCATGTACTGGATACTTATCGAGAAGGTGCAGCCGTGATGACGGTCGTGGAAAATGTGTTTGATCAGAATGTGTTGTCTGTTGGTTCTGATGCCAAAGTGACAGAGTATGAGTTAGAAACCCGTTTTTCTTTCAAAGTCTCTTCGCCTGATGGTGAACCTATGAGTGATGTGATTACGGTTCAAGCTAGACGCGATTATCAGTTTGACCGTAATCAGCTATTAGCGATGAGTGAACAACAAGCCGTCATCCGAGATGATTTGAATAAACAGATGGTTCAGAATGTGCTGAGACGACTATCAGCAATGAAGTAAACAATGCGGATAAGACTCGAACAGTTAAACACTCTTTTATCGGCTTCACTCAACCCTGTTTACCTCTTATTTGGTGAAGAAGCATTACTGATTGAAGAGGCCGCTGATACCATTCGTCAACAGATTCGTCAGGCCGGTGCTAATGAGCGAGAAGTCTGGAATATTGAAGGACGTTTCGACTGGTCTCAGATTAAATGGCAAGAGCAGAGTCTCTCTTTATTTGCCAGCCAGCGACTGATCGAAATTCGCCTGCCATCCGGTAGTCCAGGTAAAGAGGGGGGGGAAGCATTGAGGAAATTTGCTTCCAATCCTCCGCAGGATACAACGCTATTAATCATCAGTGGCAAAATTGATGCGCGCTCACAGAAAGCCAAGTGGTTTACCGAACTGGACAAGTTAGGTGTCACTATTCCTGTCTGGCCAGTTGCCTTAGCTCAACTCCCTCAATGGGTGAGTCAACGCATGCAGGCCAAAGGCCTAAAAAGTGATCCTAAAATCGCTACCCTGATTGCTGAACGCGTAGAGGGCAATTTATTTGCGGCCGCACAAGAAATCGAAAAGTTGTCTTTACTGAGTCTTGATGGACAGATTGATGAAGCCTTAGTATTAGCCTCAGTAGCTGATAATGCTAAGTTTGAGGCATTTGGTCTGATGGATGCTGTGTTTGCAGGACAGCATGCACGAATCCCACGTATACTATCTCGTCTACGCGCAGAAGGTATTGATATTCTGGCTGTTTTCTCCGTTGTCAGTTGGTCACTGCAACGCGTGGTCGATATGTCAGCGCAATGGGCTTCTGGTGAGTCTTTGGAACGTGTCTTTGCCTCTCAAAAACCGCCGGTATGGGATAAAAATAAAGCGGTAATGCGACAAGCCATAGAGCGCTACAGCCATACCCGCTGGCAATCTTTTTTGCAGCAAATGTCTGATATTGATCAAGCAGTAAAAGGTATGACTAAACACTGTCCATGGCGTCTCCTGGAAACACTCTGTTTAGGCGCTTCGGGCATCGATATACCAACAAAAATATTGGAAAGGAGTGCTTAATTGAACATCGCTGATTATATGCACACATTAGGTCGGCAAGCGCGGTCAGCCAGCCGCAAACTGGCGAGTGCAGGTACAGATATTAAGAATCGTGCTTTATTGGCCATTGCTACTGATATTCGTGCGAATGCCGAATCATTAAAGCAAGAAAATGAGCGTGATTTGAAAGCTGGACAAGACAAAGGCCTCGATGCTGCTTTGCTGGACAGACTGACATTGACAGATGCTCGCATTGAATCGATGGCTGAAGGCCTGGAACAAATAGCGGCATTGCCTGATCCTGTGGGGGAAGTGAGCGAAATGACTTATCGTCCTTCAGGTATTCAATTAGGCAAGATGCGTGTACCGCTCGGTGTGGTTGGTATCATTTATGAATCTAGGCCGAATGTGACAGCGGATGCGGCGGCGCTGTGCTTGAAGTCCGGTAATGCGACCATATTACGCGGCGGTAGTGAAGCTATTCACTCGAATCAGGCCATTGCGGCATGTATTCAACGAGGTCTAAACCTGGTCGGTTTACCCGAGACAGTGATTCAAGTGGTGGAAACGACGGACCGCGAGGCTGTAGGCGCCCTGATTACCATGTCAGAGTATGTGGATGTCATTGTACCCAGAGGTGGTAAGGGGCTGATTGAACGTATCAGTCAAGACGCCAGAGTACCTGTGATTAAACACCTTGATGGTATTTGTCATGTGTACATCGATAAAGGCGCTGATCTGGATATGGCTGAAAACATCGCCTTGAATGCCAAATGTCACCGCTACGGCGTATGCAATGCCATGGAAACACTCTTGGTCGCCGCTGATGAAGCCAATGCCGTGTTGCCTCGTTTAGCAGTCAAATATGCTGAAGAAGGCGTTGAGTTGCGAGGCTGTGAGCGTACTCTGGAGATTTTACCTGACATCAACAAAGCGACAGCAGAAGATTGGGATACGGAATATCTGGCGCCTATCTTGTCAATTAAAATCGTTGAAGATATTGATGCGGCAATAGCACATATCAATACGCATAGTTCAGGTCATACGGAGTCGATCATTACTCAAGATTATCAGCGCTCAAGACAATTCCTGGCCGAAGTCGATTCAAGTTCTGTGATGGTGAATGCGTCAACTCGCTTTGCAGATGGCTTTGAATATGGTCTCGGAGCGGAAATCGGTATTTCGACAGATAAAATTCATGCACGTGGACCAGTAGGACTTGAAGGGTTAACGTCACAAAAATGGATAGTATTAGGTAGTGGCCAAATCAGAAAATAAACCAGCCATAGGGATGTTAGGGGGGACTTTTGACCCTGTGCATTTTGGGCATTTACGCACTGGCTTGGATGTTGTCGAGCAGTTGAATCTGGATCACTTACGTTTGATACCGTGTGCCATTCCACCTCATCGTATCGAACCTGTTGCCACGGCAAAACAACGGCGGATGATGCTGGAACTGGCGATTAAGAATCACCCGAAACTGGTTGTCGATGATCGTGAGTTAGGCAGAGATGGACCATCTTATAGCGTGGATACTTTGCTCAGTTTGCGAGAAGATTTTCCAGACAATCCGCTGTTTATATTGATGGGGACGGATGCCTTTTGTAGCTTGCCAAGCTGGTCTCGCTGGCAACAGATTATTGAGCTAGCCCATATTGTGGTGATGCAGCGCGCAGACGAAGCCTTGTTGATGAGCGATGAGTTACAAACATTTTATGAAACTCATCAGGCTCAAAAACAAGACAGTCAATTAAGTGCTGGGAAAATCTGGTCAGTATCGGTGACACAAATGTCAATTTCGGCCACAGCGATTCGTGATGCATTAGAGCAGGGACGAGATGTACGCTACCTCTTGCCTGATGCGGTCATCAGTTTAATTGAGCAATTAGGCCTCTACCCGTCAGCTGCTGCTTCTAGAACCAATGGATAATTTGTTTTTTGTGCTCTCCAAGCTAGTGTGGGGATTGCTTAGCCCTACCAGTCTGATGGTTTGGCTGCTCCTGTTGGTCACATTGCTTTTATGGCTTAACTATATCCGCGTAGCTAAGCGCTTATTACTATTGATGAGCCTGATTGGATTTATCGTGATGGGCTATCCGGTCGGTGATTATTTAATGTATCCGCTGGAGAGTCGTTTTGCTGCCCCTGAAAAGTTATCAGAACCATTTGACGGCATTATTATGCTGGGCGGCGCTGAGCAGCTAAAACTATCTGATAGTTGGCAAAAAGCGCAAGTAGGCGATGGCGCGGAACGTATTCTGCAAACTGCTGAGTTAGCCAGACTCTACCCCGACTTGCCAATTATTGTGTCGGGTGGCAGTAATTTGGTACAAAGACAAAATCTGGATAGTGATGGTCAAGTGTTTCAACAGTTGTTCTCACAAGCGGGTATCGATGCGTCACGGTTAGTTATCGAACCACAGGCACGGAATACTTATGAGAATTTCCAAAGGCTGAAACCATTACTCACGAAACCGGCGGGCACTTATGTTTTAGTCACATCCGCTTTTCATATGCCTAGAGCGGTTGGCATTGCTAAAAAACAACACATCAATGTGATCCCTTATCCGGTTGACTATAGAAGTAACCACGCCAACAACCGCTATTGGGATTTTGACTTACCAGCCCATCTTGCTGTGTTAGAAACAGCCTGGCATGAATGGTTGGGACTAACGGTTTATTTCCTGACCGGCAAAACACAAAGCTGGTTTCCGCAAGCGACTGTAAAGATTGATAAAACCGATGAATCAACACGTAATAATAAGGGATATTAAACAGCCCTTACGTTACACTATGTAGCAGATATATTAAATGGAGTGCCCAATGCAGGCAGAACAATTAAAACTACTCGTCATCGATGCGCTCGAAGACATTAAAGCAGAAGATATCCAAGTGCTGGATGTCAAAGAAATGACCGATGTGACAGATATTATGATTATCGCTACCGGTAAATCCAGCCGTCAGGTGAAAGCCTTGGCAAATGAAGTCGTCATGCAAGCGAAAGCGGCAGGTGTTCAACCTTTAGGAGTTGAAGGTGAAACGGTTGGCGAATGGGCGCTTGTAGATTTAGGTGATGTGATTACACACATCATGACGCCTCAAACACGTCTTACTTATAACCTTGAGAAATTATGGGCTGTGCCTGCACAGAATGAAAAGGCGTCGGCTGAACAAGAATGAAGATAAATCTTGTCGCTGTTGGCAATAAAATGCCAGGTTGGGTAAGCGAGGGCTATGAAGAATACAGTAAGCGAATGCCAAGAGAGTGTGCACTTCAACTGACCGAAATTATGCCAGCTCGCCGTAGCAAAAATGCGCAGCCAGAACAGTGGAAGAGAGAGGAAGGTCAGCGGATTCTGGCTTCGATTGCTGATAACCATCATGCAGTTGCCTTAGAGGTGACGGGAAAGAGCTGGAGTACAGAAGACTTATCATTACATATGCAGCAATGGCTCAGTGATGGGCGTGATGTTGCCCTAATGATTGGTGGACCAGACGGTTTGGACCCCAGCTGTCTTCAGCGAGCGGACCAGAAATGGTCCTTATCCGCGTTGACCCTGCCTCATCCACTGGTTCGTATTGTACTGGCCGAACAGCTCTATCGGGCCTGGACCATCCTTCAAAATCACCCCTATCATCGTTCATGAACTTTCCATCTATTTATTTGGCATCGCGTTCACCTAGGCGACGCGAACTTTTGTTACAGATGGGTGTGGATTTTTCAGTCATTAATCCTGATATTGATGAATCTGTGCTGGAGAACGAACTCCCAATTGATTATGTGAGTCGTATAGCTAGATTGAAGGCTGAAGCGGGACGAGGCTTATTGTTAGCAGCTGACAGAAAGCCAGTACTGGCTGCAGACACCGCGGTAGTTATTGATAAAACGATTTTGGGTAAACCTCAAAATGACGAACAAGCTGCCAGTATGTTAAGAATGTTGTCAGGTAAAACACATCAAGTGATGACGGCAATTGCACTAACACGCGCTGACAGGTTGTGGACAGCTGTTTCAGTCAATAATGTTTGTTTCGCTGAATTGAGTGAACAGGATATTTTCTGGTACATCAAGACTAAAGAGGGTGTTGATAAAGCTGGTGGTTATGCGGTTCAGGGCTTAGCTGCATTATTTATCGAGCATATAGAAGGTAGTTATTCTGGCATTATGGGATTACCCATCAGGGAAACGGGACAACTTTTATTAACAATGGATGACTGAATGTGAGTAGTGAAATATTAATCAACGTGACGCCGAGTGAAACTCGTGCAGCCGTAGTTGAAAATGGTCTACTTCAAGAAGTATTCATTGAGCGTAATGAATATCGAGGGCTAGTTGGGAATATATACAAAGGCAAAGTCTGTCGTGTCTTGCCTGGCATGCAAGCGGCTTTTGTAGAAATTGGCCTAGCAAGGGCCGCTTTTTTACATGTTTCAGATATTTCTATTCCCAAGGGCCAAACGGGGGATTTGAAAGAAGCGCCTAATGTTGAGCCAACTATTAGCAGTCTGTTGCGTGAAGGTCAGGAGATTCTGGTTCAGGTCATAAAAGACCCGATGGGAACAAAGGGCGCACGTCTGACAACACAGCTTTCTGTATCCTCGCGATATTTAGTTTATATGCCGGAAACTGAAGGGATTGGGGTTTCCTTAAAAATTGAAACTGAGCAGGAACGGGAACGGTTAAAAGCTTGCTTGATAAGCTTACTTGATGAAGGCGCTGGCGGTTATATTCTCCGCACAGCAGCAGAAGGCGTTTCAGAGGCAGAATTAGAAGCTGATCTGAAATTTCTTTATCGGTTGTGGGCAAAGCTGCAAGAACGCAAACAACTCGTTAAATGTGGTGACCCGCTTCATGAAGACTTATCACTTGCGATGCGCGCTTTACGTGATTTGTTTTCAGCAGATGTTGATCGGATTCGTATTGACTCTGAAGAGACCTTTCATAAAGCCGTGCACTTTGCTGAGGGATTTATGCCTGAATGTGCCGCTCGGCTTGAGCACTATAAAGGGGATTTACCCTTATTTGATTTATTCAGTGTAGAAGACGAAATTCAGAAAGCCTTGCAACGTAAGGTGCCCTTGAAGTCTGGTGGTTATCTGATTTTTGATCAAACCGAAGCGATGACAACGGTGGATGTGAATACAGGCGGCTTTGTTGGCCATAAAAATTTGGAAGAAACCATCTTCAAAACCAACTTAGAAGCTGCGCATGCCATTGCTCGTCAGTTACGTGTTCGTAATTTGGGTGGCATCATTATCATCGATTTCATTGATATGGAAGAAATTGGTCATCGTGAACAAGTGTTGCGTGCTTTGGAAAAAGCCATGCAATTAGATCGGGCTCGTCACAATATCAGTGCCGTGTCAGAGCTTGGACTGGTTGAAATGACACGTAAACGAACCCGAGAAAGTTTAGGCCATATTCTGTGTGAACCTTGCCCTTGCTGTGAAGGAAAAGGCTATACCAAGAACGTCGAGACGGTATGTTATGAAATCTTCCGGGAAATTGTTCGTGAGTCCAAGCAGTATGAGACAAAACAGTTTCTGATACTGGCGTCTCAAGATGTGATTGACCGATTGAATGATGAGGATTCAACCAAAGTGGCTGATTTAGAACACCATATTGGTAAACCTATATTATTCCAGTGTGAACCACAGTATGGACGTGAGCAGTTTAACGTCGTGCTGATGTAGGTATCTGATGCTAAAACGCAGCCTGCATATTGCCGGTCGGCAATTATTTTATCTCACCGCGATTTCTATTACGCTAGGACTTTTATTACTGATAACTGCTATCTGGCTGTCAGATCAGGTTGCCGAGCGAAAAGACGAAATTGCCAGCTGGGCGTCTCAGCAAAGCGGTTATCCTGTAGAAATCGAAAAAGCCGGATTATATTGGCTGGATCTGATTCCTAAACTGGAAATTCGTCAGGTAAAGGTCATGGCGAAACAAGGGAATACACCCATTTTCCAGGCCGGACAGATTTATCTGGCGGTGGATGTTTTTTCATCTATTCGTAGTGGCGAGCTGATGATTGCGGATGCCAGTATCCGTAATGCCAAAGTTAATGTTGAACATACAGCTGATGGTCAGTTCCGCGTTAAAGGCTATGAAAGTCAACCTCAGCAGGCGCTTAGCGAAGATAACATTCAAACAGTTTTTCATTGGTTAACGCGTCTTAAGCAGTCACAACTTTCCAATATTCAGGTTCAGTACAAAGATGAAAACGAACCCGCCTTAACTGGTTTATACACTATTGAACATGCTTCTCTGAGTTTTAACGATGAACAGCTTCTCGCTGAAGCCGATCTGAATTTACCCGATTCACTGGGCAATCACCTTAACTTATCTGCAACAGCACACATTGATAAAGCATTGAATGTGACTTCATGGCAGGGACAAGTACGTGTTGATGAAGTGTCTCTTGGGAGTCTTTTGAAAAAAAGAGCATACCGCGGCGCAAAGTTAGATGAAGGCCTATTATCGGCGACACTCAATGTACAGAAAGTAGATAATCAAGCCTTGCTGGCAGAACTTGAGCTTGAACTCTCAGACGCCACTTTGTCTTCATCTAAACCGGCTGATGAGTTCACCGAGGTCAGTCTTGAGCAACTTGTGGGACACTTTCAACTTGATTACACGGCTAATCAGTGGCAGGTGGAAGGTAAACAGATTCAAATCAGAATGGCTGGTGAAGATTGGCCAATCACAACGTTCGATGTAAAAAGTGAACAGAGTGGTGCATTGTCTGGATACGTTTCCTTTGTTCGTTTGAGTGACGTCACTGCAATGGCATTACTGATGAATGAAATGCCAGCAATATTAGTGAACACCAAACCCGCCGGGGATCTGCAGAATGTCGCTTTTGCATACACTCAGCAATCCGGGCTTGATGAACTTTCCATGAGTGCGAGTGGTGTATCTTTCTTACCTTGGCAGGATTACCCGGGGGCGAATGATGTCAGCTTTTCACTTGATAAGAAAAAATATAAAGGCACCTTGGAACTCAATAGTCGTGCAACGAGCATTTATGCGGATACTTGGCTGCCAGATTCTGTGTTGTTTGATTCAATTACAGGACAATTAACATGGCAGAATCAGGATGCGAGCTGGAGAGTAAATGCTGATGCTCTTCAAATATGGAATGATGATTTAAACATTCTTCTCAATGGTGAAATCCAGCAAGCCAATGGTATTACCGATACCAATCTCATACTAACCATACAAGACGTGGTTGTTAATACATGGCGGAATTATGTGCCGAAAAGAATTTTGCCAGCAGACTTTGAAGAATGGTCTGCAGATGCGTTCCGTCAAGGGATTATCCGGTCAGGTACGATAACGATGAAAGGGGATCCTTCAGCCTTTCCTTTTGAATCTGAACCCGAACGTGGCAGCTTCGATATGAAACTCAATGTTGAAGATGTTCAGTTACATTATGGCCCAGGTTGGCCGGACATTATGCATGTCAATGGCACAGTTGAAGGGCAAGGCAATAACTTATTAATCCAGAGTGAGTCAGGTCAAATAGCGGGTTTTAACTTTAATAAAGTCACCACTACTATCAGTAATCTCGTTAAGAGTAATCCGATTTTGAAAGTCAGTGGCCTGTTAAATGGTTCAACCAGTAACGCTTTGGCTTTCCTAAAACAAAGCCCGTTAAAGTCACGCTTTGGCAGTATAGATGATTGGCTTCAGGCTAAGGGTAGCAGCGATATTCAACTGGATTTAACGGTGCCATTAGTTGATCCTGATAGTGCGCAGGCTAAAGGCTATGTCAGTTTTAATCAAAGCCAGTTAATAACAAAGGCCATTACTGGACTTGAAGTAAATAAGATTAATGGCCGTCTTTTTTTCAGTAATAATGGTGTATCAGCAGATAAAATTACCGCGACAGCGTTTGATGAACCCATAGAGATAAATGCAAAAACCGAACAAGATAAAACCTATATTGATATTAATGGCAGAGTCGCAGTATCAACGCTTAATCAGCACTGGCCCGGTACTGTGCCTGCATTTGTTACGGGTGAAAGTGACTATCTGACAGGAATTACCGTTAGTGAGCCAAGCCCGGGTGAGTTTGAGCTCAACGTCTCATTGCGTACTGATCTGCAAGGAATAAGCATTGATGCGCCCGAACCATTAGGAAAATCAGCATCGCTACCGGTTCGGCTGCAAGCGGCAATACAAGAAAAAGACGATGGAATGCTGTACACCATCAGTTATAGTGATTGGCTGAATGCTGCTATTCATTCCAATGCAGGTAAGTCGTTGTCGGGGCAAATTAAGCTTGGCGGACAATCAGCAGGTACCAATGTTAATGGCTTGCAACTGACGGGCAATATAGAAACGCTTGATATTCAACCTTGGCTGGATTGGCAGGAATCTTTGCCGGACACGACGAATGCGTCAGCGCTTGACCTGATTGACGGTATTGATTTGACCTTATCAAAGGTATTCATCACAGATCAGGTGATAAACCATCTTCAACTCTCGGGTCAACATACGAGCTCTGACTGGCAGTTCGATTTGAACTCGCCTCAGATAAAAGGTCGGGTATCGATTCCAAAACAGATAAACAACCAGACGCCACTTAATATCAATCTTGATTATCTGAACTTACAAGTTGCGAATGAACAAGCAGATGATGAGACGAGGGAAGATAAAAAGGCAGCATTGTGGCCAGCAATACAATTAGCGATACGCTCCCTTAAGATTAATGATCTTGATTTAGGTCAACTGACACTTCAGGGTGAAGCCTCACCGAATCAATGGCGGATGAAAAATGCTGAGTTATCATCAAAAGTCATGCGTGCCTCCGCTACAGGTGATTGGCTGCAGACTGAATCTGACGATACAAGTCATTTTATTGTGAATGTAGAAAGTGATGATCTGAGAGCTCTGCTGGCACACCTTAATTATCAGGAAGTGATCGCAGCCAGACAAGTCAAAATCGATGCGGATCTGAACTGGAATGCGGATCCTATGTCTTTTACTCGCCAACAATTGAATGGACAACTGGATTTGTCTGTCGGACGGGGAAGTTTACTTGAGGTGGAGCCGGGCGCTGCTGGCAGAATTTTTGGGCTGTTAAGTATTGCGGCGATTCCACGTCGTTTATCATTGGATTTTAGTGATTTGTTTGGCGGCGGCTTTGATTTCAGTAGTATTAAAGGTGATTTTCAGTTTAATAATGGTATCGCCTCAACGAAAGATTTAACCATGCAAGGTGATTCAGCGGTTATTGAAATGAAAGGCCCGATCGATCTGGTTAATCAAACTTACAACCAAGTAGTCAAAATTACGCCTAAAGTGTCATCAACCTTACCTATCGCTGGTGCAGTAGCGGGTGGCCCTGTTGGCCTCGGAGTGGGGACGGCTATCTTACTGTTCGATAAAATTGCTGGCAGTGTTCTGGATAGGGATGTGATTAACTTAATTAGCTACAGTTATCAGTTAACGGGACCCTGGAACGACCCTAAACTCAATGTCGTGAATCCAGCTCAGCAATAGAATCTGATATCATGTGTTTATCTTAAATAACCGATGATTCTGTATTAATGAGCGCTTCGATTCCCGAGCAAGTACAACAGCAACTCCTGCTTCCTGTTGGTTTAACGGATAACGATCTGGAAAATGCATTAGCTACAACCATGACGGCTGGTGTTGACTATGCCGATTTGTATTTCCAACAATCCAGACAAGAAAACTGGGTGCTGGAAGATGGCATTATCAAAGATGGTGGTTATCATCTTGAACAAGGTGTGGGTGTCCGAGCCTGTAGCGGTGAGAAAACCGGTTTTGCCTATTCCGATGATTTGGTTTTGCCGGCTTTACAAAAAGCAGCCAAGGCAGCTCAAGCTATTTCAAGACAAGGCTCTCAACAATCCGTAGCTGTCTGGAAAAAACAGCAATCCCCAATACTGTACACCCCAGATGATCCCATTCTTGCCTTAACCGTGACTGAAAAACTCAACTTATTACGAGAAGCCGACGCTGCAGCAAGAGCGGCCGATCCTCGAGTTAAACAAGTCAGTGTTAGCCTGGCTGGTGGCATTGACACGGTCCTGATTGCGGCGAGTGATGGTACGTATGCCACCGATATCAGACCGCTTGTACGCATGAATGTCAGCGTGATTGTTGAGCACAATGGTCGACGCGAACGCGGCAGTGCTGGTGGTGGACGACGGATGGATTATCGTTATTTTCAACAAAATAACCTTGCTGTTAACTATGCAAAAGAAGCCGTCAGATTAGCGTTAGTGAACCTAGAGGCGGTGGCTGCACCTGCTGGAACGATGCCTGTCGTACTAGGTAGTGGTTGGCCAGGTGTTTTATTACATGAAGCTGTTGGTCATGGCTTAGAAGGCGATTTTAACCGCCGTGGTACATCTACCTTCTCAGGCAAGATGGGCGAGCAAGTGGCTTCGCCTTTATGTACCGTGGTAGATGATGGTACGTTGCCATCACGCAGGGGCTCACTCAATGTTGATGATGAAGGGGTTGAAACGCAATTCACCACACTCATCGAAAAGGGCAAGCTGACCGGATACATGCAGGACAAACATAATGCCCGTCTGATGGGCAAAGCAAGTACGGGGAATGGGAGGAGAGAATCCTATGCGCATTTGCCGATGCCACGTATGACAAATACGTACATGTTACCTGGTGACCACAAAGCGGAAGAAATCATTGCTTCTGTTGAGAAAGGTATTTACGCCGTTAATTTTGGTGGTGGTCAGGTCGATATTACGTCTGGCAAGTTTGTTTTCTCTACCAGTGAAGCCTATCTCATTGAAAACGGTAAAGTTACTACACCGGTAAAAGGGGCAACACTTATTGGGAATGGACCAGAGGTCATGCAACGTATATCCATGGTCGCCGATGATTTAGAACTAGATACTGGCGTTGGTAATTGTGGTAAAGAAGGACAGAGTGTGCCTGTCGGTGTGGGACAGCCCACCCTGAAAATTGACGCACTGACTGTCGGTGGAACAGCTTAGATTTAGAAAAAATGATGGAAAAAAAACATAAAGCAGTCGCCCTGATTTCAGGTGGCCTGGATTCCATGCTCGCCGTTCGGGTCATGCAGGAACAAGGTATTGAAGTAGAGGGTATTAATTTTTATACCGGTTTTTGTGTCGAAGGCCATACTCACGCCATTCGTAATCAAGACAAAGATAAACAAAAACGAAACAATGCACTCTGGGTGGCTGAACAACTCGGCATTAAATTACACATCGTAGATGTCATAGAAGAATACAAAGACGTTCTATTGAATCCTAAGCATGGTTATGGGGCCAATATGAACCCATGCCTCGATTGTAAAATATTTATGGTGAGTAAAGCGGTCGAGTGGATAAAAGAAAATCATCACAATGGCTTTGATTTCATCATCACTGGAGAAGTGATTGGTCAACGTCCCATGTCGCAGCGTAAATCGACTATGCCAATTATCTCTGAAGAGTCTGGCGCTGATGACTTACTACTCAGACCATTGTGTGCCAAAAATCTGCCTGAGACTTTACCGGAGCGAGAAGGTTGGGTCGATCGTAGCAAGCTTTATGGCTTTCATGGACGCAATAGAAAACCTCAGATAGCTTTAGCGAAAGAGTTTGGCTTGACGGATTTCGCTAGTCCGGCAGGTGGTTGTTGTTTCCTGACAGATAAAAGCTATTCAGATAAGTTGGTCGACTTATGGAAAGCACGCAATAGCAGAGAATATGAAATGGACGATATTATGCTGCTGAAAGTGGGCAGACATATTCGCCCCAGTGCAGAATTTAAGCTTATCATCGCGCGTGATGCCGGTGAAAGTAAGTTTCTGGAAGGTTATCGAAAAGAATTTATCAGTATTCATGCTCTCAGCCACAGTGGTCCTATGGCATTGGTTGACGGTAAATTGGATGAAGAACAATATGAGCTTGCAGCGGGTATTGTTGCGCGTTTTGGACAGGGGCGTATGGCGGATGAGGTCGAACTTGATATCGCTTTACCCAAACAAGGAAATTTACAGATAAAAACACCTCCACTCTCTGCTGAACAGGTTTTACAGGAGTGGTATGTGTGAGTAAGCAGACCTTAGATGCTCGTAAGATGCTATGCCCATTACCTGTCATCAAAGCCCAGAATCAGATTAAACAGATGAGTCATGGGGATGAACTGGATGTGATCTGTACAGATCCAGGTGCTTTACACGATATACCGGCGTGGGCACGAATTAATGGTCATGAAGTTATCGCCACGCAACAGAATGATGATGAACTTATTATTACGGTTCGAGTTGGTGCATAGCACCAATATTGTGCAGTAGTGAGTTAATATGCACTATTTAGGTGCCTGTCGCTGGTGCGAATGCACCTAAATAGTTGATTTTTTTATGTAGTGAAAGTTGGCGTGATTTCTGCTGTATTGTGTCGCGTGTTTAGTTTGCACTAAGAAAAGTGCAGTTTATAAAAATTGGAGAAGTTAAATGTCAGTCGAAAATGTGCTTCAAATGATCAAAGATGAGGATGTCAAATTTGTTGACTTCCGTTTCACCGATACGCGTGGTAAAGAGCAACATGTTTCTTACCCTGCACACACTATTGAAGAAGATACCTTCACAGAAGGCGCAATGTTCGATGGCTCTTCTGTTGCTGGATGGAAAGGTATTAATGAATCAGACATGATTTTAATGCCGGATCCTGAAACAGCAGTGATGGATCCATTTATGGATGACAACACGTTGATTATCCGTTGCGATATCGTTGAACCTGCAACAATGCAAGGTTACGAGCGTGACCCACGTAGTGTGGCAAAACGTGCAGAGGCTTACCTGCAATCGACAGGCCTTGGCGATACTGCTTTCTTTGGTCCTGAACCAGAATTTTTCATCCTGGATGATGTTCGTTGGGGCAGTGACATGTCAGGATCATTCTTTAAAGTCGACTCAGATGAGTCTGCTTGGAATACTGAAAAAGTCTTTGCTGACGGTAACAAAGGTCACCGTCCAAAAGTAAAAGGCGGCTATTTCCCTGTACCACCTGTTGACTCTCTTAATGATATTCGTGCAGCAATGTGCTTGACTATGGAAGAAATGGGCTTATCAGTTGAAGTTCATCACCATGAAGTTGCCACTGCTGGTCAGTGCGAAATTGGTGTTAAATTCAATACCTTAGTCAAAAAAGCGGATGAAGTTCAAGCGCTGAAATATGTTGTACATAATGTGGCTCATGCCTACGGCAAAACAGCGACATTCATGCCAAAACCAATCGTCGGTGATAACGGTAGTGGTATGCACGTTCACCAATCGTTCTCAAAAGATGGTGAAAACCAATTCACTGGTAACAAATACGGTGGCTTATCAGAAACAGCACTGTACTACATCGGTGGTATCATCAAACATGCTCGTGCACTGAATGCCTTTACCAACGCATCAACAAACAGCTACAAACGTCTTGTTCCTGGTTTTGAAGCGCCAGTTATGTTGGCTTACTCTGCACGTAACCGCTCTGCGTCAATCCGTATTCCTTTCGTCAACAATCCTAAAGGTCGTCGTATTGAAGTGCGTTTCCCTGATCCAACAGCGAATCCGTACCTGGCATTCTCGGCAATGTTGATGGCTGGCTTAGATGGTATTAAAAACAAAATCCATCCTGGTGATGCGATGGATAAAGATCTGTATGACTTACCAGCAGAAGAAGCAGCAGAAATTCCAACAGTATGTCACTCACTGGATCAAGCACTTGATTCACTAAGTGAAGACCGTGCTTTCTTAACAGAAGGTGGTGTATTTACTGATGATATGATTGATGCTTACATTGCATTAAAAATGGAAGAAGTTACACGTATCCGTATGGAAACTCATCCAGTGGAATACGACTTGTACTACAGTGTTTAATCACTTATGTGATGAAGCTAACAAAAAAGCGCCTTTCGGGGCGCTTTTTTTATATCTGTGAGTTGCGGTAAATTCCACAGTGGAATATGCTGAGCGAATGAGAGTTATATACCTGATTTTCTTCTTATTATTCAGCACGCAAGGGCTAACAGCAATTTATCGCTGGGTAGATCCCAGCGGAACAGTTGTTTTTTCTGATGAAGAAAGACCAGGTGCTGAGCTCATTGAACTTCCTGCATCAACGACATACTCCTCTCCCGATGTTGAGCCTGTCACGTCAATGAATGAAAACGTCGAACAGGACACGTCACCGGTTCCAGACTATCAACTATCCATCACTGCGCCAGCAGCTAATGAGAGTATCTGGGTCAACGATGGAGATGTCACAGTGACCTTAAGCGTGGAGCCTGCTTTGAGCCAGGAAAGAGGTGATGGTATTCAGCTATTTCTTGATGGACAAACTGTAGGTGAGCCCCAGACCACATTAACCTATCAGTTCAGTAACCTCAGCAGGGGCTCGCATGAGCTTGTGGCCAAGCTTATTGATGCTAATGGTCAAGAGTTGCTTAGCGAAAGTATTGTATTCCATCTGCACCGGGCATCTAAACTCAACAATTCTTCAGCAAATTGAAGCATTTCTGTATGCACTTCTCTGGTGCATAAAAGAGATACAATTAAGTGGTGTCAATGAGTTGTTCGAGGACAACTTAACCTTGTTTCTATAGCAATCAATAGCTTAACTTTAAACATTTTGATAGTGCTCAAATGTGGAGCGTTTTTTGCTATCAAATTACGCATGAATATGAGTGTTACCACTATGAGTCACAATACTTTCAACAGCAATGATGTATTGGAAAGTTTATCTACTTCCGTGCTGATCTTAGATTCAGCTTTACGGGTTAGTTATATCAACACAGCAACTGAAATTTTATTTGAAATTAGCCAGCGCCAAGCTGAAAACATTCCTCTACAAACCCTACTTCCAGGCGAAAAAAAGCTTTTTAAATCACTTGAACGAGTGGTATCCACAGGTCAAGCTTTGATTGAGCGTGAAGTCCATTTGTTTTTGCCGGCCAGCGGTGAAGTACTTGTAGATTGCTCTATTAAGGTACTGGATACAGATGATTCTTATGTCATTCTTGAACTTGCATTACTTGATTATCAACAAAGGATCAGTAGGGATGAAAATCTTCACACTCAACAGCAAGTCGTGCGTGGCCTTGCCCATGAAATAAAAAACCCATTAGGCGGTTTACGTGGTGCGGCACAATTACTTGAGAGACAGCTAGACTCTGAAGATTTAAAAGAATACACACGTATCATTATCACGGAAGCGGATCGTCTACAGAACTTGATGAACAGAATGCTGGGACCAAATCAGCAACCTGAGAAACGACATACCAACATTCATGAAATTCTTCAGCATGTTCGCCAATTGGTGGATATTGAAGTTGATGAACGACTTAAGTTTAAGATTGATTATGACCCGAGTATTCCAGATCTTTTCGCTGATTTTGACCAGCTGATTCAGATTTTTCTCAATATTGTGAGAAATGCTGTTCAAGCTATGCATGGCGTAGGTTTAATTATCCTTCGGACCCGGATACAGCGAAATATCACCATTGAAAAACAATATTACCGTTTAGGGGTGTTAGTTGAGGTTGAAGACAATGGCCCTGGCATCCCCGAATCTCTTCAAGATAGTTTGTTTTATCCCTTAGTTACTGGAAGAGCTGATGGAACAGGACTTGGGTTGTATTTGGTACAGAACTTAGTGCAACGCAATGGTGGAACAGTCAGTTGCTCCAGCAAAGTTGGACAAACTATTTTTTCCGTAACATTTCCTTTGGAGTTTGGACGTGAGCGCTAGCAGAGCGATAGCTTGGATTGTTGATGATGACCGATCAATTCGGTGGGTTTTACAAAAAGCATTGGAAGTGGTTGATATTACAGTTCGCGCTTTTGAAACCGGTGATATCGCACTTAATGAGCTAAAACAAGGTCGTGAACAAAGACCGGATGTATTAATCAGCGATATCAGAATGCCTGGTATTGATGGTCTTGAACTTCTATCTGAAATTAAAGAACGCTACCCAGAGTTACCGGTGATCATTATGACGGCCTATTCTGATTTGGATAGTGCCGTATCTGTATACGAAGGTGGGGCGTTTGAATATTTACCCAAACCATTTGATGTTGATGAGGCGGTTGAGCTAGTCCAACGTGCCATCAGTCATAGTCGTGAACAGAATAGCGAGCCCGCTGAAAATGTAAATATCGGCACAGATATTGTTGGTGAAGCTCCTGCAATGCAGGAGGTTTTTAGAGCGATCGGACGACTGGCGCGTTCAAATATCACCGTCATGGTGAATGGGGAGTCAGGAACAGGGAAAGAATTAGTTGCTCAAGCACTGCATCGTCATAGCCCGAGAAAGCATGGTCCTTTCATTGCTTTAAACATGGCTGCAATCCCCAAAGAGCTACTCGAATCAGAATTGTTTGGGCATGAAAAAGGGGCCTTCACCGGCGCGCATGTCCAGCGAAAAGGTCGGTTTGAACAAGCTAATGGCGGTACCTTATTCCTAGACGAAATCGGGGATATGCCTATCGAGCTACAAACACGACTCTTGCGTGTGCTATCAGATGGTGAGTTTTTCCGAGTTGGTGGACATAGTGCAGTCAAAGTAGATGTTCGAATCATTGCCGCAACCCATCAAAATCTTGAAAAGCTTGTTGAGCGAGGCGATTTCCGTGAAGATTTATTTCATCGGCTGAATGTCATTCGTATTCATATTCCATCACTTCGTGAACGTCGAGAGGATATTCCGGCTTTGGTTGCTTATTTTCTGAATAAGGCTGCTAAAGAATTAAATATGTCAACGAAATCAGTTGCAACTGATGTGGAGATGTATTTATCCCAATTACCATGGCCAGGAAATGTTCGACAATTAGAGAATACGTGTCGTTGGCTGACGGTTATGTCACCTGGGCAAGTCGTTCAGATGGATGATTTGCCTGTCGAACTCTCTACAGAAACAATAGATGCCAATAATGGTAGACAAGGCGGTGACTGGCAACAGTTGTTCAGACAATGGGCAGCAAACAAGGCTTTGACTGGACAGGAAGGTGCACTGGCAGATGTTGTTCCACTTATCGAGCATTTACTGATGGAAGTTGCTCTCGAGAAAACAGCAGGTAAACGTCAGGAAGCAGCCAAATTATTGGGGTGGGGTAGAAACACACTGACGCGTAAACTAAAAGAAAATTAGAATAAGGCTTGCGTCACCATGAACTGGTATGTATAATGCATTGCTTAATCAGGTGCGGGGTGGAGCAGCCTGGTAGCTCG